>NZ_JBDJNT010000017.1:0-103404 GCF_039674525.1 Stenotrophomonas sp. TWI377
GGGGGGGGGGGGGTGTTCGGCGGGTCGCGCGGCCGGGGGGTCGGCGGCTGGGCGGCCCCCCGGGCCCCGCCCCCCACGGGTCGGCTCTACCCGGGTTGACGCTACGTTAGAAGGCGGTTTGTACCGCGACCTCGACGCGCGATCCCGCGTTGCCCGGGAACACCTGTTTCGCGGCACCGTCGGTGTCATGCCCGGTCACCCGCAGCTCCCACGGCCCGTGCACCCGCCACACCAGGCTGAGCTGGCCGTGCAGGTAATCCTCGGCCTGCGCGCTGTCCAGCCAGTAATGGCCCACCGCGCCCTCGATGCGCCACTGCCCGCCCAGCGGCAGACGCGCGCCGAGCTGCGCATAGGTGCCGCCGTGGCCACCGGCCAACGCGTTGTCGGAGACGCCGACCTGCAGCCACGCGCGTTGCCGCCAGGTCACCGTGCCGTTGAGCTCGGTCCAGTCCAGATCGACGGTGGTCGAGGGATACAGGTAGCGGGTCAGATTGACGTCCACGCTCCAGTCCGGCGTCACCGCGCCGCTCCAGCCGGCGATGAGATCGAATTCGCTGCGCGCGCCGTTGTCCGGGCGGAACGAGACGCCCGAGCCCCACGCCGAGGCATACCAGCCGGTGGCCGTACCGAGCTTCACGCCGGCCTGCGCGGCCGGATCGCCGTCGCTCTGGGAGCTGCCGCGCCAGACGTAGTCCGAGGTCAGCGTCGCATTGCCCTCCACCGCGGCCGCGGCCGCACCACTCATGACCAGCCCCACCAGCACCGCGCCGCAGCGCAGGCGCTGTTTCAAAGGTTTACCCACCACGTGCCCTGCTCCAGATGACGGCCGCGCCGTCGAGAGCGACAGTGTCGTCAGGCGGGGCGTAACGCCGCCATGGCGTACCCGGGCGATCGGCGCAACGTTTCTGTAAATCCTGCGTCAGGGTGGTGCCCGGTATCATGGCCGCTCTGACCTGTTGCGAGTAATGGCGTGGACGCGATCCTGACCCCGGTATCGATTGGCGAGCTGATCGACAAGATCACCATCCTGGAAATCAAGGCCGAACGCATCGCCGATGCGGGCAAGAACGCCAACGTCCGCAAGGAACTCGAGGGCCTCTGGCCGCTGTGGCAGCAGCAGGTAAGCGCCCAGCCGGGGCTGGAGGCGTTGAAGACGCAGCTCAAGGCAATCAACGAGCGCATGTGGGAGATCCAGGATCAGCTGCGCAACAAGGAAGCAGCGCAGGTGTTCGACGATGCCTTCATCCAGCTGGCGCGCGGTGTCTATGGCACCAATGGCGAGCGGGTCAAAGTCAAGAACGAGATCAACCGCATCGCCGGCTCGCAGCTGGTCGAAGAAAAGCAGTACCAGGGCGAGTAAGCCCGCGGGTACGCCCCGGGCTCAGTGCCCGGTCGCGGCCATGAAGCGTTCGCGGTCCTGCTGGGTACGCCGGCGGATTTCGGCCAGCGCTTCATTCTCGGTGGCTTCCAGCATCGATTCGAACAGCCGCTGGAAGTGGTTGCGCATGGCCGACCGCGCCGCTGCCGGGTCGCGTTGGCGCAGTGCATCCAGAATCCGGGTGTGTTCCTCGTCGCGGGTGTCATCGTCGTTGTGGCAGACGTTGGCGTAGACCTGCTTGACCCGCGGCAGCTCGTTGCGCATCCGCCAGATCAGCTGCACGCAGTGCTCCACCACCGGGTTGCCGGCGATCCGCGCGATCGACAGGTGGAACTGACGATCCGCCTCGCTGGCCGCCGCCTCGCCCGAATTCGGGTCGACCATGGCCGCGATCAGGCCGGCCAGGTCCTCCAGTTCGGCATCGGTGATGCGGCTGGCCGCCATCGCGGCGGCCTCGGCCTCGATCACCGCACGTGCCGCGGTCAGGTCGAACGCCGAGACGTCGGGCAGTGCGCCCGGCGCCTGCGACGGCTTGGCCTTCACGTAAACGCCGGAGCCGGTCTTGATGGTGATCAGGCCCTGCGCTTCCAGCGCGATTTCCGCCTCGCGCACCGTCACCCGGCTCACGCCCAGGCGTTCGGCCAGGTCGCGCTCGCCCGGCAGGCGCGAGCCCGGCGGGAATTCGCCCTTCTCGATCAGCGCGACGATTTCGGCAGCAATGGACTGGTACAGACGGGGTTCGGACATCATCAAAGGCCTGCTGACAGGTGGCTGGGGACCGACACGCGACCGCGCCTTCAGAGAGCGGCGCGGTCGGAAAAACCGCGCCACTGACCTCAGAAGCGGTAGCGCACCCCCAGATAATACCGCCGCCCGTACGTGGTGTACTCGCGGAAGCTGCCGAGGATGGGCATATCCGACACCCGCGGCTCATCGGTGAGGTTGCTGGCCGACAGCGACAACGACAAGTGCTTGTTCACTTTGTAGGTGGCGCGGAAGTCCAGCGAGCCATTGTCCCGCACATAGCGGTTCTGCGACGGGTCGCCGACAAACTGCTGGTAATAGTCGGAGCGGTACTTGTAGATCGCCTGCAGATCGAGCTTGCCCAGGCCCCAGTACACCTGTGCCGACGCCACATGCTTGGACAACCCGAAGATATTGGCCGGCTCGACGATACCCGGGGTCACCACGCCGGTCGAGGGGTCGGTGGACTCGCCCAGGCGCAGGTCTTCGGTCTTGAAGTTGGAATCGGCGTAGTTGTAGCTGGCCTTCACGCCCAGCCCGGAGAAGATCCCCGGCAGGTAGGAGAAACTGTGCGAGGCGGTGAATTCCACGCCGAACAGATCGCTCTTCTGGTCGCTGGTGGCCAACTGCTCCACCGGCACGGTCACGCTTTGGCCGTCGATATCGAACGATTCGTTGACGATCACCGGCATCGAGCCGCCGTTGAACTGCTTGTAGTACAGCGCACCGGACAACATGGTGTCTTCGTTGGCATACCACTCCAGCGAGAGGTCGCCGTTCCACGACATCAACGGCTTGGCGCGCGGGTTGCCGGTGGCGGTGATGCTGCGCAGCGCATCGCCCACGCTGTTGAACTCGGTATCCACCTCGCCCAGGTTGAAGGTGCGGCCAAAGCCTTCAGCGGCCAGGTCCGGACGCGACATCGCCCGATACGCGCCCACGCGCAGCAGCAGGTCCGGGCGCAGTTCGAAGGCCGCGTTGAAGCTGGGCAGCCATTCGGTATTGCTGGACTTGAGCACCTGCGAGGTGTAATCGCCGGTGGGCTCCAGGGTCACGGTGCCGTCGGGATTGTCGATCACATCCAGGCCGCTGCGCAGCCCGACCGAGCGCACCTCGGTGCGCACACCCCGCACGCCGATGTTGCCGGTCACCGGCAGGCCGAACCATTCGGCGCTGTAATCGCCCATCAGGTACAGCGCGCTGGTTTTCTCGGTGACATCGTTGTTGGCCGGGTTGCGCAGGTCCGCGCTCAGCCCGGTGTCGTCCACGCCGGTGAAGGCCTTGAACAGGCAGCGGCTGTCGAAGCTGGCCCACTGGTCGATGGTGTTGCCACTGGCGTTGGCCAGGAAATCGTCCTGCGGGAACGCCTGGCGGCAGGCCAGGTTGGCAGCGCGGATCGCGGCGACATTGGTGGTGGTGACATCCACGGTGTCGGTGTAATCGGTGTAGGTCGCCTCGGAGCGGCGCAGGCCCCCCTTGATCGCGGTGAAGAAGCCGCTTTCCGGGGTGAACGTGGCATCGAAGCGGCCGGCACGGATGGTGTGCTCGCGGTGCTGCTGACGTCGACGCACCAGCGCCGAATCGGTGAAGTTGTCCGGGTTGTTCACATCGAACGCCGGATCCAGGTAAATGCTCGGCACATCACCGCTGTAGTCATAGGTGTAATCGACGTAGCGGGTGTTCTTGATGCCGCCGACCGGCCTGCCGTTGACGTCGGTGCGGCCGGCACGCAGGCGGGTGCTGCGTTCGATCTGATCGCGCTCGGTGTTGGAGTAGGACAGATCGGTGGACAGCGTCCACGCCGGGCTCGGCCGGAAGATCACGTTGAGCCCGCCGCCGGTGTATTCCTCCTGGCGCTCCAGGAAATTGCCGGTGGAATCGACCGTGGTGCTGCCGGTGTGGTGCAGCAGCGCGCCATCGTCGGTGACGACGCGGTTGTTGAGGTTGCGCATCATCGAGGACAGCGACAGATCCGAGCGGTCTTCGGTGTAATCGCGCTTGGAGTGCTGGTAATCCAGGTTCACTTCCACCGTATCGCTGGGCCGCCACTGGAGTGCGGCGAACTGCGAATCGCGCTTGTCGTGCTCGATGAACTGGCGGTAGATGCGGCTGCTGGGCACCAGGTAATACGGCACGCCGTTGGCGACCTGGTTGCCGTTGACCTGGGTGCAGTTGCGCGTTGCGCCAACCACTTCACGGCCATCGCAGGCCACCCAGGTGGAGCTGCTGGAGAACATCTCTTCCGGGTTGCTGCCTTCCAGCGCCTGCACGCCGATGGAGACACCGAGCTTGCCGGCGTTGCCCATGTCGAACTGGTCGATGTAGCTGGCGGTACCGCGCCAGCCGACGCCGTCCTTGTCCTTCAGACGGTCATCGTAGTCCTGCCAGGTGCCCCGGCCATCGAGCTGGAACGTGCGCTTGCCGTACTCCAGTGGTTTGACCGTCTCCATGTTGATCGTGCCCGCCACGCCACCTTCGACGAAGTCGGCGCGCTGGGTCTTGTAGATCGCCACAGAGTTGATCAGCTCGGACGGGAACTGGTTGAAGTTCACCGAGCGGTCGCCACTGCCGTTGGTGGCCTCGCGGCCATTGAAGGTGGACGAACCGAGGAACGGGCCCAGGCCACGGATCGAGATTTCCGACGCACCGCCCTTTTCGCGGTGGGTGGAGGCACCAGTGATCGTTTCGATCGCTTCACCGATCGACAGCGCCGGCAGATCACCGATGTCGTCGGCGGCCAGCACATCGGAGACCACGGTCTCCTCGCGCTTCTTGTCGATCGAGGTCTGGATGGTGCCGCGGATGCCGGTCACCTGGACCTGATCCAGCGTGGTGGCTTGCCCCGGCGGCGAGGCCGGTGCATCGGCGTCCTGTGCGTGGGCCAGCGGCAGGGCCGCGGTGGCACACAGGGCATAGAACAGCGCGCTGTGCAGCGCGGTGCGGCGGAGGCCTCGTGGTGAGGCCGTACGGCGGTCATGCAACATCGTGATCTCCCTCCCAGGATGGATCGTCCGATTACACGGATTCGATCCGGAAGATTCACGACTGATGAACCAATGTCAATGAATTGGTACTAAAGTCTACCCCGCACCACCGTCCAGACCACTTTGCATGGAATTAATGTGCGGACGCAGCAGAAAAATGCGCAAACCACATACCACATGCGCCTAAAGTGGTATGCGATTGTGGTTGACGTTCGCGCACGGCAACCTGTTAGGATCGTGGCTCGCGTCAGTCGCCACGGTTCATCTGGGAGGGTAAGCCCGTGACTTTGCAACACTCGCATGCGCCGTTGGCGCGGCGTCCCATGGCCAAGGCCTTGCTGTTGAGCCTGTCCCTGGCGGCATTCCCTGCCGTGGCGGCCGATCATCTGGTGCGCGACGCTGCTGCCTATGCCACCGCCGTACGCGCCCTCGCCCCCGGCGATATGGTGATCCTGGCGGACGGCGTCTGGCGCGACGTGGACCTGCTTTTCCGGGGATCCGGCAAAATTGGTCAACCAATTAAGTTGACGGCGCAGACCCCCGGCAAGGTGATTCTCAGCGGCCAGTCCCAGCTGCGTCTGGCCGGTGAGCACCTGGAGGTCTCCAACCTCGTCTTCCGCGATGGTTGGGCGCCGGGTGGCGAAGTGGTGTCGTTCCGGCGGTCAGCCAGTGAGTGGGCCAACCACAGCCGGGTGACCGGGATCGTGATCGACCGCTACAACAAGCCGGATCGCCAGCAGTCCGATCACTGGGTGGCGCTGTACGGCCAGCACAACCGCTTCGACCACAACCAGCTGGTCGGCAAGACCAATGCGGGCACCACCCTGGTGGTGGTGCGCAACGCCACCAGCGGCCTGGACAACCAGCACCGCATCGACCACAACTGGTTCGGCCCGCGCCCCAACCTCGGTTCCAACGGCGGCGAGACGATGCGCATCGGCACCAGCCACGATTCGCAGTCCGATTCGCGCACCGTGGTGGAGAACAACTGGTTCGAGCAGTGCGATGGCGAGGTGGAGATCGTCTCCAACAAGTCCGGCGGCAACACTTACCGCGGCAACGTCTTCCAGGACTCGCGCGGCTCACTGGTGCTGCGTCACGGCCATGGCAACCGGGTCGAACGCAATGTGTTCCTCGGCCATGGCAAGGCGCATACCGGCGGCGTGCGCGTGATCAATCGCAACCAGACGGTGCGCGACAACTACTTCGAAGGCATCGCCGGCGACAATTTCGCCGCGGCCTTGAGCGTGATGGCCGGTACCCACAACGCGCCGTTGAACCGCTACGAGCAGATCGATCACGCGGTGATCGAACGCAACAGCTTCATCCAGGTCGGCACGCTGTTGCTGGGCGCGGGGCTGGATGAGGAGCGCAACGCGATGCCAGTGAACAGCCGCATCGCCGGCAACCTGTTCATCGGCGATGGACACCGCGAGCTGCTGCGCACGCAGGGCGATCTCTCCGGCATCAGCTTCGCGGGCAATGTGCAGAGCCCTGCCGCGTCTGCCGGCTTTCCTGGTGGTGTCAGCGGCCAGACCCTGACCCTGCAGCGCGCGGCCAACGGCCTGCTCTACCCCACCGCCGCCATCGATGCCGGTGCCCCGCGCGATCTGACCCCGATTGCCCGCGACCAGGTCGGCGTGGACTGGTACCCCAAGACGCTGCCGACCACCGCCTTGGACAGCGGCGCGGTGCGCAGGGTCGCACCGGGCGAGGACACCCTCACCGCCGCCGTGGCCGCCAGTGCCCCGGGCGACCGGCTGCAGCTGCAGCGCGGCCGCTACACCGTGAGCCAGGTGCTGGCGGTGGACCATCCGCTCAGCGTGGTCGGCCCCGCACGTGGCCAGGCCAGCGTGCAGTTCTCGCGGCCGAGCCTGTTCGAGATCGGCGCGCGCGGTTCGTTGCGCCTGGCGCGGCTGGATATCGACGGCGCGCTCGCCCCGGATGCCGCCGGCAATGCGGTGATCCGCGTGCCGCCGGGCAGCCAGGCCTTCAACTACACGCTGCGCATCGAGGACAGCCGCGTACACGGGCTGACCGCCAACAAGGCCTTCGATGTGATCGCCACCGGCAAGGGCAGCCTGGCCGCGCGGATCGCACTGACCCACGTCACGGTGGAGGACATCACCGGCAGCGTGATCGCCGCGGCCGCCGAGACCGATGACCTGGGCACCTACAACGCCGAGCAGGTGGATCTGCTGGACTCCACGTTCCGCCGCATCGGCGGGCCGGTGGTGAACCTGTATCGCGGCGGCACCGACGAAAGCACCTTCGGTCCGGCGCTGCAGGTGCACGGCAACCAGTTCGAGCAGGCAGGGCTGGCCGATGACACCAGCCTGCGCCTGCATGGCGTGCAGTTCGCCAGCATCCGCGACAACCGCTTCGACCGCAGCGGCCGCATCCGTTTCAGCCATCGCGTCGGGGAACCGACCCTGCGCATGGGCGACAACCCGCTGACGGCCACCGCGCCGTTGCTGTCCGATACCCCTGTTGAGGCCCTGCCATGAATCACGCCCCGCCCCTGATGCTGCTGCTCGCCGCCACGCTTGGCGGGGCCGCGTTGCCCGCTGCGCAGGCCGCACCCGCCGCCCGGCAGGCGCCCGCGGCGTCCGCCACCGCACCGGTGCTGGTCACCGCCGCGCAGTGGACGCAGATGCGTGCCGAGGGTGCGCGCTCGCCACTGTTCGACAAGGAACAGCAGCGTGCCGAACAGCGCGTGCGCGCGATGATGAAGGCCGGCATCGACGTGCCGGTGCCCAAGGACAAGGGCGGCGGTTACACGCACGAACAGCACAAGCGCAATTACCAGGCCATCCAGGCCGCCGGCGCGCTGTATCGGCTGACCGGCGACAAGGCCTATGCCACCTTCGCCCGCGACCTGCTGCTGGGCTACGCCAAGCTCTACCCGGGCCTGGGCGCGCACCCGCAGGGCCGCGGCCAGATTCCCGGCCGGCTGTTCTGGCAGACCCTCAACGATTCGGTGTGGCTGGTCAGCGCGGCGCAGGGCTACGACGCGATCCGCGACACGCTCAGTGACGCCGACCGCAAGACGATCGACGACAACGTGTTCCGCGCGATGGCCGACTTCCTGTCCGGCACGCCGGAGAACTTCGACAAGATCCACAACCACGCCACCTGGGCGGTCGCTGCGGTGGGCATGACCGGCTACGTGCTGCGCGACACCAACTACGTCGACAAGGCGTTGCAGGGCAGCAAGCGCGATGGCAGTGCCGGCTTCCTGAAACAGGTCGATCAGCTGTTCTCGCCGGACGGGTATTACGAAGAAGGCCCGTACTACCAGCGCTATGCACTGGCCCCGTTCATCCTGTTCGCCAACGCCATCGAGCGCAACGAACCGCAACGCGGCATCTTCAAGCGCCGCGACGGCGTGCTGCTCAAGGCGGTCGATGCGCTGGTGCAGAGCAGCTACGGCGGCTACTTCTTCCCGATCAACGACGCCATTCTCGACAAGGGCCTGGACACCGAGGAACTGGTGGCTGGCATCGATATCGCCTACGCGCAGACCGGTGATGCACGCCTGCTGTCGGTCGCCAAAACACAGAAGCGCGTGCTGCTCTCGCCCGAAGGCCTGCAGGTGGCCCAGGCGCTGGCGGAGAACAAGGCCAAGCCGTTTGCCTTCGTACCGACCCTGCTGCGCGATGGCCCGGACGGCACCGAAGGCGCACTGGCGATCCTGCGCATGGGGGGCGAGAACGGCCAGGCGCTGGTGATGAAGAACACCAAGCAGGGCATGGGCCACGGCCACTTCGACAAGCTCAACTGGTTGTTCTACGACAACGGCCAGCGCGTGGTCACCGATTACGGCGCGGCGCGCTTCCTCAACATCGAGGCGAAGGCCGGTGGCATCTACCTGCCGGAGAACAGCAGCTGGGCCCGGCAGACCATCGCGCACAACACGCTGGTGGTGAACGAACAGAGCCACTTCGGCGGCGACTGGAAGAAGGGCCAGCCACTGGCACCGACGCCGCTGCTGTTCGCGGTCAGTGACGATACCCAGATCGCTTCGGCACGGATGGAGGGTGCCTACGACGGGGTCAGCTTCACCCGTACCCAGGCGCTGCTCTCGCACCCCTCGCTGGGCGAGCCGGTGGTACTGGATCTGCTGCGCGTCACCGGCAGCAAGGCCGCGCGCTATGACCTGCCGCTGCACTTCAACGGTCACATCATGGACGTGGGCTTCAAGAGCCAGTCCGCGCTCGCCGCACGTCCGGTGCTGGGCAAGGCCAACGGTTACCAGCACGTCTGGATCGATGCGGCGAGCGAGCCGACCCGCGACGCACGCAGCCTGACCTGGCTGCTGGACGGCCGCTTCTATACCTACCGTTTCGCCAGCACCGCGCCCTCACGCGCGTTGATCGGCGAGAGCGGCGCGAATGATCCCTCGTTCAACCTGCGCCGTGAGCCAATGCTGCTGCAGCGGGTGGATGGCCAGGCCGCCACCACGTTCTACGGCGTGCTCGAACCCCATGGCCAGTACGACGGCACCGCCGAAACCGTGCGGGGCGCCAACAGCCGCATCGACCGCCTCACCCACTACCGCGGCAAGGATGCAGACGTGCTGGTGCTCGACCTGGCCGGCGGCAAGCAGCTCGCCGTGGGCATCGCCGATGACCCGGCCAAGGGCGGATCGCATGAAGTGAGCGGCGGCGGCCACAGCTGGCGCTGGGACGGTGGCTGGAAGCGCTTCGATACCGGCACCCGCACCGGCAAGGACGGCAAATGAAGGTCACCACCCAGGCCCGCACCTATGTCCGTTGGCTGATCGTGGCACTGATCGCCATTGCCACGGTGATCAACTACATCGACCGCAACGCCCTGGCCGTGATGTGGCCGCAGATTTCCAAGGACGTCGGCGCGACCAAGGAAGACTACGCGCTGCTGGTCACGGTCTTCATGCTGTTCTATGCCGCCGGCCAGTTCGTGTTCGGCCGCCTGTTCGACATCATCGGCACGCGGCTGGGCTTTGCGCTGTCGATCGCGGTGTGGTCGATCTCGATCGCGCTGCACTCGGTCACCCACTCCATCCTGTCCTTCAGCATCGTGCGCGCCATGCTCGGCATCAGCGAAGCCGGCGCGTGGCCGGGCGCGGTCAAGGCCAATGCCGAGTGGTTCCCGGCGCGTGAGCGGGCGCTGGCGCAGGGCGTGTTCAATGCGGGCGCGTCGATCGGGGCGATCGTGTCGGCACCGCTGATCGCCGTGCTGTTCCTCTGGCTGGGCTGGCGCGGCACCTTCATCCTGATCGGTGCGATCGGCTTCATCTGGCTGCTGCCGTGGCTGATCATCTACCGCGCCGGCCCGGACAAGCACCCGTGGGTGAGCGCCGCCGAGCGCGCGTTGATCCTGGATGCGCCCACCGAACAACCCGCCGTGCCGGTCCCCGAGTACGTGCCCAGCATGCGCCAGCTGCTGGGCCATCGGCAGACCTGGGGCATCCTGATCTCGCGGTTCTTCCTGGACCCGATCTGGTGGCTGTTCGTGTCCTGGCTGCCGCTCTACCTGGCCGACACCTTCGGCTTCGACATCAAGCAGATCGGCATCTTCGCCTGGGTGCCGTATGTCGGCGCGATGATCGGCAGCCTCGGCGGCGGCTGGTTGTCCGGGCGCCTGATCGGCGCGGGCTGGAGCGTGGACAAGGCCCGCAAGGTGGTGATCACCCTGGGCGGCGCGATCATGGCCCCGGCGCTGCTGGGCGCGGTGCTGGCCACCGATCCGGTCTGGGCCGTGGTGACCATCGCCTTCGTGCTGTTCGGCTTCCAGATCGCCATCGGCAACATCCAGACCCTGCCCGGCGATATCTTCAGTGGCAAATCGGTCGGCTCGGTCGCCGGCCTGGGCGGCATGGCCGCGGTGGCCGGCACGCTGATCACCACGTGGCTGGTGCCGGCGATGACCCACGAATCCTATGCACCCATTTTCATCCTGGTGGCGGCCCTGGTGCCGGCCTCCCTGCTGGCGCTGTGGCTGGTCACCGGTCGCGTGGAAAAAATCCACGGCCCGGTCGAGCGCCGCTGAGCCCTCTTCTTCCCTTTCCCCCCAACGCATCACAGGAGTGTTTCATGACCCAATTCAAGGACAAGGTGGCCATCGTCACCGGTGGCGGCCGTGACATCGGCCGCGAGATCTCGCTCAAGCTTGCCTCGGCCGGTGCCAAGGTCTGCATCAACTACGCCAACGACGAGGCCAGCGCGCAGGAGACCCTCAAACAGGTTGAAGCCGCCGGCGGCACCGCGATCGTGCATCGCGCCGATGTCACCGATGCCAAGGCCGTGGCCGCGATGGTCGCTGCGACCCAGGCTGCGTTCGGCCCGCAGATCGATGTGCTGGTGAACGTCGCCGGTGGCATGGTCCAGCGCCGTCCGCTGGCCGAGATCGACGAGGCGTTCTTCCACAAGGTGATGGACCTCAACATGAGCTCGGTCTACCTGACCACGCATGCGGTGGTGCCGCACATGCCCGAAGGCGGCGCGATCGTGAACTTCGCTTCGCAGGCCGGCCGCGATGGCGGTGGCCCGGGCGCGGCGATCTACGCCACCGCCAAGGCTGCAGTGATGACCTTCACCCGCGCCATGGCCAAGGAGCTGGGCCCGCGCGGCATCCGCGTCAACGCGCTGTGCTGCGGCATGATCGCCACCCGCTTCCATGATGAATTCACCAAGCCGGAAGTGCGCACCGCGGTGGCCGGCAATACGCCGCTGCGCCGCCAGGGCCGACCGCAGGAAGCCGCCGATACCGCGGTGTACCTGGCCTCGGATGCAGCTGGTTTCATCACCGGTGCCAACGTCGACGTCAATGGCGGCACCTACTTCTCCTGATTGACCCGCTGACCGCCTGGGAGGGCCGCCATGCTGCGCTGGATCACTGCATTCTCTCTTGCACTTGCCACCAGCGCCGCGGCGCTGCCCGCCCAGGCCCAGGTCTGGGTGCCGGCCTGGACCGCCTCGCCGGCGCCGGACCGTCTTGATGGCACCCCCGAGGCCCCGGTGCAGTTCGCGAACCAGACCGTGCGCCAGGACATGCGCCTGGGCAGCTCGGCCCGCGCCCTGCGCTTCCGCATCAGCAATGAACTCGGCCAGGCCCCGCTGCATATCGGCGGGGCCTCGGCCCACCTCACCGGCACCGCCACGGCGGCCAGGCCGGTCACCTTCAATGGGCGTGGCGAGATCGTGGTGCCGGTTGGCGCTGCGCTGCTCAGCGACCCGGTCGCGATCACCGCGCCGGCGCTGGCCGACGTCTCGCTCACCCTGTATTTCCCCGTGGCCACCCGCCCGGCCGTGCGCCGCACCGCGCTGCGCATCGCCGAGGGTCGCGCTGCTGCGGTCGGCGACGCGGTCAAACTCGCCTACCGGCAGAACGTGGTCTCCGCCGTGCTCGCCGAACGCGCCAGCAAGCCGGTGGTGGTGGTCGCCCTGGGCGACTCGATCACCGAAGGCGCCACCGCCACCCGCGGCAGCAACGGCGACTGGCCGGCACTGCTGTCGGCCCGTCTGCAGCAGGCGTGCCCTGACCAGGTCGTGGTGGTCAACGCCGGCATCAGCGGCAACAAGGTGATGGATCACGGCCGCAGCCACAGCGCGCTGGCGCGGCTGGATCGCGACGTGATCGCACTGCCGAACGTGGACCGCGTGATCCTGTTCGAAGGCATCAACGACATCCGCCACGACGGCGGCACCCCACCCGTGGCCGGCCGCAACGCCGAGGACATGGTGCTGGGCTACCGGCAGATCGCCGAACGCCTGCACAGCAACGGCATCCGCCCGATTGCCGCCACGATCACGCCGTTCGGTGGCTCCGACCGCTACGAGCCGATCGCGGCCGCCACCCGCACCACGCTCAACGCCTGGATGCGCGGCGGCCGCAGCGGCTTCGATGGCCTGATCGACTTCGACCAGATCCTGCGCGATCCGTCCCACCCGGAAAACCTGCCCGAGGACATCACCCGCGACCACCTGCATCCCAACGACGAGGGCTACCGGCGCATGGCCGAGGGCATCGATCTGGCGCTGCTCGGCTGCCCGGCGCGATGAGTGCCCAGACCTTCCAGGTTGCGGCCGACAACGGCCAGCGCTGGGACGCGCTGGCGCTGGGGGAGGTGATGCTGCGCTTCGATCCCGGCGAAGGCCGGATCCGCAGCGCGCGCCAGTTCACCGTGTGGGAGGGCGGTGGCGAGTACAACGTCGCCCGCGGCCTGTGCAGCACCTTCGCCCATCGCACCGGGGTGCTCACCGCCCTGCCGCGCAACGAGCTCGGCCTGCTCGCCCAGCAGCTGATCCAGGCCGGCGGGGTGGATGCCAGCCAGATCGTGTGGCGCGACTACGATGGCATCGGCCGCAACACCCGGATGGGCCTGAACTTCACCGAGCGCGGCTTCGGGGTGCGTGCGCCGCTGGGTATGTCCGATCGCGCGTACTCGGCGGCCTCGCAGCTGCAGCCGGCGGCGTTCGACTGGGATGCGCTGTTCGGGCAGCACGGCGTGCGCTGGCTGCACACCGGGGGGATCTTCGCCGCGCTGTCCGAGCACAGCGCGCAGACTGCGATCACCGCGGTGCGGGCCGCGCGCCGGCACGGCGTGGCGGTCTCCTACGATCTCAACTACCGCGCCAGCCTCTGGAACAGCCATCCCGACCCGGATGCCGCGCGTCACGCCAACTGCGCCATCGCGGCCGAGTGCGACCTGTTGATCGGCGATGAGTATTCGTTCGCCGCGTGCCTGGGCATGGACCTGAGCGATCTCGGGCGCCGCCACACACCGATGGATGTCGGTCCGGCCGAGGCAGCCGCCGTGCGTGCGATGACGCAGTTCCCGGCGCTGCAGGCGGTGGCGTTCACGCTGCGCGACGCCGCCAACGCCGCCCGCCACGGCTGGGCCGGTGCGCTGCGCACCCGGTCGCAACTGTATGTCTCCGCCGCACGCGAAGTAGACCTGCTCGACCGTGTCGGCGGTGGCGACGCCTTCGTGGCCGGCGTGGTGCATGCCCTGCTCAGCGGCAAGGGCGAGCAGGCAGCGGTGGAGCTGGGCGCCGCGCATGGCGCGCTGGCGATGTCCACGGCGGGCGACTGCGCTGTCACCAGCCTGGCTGAAGTGGAGGCCGTGGCGCGCGGCGATGGGGCGGCGGCGCGGCGCTGAGCGCCCTGCGCGCGAGGACTCAGTGCGCGATCGAGAGGTGTTCCAGGGCCTTGCGCGTAGAGAGCGTCAGCGGCGCGGGCAGTGCATCCGCGGTGAACCACCCCAGCCCGAGCAGTGCCTCGGGCTCCTGCACGGACGCGATCGTGGTGTCCTGCGCCCGCACCAGATACACCGGGGCGACCCAGTGCTGGCCAAGCGCCGGCTCGAAATGATCGACCACGCACAACAGACGCTCCACCGTCACCTGAAGTGCGGTTTCCTCCTCCACCTCACGGATCACCGCGTGTTCGACGGTTTCCATCCAATCGACCTTGCCCCCCGGCAACCCCCAATGCCCCTGCTCAGGCGGACGCCCGCGCTGGACCAGCAGGATCGCGCCGTCGGCGCGCTGGATGACGGCACCACAGCCGAGGCGAGGCTGCTGCAGATCGGTGGATGGGGACATCGGGCATCTCCATGGAAGTGACTCATTATCTCTCGGGCCCCGTGCCTGGATAGCGCCCACGAAAAAGGCCCGGCGATGCCGGGCCTTTCCTGCCACGCCGATCAGGCACGTGGCGATGCGGTCACGCTGGAATTACCAGCTGAAGCGCGGGCCGACCGACCATTCCTTGTCACCGTGGCGATCCATCTTGATGTCGCCGTTGATGCCCCAGTTCTGGTTCAACTTCACCTGGCCACCCAGGCGGCCGTAGAACTGGCCATCCGGATTGACGCCGTGCTTCTTGCTGTAATCCTCGTAGCCGGCCATGGCATAGACTTCGGCGTGCTGGCCGAACGCGGTACGGATACCGGCTTCAGCGCTGTAGCCGTTGAAGTCCAGGCCTTCCTTCGGGTCGAACTTGTTGTAGGCAACGCGGCCCACGAAGTCGGTGCTGTTGCCGATTTCCTGGTTGTAGCCGACGCCGACGCGCCACTGGTCAACCTTGAAGTTTCCGATGTCGGTCTTCTGCTGGTTGTACTCACCGAAGGCGTGGAAGTTCGGCAGGAAGGCATAGGAACCCTTCACGCCCCAACCATCGGCCTTGCCGCCATCTGCGTCGGTCTTGACGTAGTCGGCTTCAGCGTAGTTGTAGGACAGGCCTTCAGCCGCCGAAGCGGTGAACGGGAGGGCGGCGGCCAGGGCCAGAGCAATCAACGAAGTCTTCATGGGGGTACACCTTTATGTCTTGGACTACTTGCACCCGGCATGGAGGCCGGACTGCATCGGGAATGTAAATTCTCCGTTATTCGACACAACCCGCCCTGAAGTTGACCGCGTCCACAAAAGTGAATTTTGGGGCGGCGTTCAGACGCGCTCTGGCATACGCGCGTGGCTTTTTTCAGGCGATGACGGCGTGAGTGCGGCCTGGCGGGATGATCACGCGGAGCCATCAGGCAGGGAGTCGCGGCGGGCAAGCCGGAAAGGATTCTGGTCACGACGGTGCCCTTTCGGGGCGTCACGCGCTGGGGAAGCCGCTCTTGGGGAGTTATCGGCTAACGCGCCCATCCTCCTGGATGCACCGAGGTCCGTGCCGTGGGGCGTTGGACCGCAGGGCGCCGTGGGGCGTCCTGCCCGGCAACCCCATCATGTGCTGAATACGTCAGCGCGCCTATCAGGATGTTCCGCACAATGACTCAGAGTTTTCTGACTTTTGTCCCGAAGGCGGCCGAAAATGTCCGATTGAATGCTGAATCTGTTCACCTCGTGTCCTGTCTGGACACATTCACCGGCCGCAAAGGCCACCGCGCGCAGTGTCGAGGTTCCGTCCCCCGGTTCGTCGTATGTCATGAAGGCGCCCATCCCGGCGCGTCATCTGGAGCACTGCCATGGCCTATATCGATGGTTTTGTACTTGCCGTGCCGAACGCGAACAAAGCGAAATTCCTGGAACACGCCCACATGGGCGATGCGATCTGCATCGAGCATGGCGCGCTGCGCGTGGTGGAGTGCTGGGGCGACGATGTCCCGCATGGCAAGCAGACCGACTTCCATCGTGCGGTGGCGGCCAAGGACGATGAGGCCGTGTTGTTCTCCTGGATCGAATGGCCGGACAAGGCCACGCGCGATGCCGGCATGCAGAAGATGATGGAGGATCCACGGATGAACCCGGAGAACAATCCGATGCCGTTCGACGGCAAGCGGATGATCTACGGCGGCTTCGTGCCGGTGGTGGAACTGAAGCAGTGAGCGGGGGCCAGGAGGGGCACGGCCGTTGCGGCAGCGCCGCTTGAGTGCGCGCTGGGGCACCGGCATGCTCGGTGCTCCAGGCTGACAGGGAGCACGCGCCATGATGACGATGCTGCCTGCCAGGCGACCGTCATCAGGGAGCGAGACGCATGGCCGCAGCACGTTCGGGAATGTTTCACTGCCTGCTCTTCCTGGGGCTGGCGGTCACCGCGACCGCCAGCCCGTCGGCCCACGCCGAGGCGCCGGGCCTGATGCAGTACCAGCGCGCCGAACGTGTGCTCGACCAGCGGCTGCGCGGCAAGGTCCGCAATGCCACCGTCGCGCCGCGCTGGCTGGAGGACGGCCGCTTCTGGTATGCGCGCCAGGAGCACGATGGCCGCACCCGCTACCTGCTGGTCGATCCGGCGGCCTCCACGCGCACGGCGCTGTTTGACCAGGACGTCATGCAGGCGGCACTGCAGGTTGCCGGGGTCGCCGATCCAGGCGCGGTGATGCAGCAGGTGGACCGCGTCGCCCTTAGCGGCGATGGAGTGCGGATCACGCTGCGCGTGGACCCACAGCGGGTGGTGATGTGCACGCTGCCGATGCCGTGCGAGATGCACGCGTTACCGGTCGCCGACCTGCGCGACCTGCCTGCGCCGGACGGTCGGCACAGCGTGCGGGTCGAGCAGGACAACCTCTGGCTGCGGCGTGGTACCGACGGTGAACGACGGGCGCTCACCGTGGATGGCGAGCCCTCGTACGGCTATGGGGTACTGCCCGATTTTGCATTGCGCGGTATTCCGCGGCGGGAAGGCCGGATGCAGATGCCGCCGTTCGCGGTCACCTGGTCGCCGGACAGCCAGCGCCTGTTCGGCGTGCGCTACGACGAACGTCAGGTCCTGCCCTATTCCTACCTGGCGACCGCGCCGACCACCGGGTTCCGCCCGGTCGTGCATGAAGTGCGCCTGGGCCTGCTGGGCGACGCCGAGCAGGTCCGCGATACCTGGTTCGTCACCGAGGTGGAGGGCGGCACCCGCAGCATCGCCGTTCCCGAGGGCTGGCACACGTTGACCGAAGCCGGCGTGCTGGGCTGGTCGGCCGATGCCGGCAAGGTCTATACGGCGATCGTGCGCTATGACCCCCCCGCACGGCTGCGCCTGGTCGAGGTGGATGTCCGCACCGGCAGCGTGCGTACCGTGCGGGAAGAGCGCAGCGATACCCGCGTGCAGCTCAACAGCTATCCCTACAACCGGCCGGCGGTGCACGTCCTGCAGCACGACGATGGCATCGTCTGGTTCTCGCAGCGCGATGGCTGGGGCCATCTGTACCTGGTCGATCGCCGCGATGGACGTGTCGTGCGTCAGCTGACGAAGGGCGCATGGCTGGTGCGCGATGTGGTCGGCGTCGATGAGGTGCGTCGCCAGGTGCTGTTCACCGCCGGCGGGCGCGAACCGGGCGATCCCTATCAGCGGCGCCTGTACCGCGTGTCGCTGGACGGTGGCGCCCCGGTCCTGCTCACACCGGAGGCAGCCGATCATGCGATCGATGGCGGAACCGGCGTGCTCATGGGCGGGCGGTCCTCCCACCTGCTGTCGCCTTCCGCGGCTTACGTGGTCGACAGTTACTCGCGGGTGGACCAGGTGCCAGTCAGCGTGCTGCGCGCCACCAGCGATGGCCGTGCCGTACTGGAACTGGAACGCGCCGACGCCCACGCGGTGCAGGCCGCCGGCTGGACGCCCCCGCAACGGGTGAGCGTCCTCGCCGCCGATGGCCACACCGAACTGCAGGCCACGGTCTATCTGCCGCCCGGCTACCGCGAGGACGGACGTCATCCGGTCATCGATGCGATGTACGGCGGACCGCACATCACCAATGCGCCGGTCGGTTTCGTCGAGGCCACCGCGACGATGAATCCGGTCGCGCGCGCCAGCCTGGCCCAGCTCGGCTTCGTGGTGGTGAGCATCGATGCGCGCGGCACGCCCGGACGCTCCAAGGCCTTCCACGATGCCAGCTTCCTGACCGCAGCCGATCTGCAGCTGGATGATCACGTCGCAGCGATCGGGGACCTGGCCAAACGCTATCGGGGCATGGACCTGACACGGGTCGGCATCTACGGGCATTCCTTCGGCGGCTACAGCGCGGCGCGTGCCCTGCTGCGCCATCCGGCGTTCTACAAGGTCGGGGTGGCTTCGGCCGGCAGCCACAGCTTCCAGGGCATGTACGGTGGCGCGATCCACGGCATGGACCGCCTGGTCGTCGGCCAGCCGGTCTATGCCGACGGTACCGCGGTGCGCCCACAACCGGATGCGGTGCCCGCGCTGTTCCAGCCGCTGGCCAACGATGCCCTGGTCGACCGCCTGCAGGGCCGGCTGATGCTGGTCTACGGCGACCTGGACGAGAACGCGATGCCGGCCCTGACCCTGCAGCTGGCGCGCGCCCTCACGCTGGCCAACAAGGACTACGATCTGCTGTACCTGCCCAACCAGGATCACGAACTGTTCCGCAACGATGATTACTACATGCGCCGGATGTGGGATTACTTCGTCACCCATCTGATGGGTGCGACGCCGCCACCGTACCGGATCGGGGCGGCGGCTTTGCCATGAGGTGATGCGGGCCGCTCAGCGGTGGGTATCGGTATCGTCCGGCCCGCCCCCCATGGCACCACCGCCCATTCCTCCCATTCCTCCCATACCACCGCCACCGCCGCCTTTACCGCCACCCTTGTCACCCGCATCGCCCTTGCCCTTCGCACCGGCCGAAGGTCGTGCCGGACCCTGGCGCGGGATGGCAACCGTGGTTGGAATCGGATCCAGGTCCAGTGCCTGACGGATGAAGTCGCGCAGCGACACCACCAGGTCGGCCGTAGGAACGACGCGGCCCTGGGCCATCTCGTTGGCGGCGTGCGCAGCCAGGCGCACCTGCTCATCCGTGCCCAGCAGCACGATGTCCGACAGGGCCGCTTCCACTGCATCACGGATACGACGCGCACGCTCGCCACCGCTCTCGGCCTCCGCCGGCAGATGCAGCGCATCGCCTTCTTCGCTCCCCTCGGGCAGCGCGCGGAAATCGCGGCGATGGCGTGGATCGACATCGAGCGTGCCGGTGAACGATCCGCCGAGGACTTTGTAAGCCGCGATCAGCGTGCGCAGACGCTCGTTGATCTGGCGATTCTCACGCTCGCGGCGCTGCTGCATGGTCTGCATGACCAGCAGCCGGATGCCGACACCGATCAGGGTGATGACCGCCAGGCCGACCAGGGTCGAGAGCATGGCCTGCCAGGAGCTGAAATCGAGTCCGCGCATTGGAATGCTTCCAGAAGCCAACGGCCAGATTAGCAAGAGCGTGTGCGCAGCATCGTCAAGGCGGCGCCATGCTCAACCTGTGCAGTACTGCTCCAGCTGTACGATCCGGGCCTGATAGGCGTCTTCCAGGCAGGCCGCATCGCTGCACTGGTTGCGTCGATGCTGCAGCCACTGCCGCTGATCGGTGCGCAATGCGACCCGGTCACCCCCACATGCAGGTGCATCGGCATAGGCGCGCGCCATGCGAACGTCCAGCGCTGCCAGGATGGGGTGCGTGCATAGCAGGTGTTCGGCAGGATGGCTCGCCCGCGCGCAGTCGAAGCTGGGCCGCGCCGCGGCTTCGTCAGCCTCCCGGGCCATGCGTGCCATCATGCCGGCGTAGCCGCCTTCATCTGCAGGCTCGGCCTGTACTGCGATCCGCTCGACGGCAGCGGGCCCACGCTGCGGATCACTGGACACTGTGGATCCCGAGCCCAGGTCGAAGCCATCGATCGTCGCCGCCATCGGAGTCGCTTCGGAGTCGGGATCGACGTCGCTCAGCTCTGGCACGCTGACCTCCCTGGGGAGGCCAGCGGCCGCAGCCACGTTACGTCGCCGCTTCTCGTTTTCGGCAGCCACAGCAGAAAGTTCCGAAAGTTCGTTGGGCGTCACCAGGAACTGGCCCGCCGCCAGGCCGTAGGTGACTTCGATATTGTTCATCACAATACGCCGCCACCACCCGGGGCGATCCTGTTCATTGCGGTCTTTCACACGCTGCAGTGCCTGCCGGGCAGCCGCATAGGCCTGCGGATCCTGCTCGGGAATCTGTGCGTAGGCATCTTCCAGGCGATCAAGCATCAACTGCGTGGCAGCGACGTTGTACTTGACGCGCATGGCAACGCACTTTGTCGTCGCCCCCGCACCGAAACACTCGGATCGGAACTCCATCGCCAGCATGTCCAGGCGAATCGCCCGACCCTGCTGGCAACCAGCAAGCACGACTACCAGCACAACCAACAGAATTTTCTTCAATGCGTTTCCCCTGATGCGTCCAATGCTTGATGACCTGCGACAGCCGCCATTCCGCAGACATACTCCTCCATGCGCGGGCGATAATGCGAGATCAGGCCGAATACGTCACGTCAGGAGTTTCCCTACAAACTCCATGCGCAGGCGTTTGTTCCCTGCCGTTGACTTTAGGATATCCTTGCCCGCGAAAGGATACAGGGGGACGGCGTGGCCGCCGGAGCAGAACGAGGTGCCCATTGGCACCTGGATAATGAGTCGTGGGTGCAGGATGGAACCGGATTTTCTCTGGTCGCCATCGGCACTGCCGTGCCTCCACCTACACTGAGCGATCTGGACTATCTGTCTGGCGCGTATCGCATGCCCGATGGTGGTTATCTGCCGGGCAGCTTCCGGTTTTCTCCCTTTACCGGCCAACGGCTTGCGCGGCGCCCGGTGCAGCAGTGGCGGACCCCGTTTGGCGGGGATGACGGCGGACGCAGTTGCACCGCCGCCGTGACGGCCCCGCTACCCTCAACGCTTCAAGCGTTGTTCGATCAGCTGCAGCGAAGCGGCCAGTCAATGCAGGACGCCGCCGAGGTGATCAAGTCACCGCAGCCGAGTGGTCTGTTCTTCTTCACCAGCCGCGCTGGTGGGCATCGCGATGGGTTGTTCGCGGCGAGCCGTTCCGGCCAGCTTTCGCTGTGGCAGAACGGTCACCGCCATTGGGTGACGCTGGCACCCCGCGGTGTCTCACTCGGCCGCAGCCATCTTGAAACATGGGCGAATGCGACATTGACGCTGCCGCGCGACGATGGCCATCAGATGATCCTTGCGACCGACGCAGGTGCCGATTGCGTCAGCGTCGATGCGATGACGTTGAGCTACCAGATCGATCGCGCTGTCGGCCGCACCTTGGGTGCCCCCGGCCTGCTGGACGATATCGCCCTCGTGCCACAGGAACATGAGGGCCGATGGGGCCTTGCGATCCGTCGGCCCGGTGAAGCGTGGCAGCAGCAGCTGCTGATGCTGGACGCGCCCCTGCAGGTGCTTTCGGCGCCGATCAGCGATCCGGCGCACCGGAGCTTGTTCTGGATCGGCCCGCAGGGAGTGCTGAGCGTGCGTCTGGACGGCCAGGGCGACGCTTCCGCCCGCTGGCAGAGCTGGCCCGAGGGCTACCAGGCCAACCCGGTTCTGGGGCCTCCGTATCGCGATGGCGAAGGCTTCTGGCAGCTGCTGTACGACACCCGGGACAAAAAATGGATCGTCATCCGGCTGGACGCCGCCCTGCCCGAGCAGCGCGCCGCGCCGCGCGGATCCACCAGCACCGGCCGTACCAGTTTTCAGTTCAACGTGCGCCTGGAGCGCCCGTGGGACGAGTTCGATCATGACCTGTATACGGTGAGCCATGTGGTCTATCCGTTTCTGGACGTCGTCGAACCGCAGCTGATGCTGTCGCTCCACGCCCCGCTTCCGCAGCAGCGCAGCCTGCTGTCATTCTTCGAGAGCCAGGCCACCGTGCATGCGACATTCTGCCTGGAGCAGATTGGTGGTCGCGCACACACCTATGCCATGGACACGCCCTCACCCTGGAACGCGCAGTGGTTCGTTCACGATGACGCGCTGTGGCTGTGGGTGGACGCGCGCGGCACCCTGCTGCGTTGGAGCCTGCCGCAATGACCGGGTCCGTGTTGAAGCATCTGCTGGGCGTCGCGGTGGTGCTGGTCAGTAGCGTCGTTACGACTGTCGGGGCGGCCGAGCTGCGGCAGGCGGTCCTGGTGCAGAACTCCGGCTGGATGGAGCCGTTCTACGTCGATGCCGACTCCCCTTTCAAGCCGCTTGTTGCGCAGCTGGCCCAGGCGGCGGCTGGGCAGGGTGAGGTCGTGGTGGGCGCGTTCAACCAGTCCGACGCCACCCATCCCTCGCCGGAGTGGGTGTATCGCGGACCGGGAAACCACCCGGGGCTTGCCCAGGCGATGACGCGCCTGCAGATGGCGCGCAAAGGCAGCGGCGCGCTCGCCGATACCGACTTCAAGGAAGCGCTGCTCGGTGCGATCGAGGTGGGCCTGGAGGGCCGCCCAGGCATCATCTGGATCGTCACCAACAACAAAAACAGTCCCAACAACAGTACCGAGGTCGTGGCCCGCAATCGCGAGTTCTACGAGTTGCTGCACGGTGAGGACGTCATCAGCCGGATCGTTGCGTTCCCGCTGAAGATGCCGGTACAGGGGCAGCACTACCGCGCCAACGGCTTGATGCTGTACGCCCTGGCTTACGGCGAGCCGGCGTCGGCCGCGCTGGATGCAGTACTCGCGCAACCGGCTCTGACCACACTGCTTCCCGAGGGACATGTGCGCCTCAAGCCGCTGACCGAAGCGGCCGTGCGCTTCAGCCCGACCGGCGTGACGGATTCGCCTGGCATCGCTGCTGGCCTCGCCGCCGACGGCCACACCCTCGTGCTGTCGTTCGACGCCAGCACGCAGGTGCGAACCGCACAGGTGCAGGGCCGGTTCGAGAATCTGTTCAATCCCTACCGCATCGTCAGTGCTGACACGTCGTTGGTGACGCCGCCGGCGATCGGCCTGCAGGGCGAGATGTCCACGCATTCGCTGCAGGCGCTGGATCCCGGCAAACAGAGCGACCCGTTGACCCTGCGTCTGTCGTTGCCCCCGCTGCCGTCGCAGTGGTCGCGTGAGGTGCTGCTGCGCAGCGGCTATGAACGGCGCGGGGCGATCGATATCCACCTGGACAACCAGCAGCTGGAAGTGTCGCCGCAGTTCCGCGCGCACATGGCCGACCTGTTCCCCGGTGATGCACTGCCCGAGGTCTTCCTTCCTCCCGTCACGGCCAATGCCTCGGTCACCCGGGTTCCGCTGCTGCTTCGGGTGCAGTACCCGGTGTGGCCGGCCGTGGTGGTGTATGGCGGCGGCCTGCTCGCGCTGATCGGTGCGCTGCTGTTTCTCGTGCTGGTGACCGGCGCGCGCAAAGCAACGGTGTGGATCGATGATCAGCCCCAGCACCTCCGGCTCAAACCGTTCACCACTACCGAAGTGCGCGACGCCAACGGCACGCACGTTGCCACGGTCCGACGCGGCGCGTTCAAGCCTCGTGTGAGCTGGGCCCAACCCGATACATCCATCCGCATCAACTAAGCGTTCCACCGCCAAGGACAGAGCATGAGCCAGAAGAGTTCCCTCCCCGCGCCAGTGACCGACCAGCCGGCCACCGCCACGCCGTCCGAACAAACCGCACTGGCGACAACAGCGGGAACACAGCAGCCAACCGCTACCTTCACCGGTGACTGGGACATCCAGGTCGGCGAGCAGACCAGCAGTCGCGATGCACTGATTGGTGGGGTAGTGCTGCTGGTGCTGGCCGTGCTGTTCTTCGTGGTGAAGAACACGTATGCCAACTGGCGGGTCAAGGAGCGCGTCGCGCCGAGTCGCGCCAATGCGTCGGGCTGGTTTCTGTTCATCGGTCTGATGGCCGTCGCCACCGTGACCGTGCTGGCCTTCGTCAACGCCGGGCGGTTCCTGGCGCCGTTGTATCTGGTGCCGATGAGCGCCCTGGCCGGCGTGTCGTTGATCGCCTGGCTCGCCACCTTCTCCGCCAAGCGTTGATCCAGAGGTCCGCCGCATGAACGATGCCACCGAAAGCACCTCCCTGCCCGGCCAGCCGCCGCAGGTAACCGAGAAGATCCGTCCGACGCTGTTCATCGCACTCGGCGGCACCGGCATGAAGGTCAACATCCGTCTGCGCCGCCGCATTCTCAATGCGATCTGGGGCGGCAACGCGAAGGTCGAGAACGTCGCTGACTTCCCGGTGGCACAGTTCATCAACTTCGATCTGGATGCCGGAGAGGTCACCCAGGACGGCAAGTCGGTCAAGACCGATGTACTGGCGGAGCAGGTGGCCTTCACGCCCGAAGAGAAGATCATCGAGCGGCTGGATCTCAACAAGTACACACAATCCGACGACGAACTGCGGCGTCACCGGGAGGTAGCCGAGTGGTTCCCGCTCACGCCCGAGCGCATCCGCCTGCTGGGCGTGGACCCAAGCAAGGGCGCAGGCCAGATCCGTGCGCTGTCGCGTCTGTACTTCTTCGACAAGTATCCGGTCATCCGGGACAAGCTGCGTGACAAGATCGAAACGCTGCTGAGCAACATCGGCGCACGCGCGGACAAGCTCAAGAAGCTGGGGCTGGAAGTGGAGCCGGGCAAGGTGCGGGTGGTCATCACCGGTTCGGCGGCCGGCGGCACGGGCTCCGGGTCGTTCCTGGACATGGGCTATCTGGCCAAGGCGATCCTCAAGGAGAAGAATGTAGAGGGCAAGGTCGACCTGTACATGGTCCTTCCCGGCGGCTTCATCACCACCACCAACCCCGATCGCATCCAGGCCAACGGCTACGCCGCCTTGATGGAGCTTGAGACTGCACTGCGCGGCAATGTGCTTGTCAAGCATTGGGATGCCTCGGACAACCTGCATATCGACAGCCGTCCGTACGATGATGTGTACATCGTCGACAACACCAACGTGGCGATGGCCAAGACGAGTGAACAGGAGGACATCTACGAGATGCTCTCGGATGTGTTCTTTACCGATTTCACCTCGCAGGACTTCGCCAACCGCAAGCGTTCTGTGGCCGTCAACCAGAACCAGCACAAGATCCGCGCCTATTCGGTCCCGCTGCCGCAGGATTATGGTGACGATACGGAACTGCGCTTCACCGCCAGCTACTCCGGCGTCGGCCAGGCCGTACTTGATACCCAGGTGGAGGCGCGCCAGAACGTGCGCATGAACCGCCAGGTGCAGGCAATGCTCAAGGCGTTCTTCGGCATCGCCAATATCCAGGCCCCGGGCAACCGCCCCACCGATAAAGAGCGCGATGATTTCCTGCGCGAGCAGCTGGCGATCGTACCGCGTACCTTCACGGACATTCCGCAATTCCTCTCCCGCGGCGATCTGGCCACGCTCAACGGAGAGTTCACGCACTACCAGGTGGCTGATGATCTGTTGAAGGTGACCGGCGACGCCAGCATCGGCGCGCAGATCGAACAGAAGGTCGAGAATGCGTTCCAGCACCTGATGCACGGCAGCGCTGACCGTGACCAATGGCCGCTGCACGTCCAGGATGTGATCAAGCAGCTTGAGCGCGACACCAAGGGCAACCGGGTAGACAGCGCCGACCGCAACCATGAAGTCCGCATCAAGGAAAACCGCCAGCGGGTGCTGCTCTCGATCACCGATGAGGCTGAACTGCCCGCGCAGATCTTCCGCCGGCTTGACGATGATGAGCGCGGTGGTCTGGACTACACACTGGCCTTGGTGGAGATGATCAAGGACCGGCTGGAGAACGAAGGCACCGGTATCGTTCCTGCGCTGGAACGCAATGCACAGCGCTTTGCCGAGATCTCCGAGAGGCTGCAGAACGCCGAGCTTGCGCGCGAGTTCGAACGCCTCAAGGAGACCACCGGCAAAGGCCTGCTCGCGCGGATCAGCGGCAAGGACAAGCAGGCCGAAACCGTGCTGGCGCAGATCAAGGAGACGATCCGGGACAGCCTGCTGTTCTACGTGCGCTCGGTCGCTTCGCGCGAGGCAGCCAACCTGCTGCGCGATGTCTCGGCCTGGCTGGGTGTCAAGGAAGCGGTCGATGCCCATGGTCGCCCGCTGTGGAGTGGCTTTGTGGGGCGCCTGCAGGACGGCCGCCAGTCGGTCGAGTCCCTGCTGCAGCACGTCGAACGTGATATCGGCAAGATCGAAGCGGCCATCGCCGAGAAGCATGCGACCCTGATCGCACTCAAGGCGCCGCAGGATGAAGAGCAGCCGGCCATCGATCCGGCCGAATTCCGTCAGTGGGCCAAGGAGGCGTTCAAGGACTTCGGTGGCTCGCAGACGCTGTTCCAGAAGCTGCTCAGCGACGAAGGCGCCCAGGAAGTGCTGGGCAAGCTGCGCAACAAGGCCGTGGCACAGTTGCCCCAGGCCGATACTCGTACCCAGACCGATCCGCTGATGCAGGCGCTGGCCGCGCTTACTCCCGAGCAGTTGCGCGAGACCTTCCGCCTGCTGCTGCAGCGCGCGATGCCATGGGTGCCGTTGAACCTCAATGGTGGCTTCGACATTTCCAAGGACCGCTATACCTGCCTGGTCGGGGTAAAGGATGCACGCCTGTTCCGCCGCCAGTACGGCGCGCTGCTGGAGCAGGCCGTGCCCCAGGGTACCGGCATGACCGCCAGCCAGATCGACTTCGTCGAGTCCGGCATTCCCGGCAAGCTGATCTGCTTCACCGAGCTGTCCGGCTTCCCGGTACCGGCACTGACGCCACTGCCGACTTACCAGGCCGCGTACCGCAAAGAGGCGGCGCGTATTCCGCTGCACATCCACAAGCGGGTCAGCCAGTTCGTGCAGCCCATCCAGTTCACCCAGGGCCAGTACCGGCAGTTTGCTGAGGATTTCAAGGTATACCTGCATGCCCTCGGCCTGGGAGTGCTCAAGCGCCGTGCCGATGGCAAGTACGAAATCACGCTGGAAGGCGACGGCTTCAGCATCGGCGATGAATTCTCCGTGCGGCAAAGTGGTCTGGACGGCAATGACAAGCGCAACATTGAAGAGCAGCTTCGTCACCGCTCGGCCAATGTGCGCGACCCGCTGCAGCTCGCACTGCTGGCGCAGCTTTTCCGGCATTACGCCACCGTGGCCTACAAGCCGATCAAGCAGGAAGATCAGCAGGGTCGCGAAAGCTTGAAGAAGCGCTTCCCCTACAAGCTGAGCGAAATGCTGGCCACCGACTATCGACAGAAGCTGGTGCAGGCCGCCGGCGACGACGCCGACCGGATCGAAGAACGCGCCCGTGCCTTGTTTGACGCCTGGACGCAGCCGGTTACTGGCTCGTCGGCGGATGTCTACGCTGACGAGGTCGCCGCCGACCGGGGCGATAAGCGGCAGGTGAATGATGCCTTCGCCCAGATGCTCGGCGCTACGTCCCTTGCCGGCGCGGGCATGGCGGGGCAGGCCCCGGGTGCGGTACCGCCCCCTCCCCCGCAGGGCAGCCTGCCTGGCGCCCCTCCGCCCCCGCCACCGATGGTCGATTACAGCTACTACGTCGGCTACAACAACCAGTCGCTGGGACCGTACACGGTTCAGCAGCTGCAGCAGTTCGTGGGCACCGGCAACATCAACCGCAACAGCCTGCTCTGGCGCGAAGGCATCGAGTGGAGCGCAGCCGGTGCACTGCCGGAGCTGGGCCATCTGTTCGCCCTTCCATCGGCCCCGCAACCGCCGGCTCCCCCGCCGCCACCCTCCGGGTACTGAGGGCGCATCACCGCAATGACTGACGCCACCGCCGCCTCCCCGATCTGCTGTGTCAACGACCAGTGCATGAAGCCTCTGCCGGGGGAGGTGCGCTTCTGCCCGTTCTGTGGCGTGTCCGCGCCTGAGGTGGTGACGCCGCCTGTGGTGACGCCGCCGGTCGCGGGCCCCGTCGCGGCCCCGGCCGCGGCCGTACCGCCGCCCCCGATTCCTGCGGCACCCTCGCCAGCGGCGCCGGCAGGGGTGGAATCAGCGCCTCCACCCGCCCCTGCGGCACCGCCCTCACCTCCGCAAGCGCCACCTGCACCGGGATCGAAGCGCTCGGCCAAGCCCCCTACGCCTGCTGCGCCGATCTCACCTGCGCCCGTTCATCGACCGCGCTCACGCGTGCCGCTGGTGCTGGTCTGCCTGGTACTGGGCGGGGTGTTCTGGACGATCTTCCTGCGCGATCGAGGCGCGCCGCCAACCGTTCCGGCCGGCCGCATCGAGCAGCATCGTACGGCTGTGGAATCATGCCTCGCGCGCGCAGACCTGGCCTGTGCGCGCATCGCCTTGCTGGACATGCAACGCGAGCTGCCGGGTGACGAAAACTGGCGCGACCTGCAGGTGCGGGTGACCGCATTGGAAACCAACCTTGCCAAGCAGGCCGAACCAGCGCTTCCCACCCGCGCCGCTGCACCGGCACCGGCACCGTCGCCGACCGACGTACCCGAACCGGTAAACACCCAGATTGCGCCGACGCCACCGGCACCTGCGTCGGTCCCGGACCGGGCCGCCCAGGTAGATGCGGCGTCGCGCGAGCGTGCTCCCGTACGCTATCCGCCGGAGGCAGTGCGTGCGGGTGCACGCGGCAACGTTCTGCTTACCATCGAGGTTGCCGAAGACGGCACTGCAACGGCCATCTCGGTGACTCGCACCAGTCGGGAGCGGTCACTGGACCGTGCCGCGCTGGACGCCGCGCGGCGCTGGCGTTATCTACCAGCGATCCGGGATGGCCGCGCGTATGCCAGCGCGATACAGCTGGAGGTGAACTTCAGCCCGGACGCGGGTAACCCATCAGACATGGCCGACCTGCGCCAACCTGATAACAGCTACCCACCGAAAGCGCCGACGATCGCGCCGCCGGCAGCAGCGCCTGAGGCCGGCTTGCTGAGCAAGGCCCGGGCTGAATTGCAGCAAGGCCGTTACGACGTCGCGGTGGCCTTGGGCGAATCGGCACTGCAGGTCAATCCCGATTCAGCAGCTGCCCGCTCGCTCATCCGCCAGGCAAAGGCAGAGCGTGACCGTGTCATGCGCGAAACCACCATTGAATGATGCCCGCCCCACTTCCCACCAGGTGTTGACCATGAAAAAGGAATATTTCGCCCCCGCCTCGCTCGGCAAGGTGCTGTTGATCGGCCTCGCTACCGCCGGCACGCTTACCGGTTGCACCACGGGCAATCAGATGACCCGGTCGGACTGGGGCAAGTGTCTGGGCGCGATCGCGCTGGGCACCGGTGCTGGCGCGCTGGTCAACGGAGAGAAGGGTGCCTATGTCGGCGCCGCGGCGGGCATCGCCGCCTGCTTCGTGATCAACGCACAAAGCCGCCGCACCCGCAGCGCGGCCCAGGTGGAGTCGGACTATCGGTCGCGTTACTCGCAGCTGCCGGAGTCTGCCGAGGTCGTGCATTACCAGACCAGCCTTCCCGGCAACAGCGTACGGCGTGGTGAACCGCTGAAGATCGTATCCAACATCGAAGCGGTCAGTGGTCGCCAGCAGCCGATCCGCGAGGTCAAGGAACAGATCCGGATTTACGAACCCGGCCAGTCCGAGCCGTTCAAGACCGGTGAAAAGATCGCCAGCGAGAGTGCAGGCAGCGGTGCATACGAGAACACCTTCACGGTGACCTTCCCGTCCAACATGCCCCAGGGTCGCTACAGCATCCAGACCGACGTGTTCGTCAATGGCGAACGGCTGGACAAGGGCAGCAACCAGATCCAGGTGGTCTATGACGGCGAGCGCCTGATGCGCGAGTTCGCCACGATCGCGGCGCGCTGATGATGCCGGGGTGCCCCTCCGGGCGCCCTGTTTCCTTCTGAGGGACGACCACCCGGCCACGTGCCGGGTTCGGCGATGAACGCATCGCATGGCACCCCACCATGCCGCTCCCGCCCTCAGGCAGGAGCAGCACGTTGCAACGCCTTACTTGCGGGCGCGCTTGGCCGGTGCCTTGCGGGCAACCGGCTTGGCGGCGGCACGCTTGGCGGGCGCAGCCTTGCGGGCCGGGGCCTTCTTGGCCACAGCCTTCTTGGCGGTAGCGACCTTCTTGCCGACGGTCTTCTTGGCGGCCGCGGTCTTCTTGGTCACGGCCTTCTTGGCGGTGGCGACCTTCTTGCCAACCGACTTGCGGGCGACGGCGGTCTTCTTGCCGGCCACCTTCTTGGCGGTCGCGGTCTTCCTGGTCACGGTCTTCTTGGCGGTCGCCGCCTTCTTGGCAACGGCCTTCTTGGCCGTGGCGACCTTCTTGCCGACGGTCTTCTTGGCGACGGCGGTCTTCTTGCCAGCCACCTTCTTGACCGCTGCGGTCTTCTTGGTCACGGCCTTCTTGGCGGTCGCCGACTTCCTGGCAACAGCGGTCTTGGCAGCGGCGACCTTCTTGCCGACGGTCTTCTTGGCGGCAGCGGTCTTCTTGGTCACGGCCTTCTTGGCAGTCGCGGTCTTCTTGGCGACAGCCTTCTTGGCGGTGGCGACCTTCTTGGTCACGGTCTTCTTGGCAGCGGCGGCCTTCTTGGTCACGGCCTTCTTGGCGGTCGTGGCCTTCTTGCCGGCAGCCTTGGTGGTCTTGGTCACGGCCTTTTCAGCGGCGGCCTTCTTCTTGGCGACCTGCTTCTTGATGGCGGTGGCTTCAGCCTTGGCGTTCTTCTTGGCCGCTTCCAGCTTCTGCTTGGCGGTGGCCAGGGTCTTGCCGACCGACTTGGCCGCCTTGTCAGCCTTCTTGGCGACGGTCTTCTCGACCTTGGTCACGGCCTTCTTGACCTTGGCGACCTGGGTGGTGGCAGCCTTGCGTGCGCGCTTGGCGGTCTTCTTCACCGAAGCCACTGCATCCTCCGCAACGTGTGCGATGGTCTCGCCGACGTTGGTGGCGGTTTCTTTTGCATCTTCGACGGTCTGCGAGAGAACCGTGGTCACACCATTACCGTTGCTCATTGAGTGCCTCCTGAGGGGCCTGGTTAGTCAAATCGCTGGCGATGCTATACCGGCGCGGTCCATCGTGGAACGGTCTTGATGCGATGCTCGTGCCAAGCCGACAGTAGCACCCCCATCGTCGGCAGCAAGCAACGCACCAACCTCTTGCACGAAACCCCTTGAAAACAGCATCGGCGCTCCAGCGCGTGGCGCACGCGATGTGTCTCGATGCGCATGTCGGCTGCATTCAATGCGCCCATGATTGATCGTCGCACTTGATCCATTCCCTGCCCTCGTACCCGGCATTTGCGCTGGTTTCGATGACGCGGATGCGCCCTGCAGGCGCACGACCAGCGTTGCTTTGGACGTCGCCGAGCGCACTGCACCGCCCTGCTTGGCACCTCGCCACCGGCCGATTTCGGCACCGCCATCCGTGCCCAGGCTGCGTCACCGGATGGCCGACGACGCGGCGAATTTCATCCCGGGTTTAGCCGATTGCGGACACACTCATTCAGGTTGAATTACCGTATACGTGTTTTCCCTGCCCCGTCCCCTCCGACACGGAACCGCCGGACCATGCGACCGCTCCCGACCCTGCTCACGCTCGCCCTCGCCGCTGCCTTCGGCGGGTTCACCGCCACGGCCATCAACGCGCACCTGGACAACCGTGCCGAGGCGGCGCCGGCCGCATACACCATCCCGACCACAGCGGCGCTGCCCGCAGCGGTTGCCGGCCAGGCGGTGCCGTCGCTGGCACCGATGCTGGAACGGGTGATGCCGGCCGTGGTCAGCGTCAACACCAAGCAGGTGGTGCGCGTGCGCAACCCCTACTTCAACGACCCGTTCTTCCGCCGCCTGTTCCCCGAAGTGCCGCAGGAACGCATCAACGAATCGCTGGGCTCTGGCGTCATCATCGATGCCGCCGAAGGGCTGGTGTTGACCAACCACCATGTGATCGACAACGCCGACGACGTGCAGGTGACCCTGGCCGACGGGCGGACGGTGAAGGCTGAATTCATCGGCTCCGATGCCGATACCGATGTCGCGTTGATCCGCATTCCGACCGGCAACCTGACCGAGATCAAGCTCGGCGACAGCGCCCAGCTGCGCGTGGGCGACTTCGTGGTGGCGATCGGCAATCCGTTCGGTTTCAGCCAGACGGTCACCTCCGGCATCGTCTCGGCGGTGGGCCGCAGCGGCATCCGCGGGCTGGGCTACCAGAACTTCATCCAGACCGATGCCTCGATCAACCCGGGCAATTCCGGCGGTGCGCTGGTCAATCTGCAGGGTCAGCTGGTCGGCATCAATACCGCCAGCTTCAATCCGCAGGGCAGCATGGCCGGCAACATCGGCCTGGGCCTGGCGATCCCTTCCAACCTGGCGCGCGATGTGGTCGACCAGCTGGTCAGACACGGCGTGGTGGTGCGTGGCACGCTCGGCATCGAGGCGCAGAACCTGACCCAGCAGATCGCGCAGGGCCTGGGCCTGACCGAGACGCGGGGCGCGCTGGTGACCCGCGTGCTGGCCGGGTCCAGTGCCGCGGCCGCCGGGCTCAAGCCGGGCGACGTGGTGGTGTCGGCCAACGGCCAGCGCGTGGACAGCGCGCAGGCGCTGCACAACGTGGAAGGCCTGCAGCCGGTCGGCAGTACGCTGACCCTGGACGTGCGCCGCGAGGGCAAGCCGCTGCAGATCAAGGCCACGCTGAAGGAACAGGCACGCGCGGTCACCGGCGAGTCGCTCGATCCGCGTCTGGGCGGGGCCACCTTCGTCGACCTGCCCGAATCGCTGCGCCAGGCCGGTGTCAGCGGGGTATTGGTCAGTGACGTCAAACGCGGCAGCCGCGCGGCAGCCTCCGGGCTGGCGCAGGGTGATGTGATCACCGCGGCAACGGCAGGTGAGTTTGCCGATCTCGCCAGCTGGCGCGCCAACTTCCAGCAGCGCCCGGCACAGCTGGTCCTCAGGATCATCCGTGGCAATGGCGGCGGCCAGCTGGTGATGCGCTGAACGCGGCGTCAGCCGTAACGTCGCTTACACCCGGCCGATGCTATTACCTTGTGTTCGTTGCCGTCGGATCGTCCGCGGTCACCTTCCCCATCGCATAGCAGGAGATACACGATGAGCCCCACCAATACCGAGAATCTGAAGGAACACCTGGGCGAAGCCGGCTCGCACCTGAAGTCGGCGGCCACCGCTGCCGGCGGTGCGATCAAGGGCGCCACCGGCGCTGCCGGTGATGAGCTGCGCATCGGCAAGGCCAACGTCAAGGCCGAACTGTCCGATACCGCGCTCTCCGGCCTGGCCGCGGCCGAGTTCGGCGGTGCCGCCGCCAAGGAACAGGTTGATGCACTGATGGACAAGGGCAAGGACCTTGTCGACAGCGCCGCTGAACTGATCCGTGAGCGTCCGCTGGCGTCGTTCGGCGTGGCCTTCGCAGCCGGCTGGATCATCGCCAAGCTGGCCCGCAGCGGCGGCGACAAGTAAGCAGCGGCGTGAGCGATCAAGCCCAGTCGAGCGCTGCCGGTGGCGCGGATATCCCGCCACCGGACAGCGGTGAAAAAGCACCGCGCCTGGACGAGAGCATCCGCCAGGTCGGTGAGGCCGGCCGTGAGACCGTCGATTCGGCCAAGCACACCCTGCGCTCCCTGCGACGGTTGGCTTCGGCCGACTTCGCACTGGCGCGCAGCGCATTTGGCCGGGCATTGGCCTGGGCGGGCGTGGCGATCGTGTTCGGCGCGTCGGCCTGGTTGTTGCTGGCCGGCACGCTGATCGCCCTGATGCAGCGCTGGGGCCTGTCCTGGTTCCATTCGCTGTTGATCACCTCGATCGTCAGCCTGCTGGTGACCGGCTACGCGATGTGGCGGGTGTCGTTCTTCTTCCGCCATACCGGCATGCATGCCACCCGCCGCCAGCTGTCGCGGTTGGGGCTGTATGACGAGCCCAGCGAGGAAGATCCCGATGCCGACGTCGATACCACGGGGGTGAAGCGATGAACTTCGAAGCCTTGCGGCAACGCGTCCAGCGCGCCGAGCTGGTGGTGGCGGTGCGGGTCGAGAAGACCCGCAGCAGCTGGTCCACCCTCAGCACCGTCTGGCGGACCGGATGGACGCCGCTGCGCATCATCACCGTGGGTCTGGCCGGCGGTTTCCTGGCCGGCAAGCTGGAGCCCACCGGCCTGGGCGCGAAGGTGCAGGGCGCGCGGTGGCTGCAGATGATCGGCTCGGTCTCCAATCTGGTGGCCAGTACCCAGGCCGCGTTCGCCTCGATGCAGGCCAGCGAAGCGGCCGATACCGCCGAGCAGGCTGCTGACAAGGTGGATGAGGCCACCGATGAGGCGCCGCGTCAGGCGGCTCCGGCTCCGAGGCCTGCGGCCCCGGCAACGCCACGGCTCAACCCGGAACGGCGTGCCGAACCGGCCTCGCCGCATCAGCCGCAACCGGCCGAAGCGGCCACGGACCTGTCCGAACGCTGATCGCAGTGCGGTCGGCAGCAACATCCGAAGGCCCTGCGGCACCCGCCGCGGGGCCTTTCTTCGTCTGCACGTACCCCACACGCCATGCGCACCCGGCTTGCCCAATAATGGCGCTCCTTTCCCGTGTGCGATCCGAATGAGCGTCCCGGTTCCCCCTTCTGCCGAAGCCGTCGTCGCACCGCCTGCGCCGCGCCCGCGCGCGCCGATGTCGCTGGTGATCCTGGCCACCCTGGCGGTGGCCTTTACCCTGTGGGCGGCACAGGACGTGGTGCTGCCGATCCTGCTGGCCATGTTCTTCGCACTGGTCGGCAACCCGATCCTGCGGATGCTGCAGAAGATCTGGATTCCCCGGTTTCTCGGCGCGGTGCTGGTGCTCGGCGTCGGCCTGAGTGGTGCCGCCGCGCTCGGCGTGCAGCTGGTCGGCCCGGCGATGGAATGGGCCCAGGAAGCACCGCAGCAGCTGCGCAAGGTCGCCCGCCAGGTGCAGAACCTGACCAAGCCGGTGCAGCAGGCCAACCAGGCCGCCGAGAACTTCGCGCGCGTCGCCGGTGGCGAAGGCAGCCGCCGCGTGCAGATCGTGCGCACCCAGCTCGATGATCCCTACAAGGTGCTGACCCGCGCGCCACGCCTGGCCGCCTCGGTGCTGGCGGTGGTGCTGTTGACCCTGTTCTTCATGATCTACGGGCAGAACCTGCAGAAGCATGCCATCGCGCTGTTCCCCAGCCGCCAGCAGCAACGTTTCACCACGGACATCCTGCGCTCGATCGAGCGCGAGGTTTCCCGATACGTCCTCACCATCACCGTGATCAACACGCTGGTAGGCCTGGTGTTCTCCGGCATCCTGCTGCTGCTCGGCATTTCGCTGCAGGAGGCGCTGCTATGGGGCACCGTGGCGGCCCTGCTGAACTTCGCGCCCTACGTCGGCCCGCTGATCGGCGTGGCCCTGATGCTGCTGATGGGGTTCGTGGAGTTCAGCGATCCCTTCAAAGCACTACTGCCCGCGGCCTGCTACCTCGCGCTGCACACCATCGAAGGCCAGGTGGTGACCCCGATCGTACTGGGCCGGCAGATGGCGATCTCGCCGCTGATCCTGATCCTGGCGCTGATGGTGTTCGGCTGGCTGTGGGGCATGGTCGGCCTGCTGCTGGCGGTGCCGTTGCTGGTCTGCATCAAGCTGGTGCTGGCGCGGCTGGATGGCACCCAGGGCTGGGCCAAGCTGCTGGAATAAGCCGTCAAGGCCAAGGGTACGGCTGGCTGCGCGATCCCCGGTGGTGCCAGAATACCGGCACCTTTTCGGATGGATCCCGGCCCTGATGTCTTCCCTCGCTACCCGTTGCCTGGCCCTCGCCGGCCTTGTCACCCTCGCTGCCCCGACGTTGGCCGCTCCCCCACCCAGCCCCGAGGTGGCCAGCCGCCAGCTGGTCGAGGCGGTCACCTGCAAGCGCCACCTGACGCCTGCGCAGTTCGCCGCGGTGGCGAAGGTGCTCAAGCCGACCGAGCTGCAGGCGTACGGCGAACTGTCCGATGGCGAGTATGCGCTGACCACGCCGCTGCTCGTGCTGGGCCAGCCAGTGAACCGCCTGCACCTGTACGACGGTGCCAACGGCGAGGACAGCATCGACAGCTATACCGCCTACTTCAGCACAGCCGGTATCGAACAGATCGCAGCGCTGGCGAAGATTCCGCGCAACGAAGCCGGCGACTACACCCTGGAGGTGGGCCGCCACGACCTGAGCGTGCGGCAGGACGAGGGCCAGGCCTCCATCGCCTGCTCCTACGACCTGCGCTGAAGCACCTCACCTCGGCGCCTGCGCGCGCCATGAAAGCCCGCGCGCGCAGGCGTAGAATGGCGGGGTGAATTTCCCCGTCCAAGCCATCACCCTCGACCTCGACGACACCTTGTGGCCGTTCGCCCCCATCGGCGCCCGCATCGACCAGGTGTTGTACGAGTGGATGCTCCAGCACAGCCCCGCCACCGCCGCGATGTACCCGGTGGCGGCGATGCGCGAACTGCGCGAGCGCTCCTTCCATGACAACCCGCACCTGCACTACGACCTGAGCGCGCTGCGCCGGTTGACGCTGAGCGAGGCGCTGGAGAAAAGCGGCGCCGATCCGGCCCTGCTGGAACCTGCCTACGAGGCGTTCTACGCCGCGCGCAACCAGGTCGAGTTCTATCCGGATGCGATGGACGCGCTGGCCCGGATCGCCGCACGCGTGCCGGTCGCCGCCCTCAGCAACGGCAATGCCGACCTGCAGCGCATCGGCGTGTCCCACCATTTCACCTTCCAGCTCGGCTCGCGCGAGCACGGCGCGGCCAAGCCCGCAGCGAGCATCTTCCATGCGGCCTGCGAGCGCCTCGCGGTGGCCCCTGCCCACGTGCTGCACGTCGGCGACCACGCCGAGATGGACGTGGTCGGTGCGATGCAGGCCGGCCTGCGCGGCTGCTGGATCAACCGCGAAGAACACCCCTGGACCCACCCTTCACTGCAGCCCGATCTGCAGTTCGACACCCTGACCGGGCTGGCCGACTGGCTGGATGCGAACGCATCCGCCCAGCACGCGTAAGCCGCCGCCCAAGGAGCACTCGAGTCCCATGTCCCAGATCAACGGTTTCACGTCCGACACCTCGCATGCGCTGCCGCTGCATGTGATGACCCGCGAGCAGTACGCCGGCTGGCGTGCGCAGCAATCCGACGCGCTCGGCGCGTGGCTGGACGCGCAGCGCTTCAACGGCAGCGGTGGCAGCGTGGTGCTGCTGCCGGGCGAGCACGGCCTGGCCGGCGCGATCGTCGGTGTTGGCGACCCGGGGGATGTCTACAGCTACGCGCACGCGCCGTTCGCGCTGCCGGAAGGCACTGTCTGGACACTGGCGGATGCACTGGCGCCGGAGATCGAGACCCTGCTGCAGATCGGCTGGGGCCTGGGCAGCTACCGCTTCGCGCGCTACCGAACGCCCAACCGCGCGCCGGCCCAGCTGGCTGCCACGCCTTCGGCCGAAGTGCGCGATGTGATCATCGCCAGCCTGCGCGTGCGCGACTGGGTCAACACCCCGACCGAGGACATGGGTCCGCAGCAGCTGGAAGATGCCGCGCGCGAACTGGCCACCGCGCATGGTGCGCAGATCGACGTGATCACCGGCGATGCGCTGCTGGAGCAGAACTTCCCGTCCATCCACGCCGTGGGCCGCGCCTCGCATCGCGCGCCCCGCCTGATCGTGCTGCGCTGGGGCAACGCAGGCCAGCCGCACGTGGCGCTGGTCGGCAAGGGCGTGTGCTTTGACACCGGCGGGCTGGACATCAAGCCGGGTGACGGCATGCGCAACATGAAAAAGGACATGGGCGGCGCCGCGCACGCACTGGGCCTGGCCGGCCTGATCATGGCCCAGCAGTTGCCGGTGCAGCTGACCCTGCTGATCCCGGCGGTGGAAAACGCGATCGGTCCGGATGCGTTCCGCCCGGGCGAAGTGATCGCCAGCCGCAAGGGCCTGAGCATCGAGATCGACAACACCGATGCAGAAGGGCGCGTGATCCTCGCCGATGCGCTGACCTACGCCAGCGAGCAGCAGCCGGAGATCGTGCTCGATTTCGCCACCCTGACCGGCGCGGCCCGCATCGCGCTGGGCCCGGACCTGCCGGCACTGTTCAGCAACGACGACACCCTGGCCCAGCAGTGGCTGCAGGCCGGTGAATCGGTGCGCGATCCGGTCTGGCGCATGCCGCTGTGGCGCCCGTACCTGCGCTACCTGCACAGCAACATCGCGGATCTGGCCAACGCCGGTTCGCGCATGGCCGGCTCGGTCACCGCCGCGCTGTACCTGGAGCGGTTCATCGCCGAAGGCCAGACCTGGGCGCATCTGGATGTCTACGCCTGGAACGACGGCGAACGCCCGGGCCGTCCGGCCGGTGGCGAAGCGCTGGCGCTGCGTTCGGCGTGGGCGATGCTGAAGACGCGGTACGCCTGAGGCTGCACCGGCTAGTACCCGGTACGCGCTGTTCCCACGATCCCCGCTCCGGCGGGGATCGTCGTTTCTGCAGAGTTGGCGAAAATGTGAATATCGGCCTGCGCCGGGTTCTGACACCATGCTCCTGTCGCCCACCCACACACATCGTGAAGGCAGGAATCCGGACATGTCGCTCTTCGGCTATACCCGCGCTGGTCGCGAACCGGGCGCTCCACGCCCTCAATCACCGCTGCTGTGGATCGCGCTGATCGCCCTGATCTCGGGTGGCCTGGTGCTGGCCTTCGCCTGGCTGGCCGGCTGGATCGGCCGCGACCGCGTCACCGCGCAGACCTTCACCGATGCCATCGAGGCGACCGGCCCCCCGCAGCCCGGCTTCCGCCGCGCGCATACCAAGGGGGTCTGCGTCAGCGGTGTGTTCCAGGGCACGCCGGAAGGCGCGGCGCTGAGTTCGGCCCGCGTGTTCCGGCAGCGCCAGGTACCGGTGTTGGGCCGCCTGTCGATCGGCGGCGGCGACCCGCATGGCGCCGACAACAAGGCCCGCGTGCGCAGCATGGCGCTGCAGCTGGTCAGCGACGATGGGCAGGAATGGCGCATGGCGATGAACAGCTTCCCGTTCTTCGCGGTGCCCACCGCCGAGGCCTTCCTGGAACAGACCCGCGCCGGCACGCCGGACCCGGCCACCGGTAAACCGGACCCGGCAAAGATGGCCGCCGTGCTGGAGAAGTACCCCTCCGCGCGTGCCTTCCAGCAGTGGGCCAAGACCGCCCCGTGGTCGAACAGCTGGGCCAACACCCCCTACAACGGCGTCAACAGTTTTCGTTTCACCGCCGCCGATGGCAGCCACCACTTCGTGCGCTGGAGCATGCGCCCACAGGCGCCCTTCGAGGACATGACGCCGGAACAGCGCGCGCAGTCCGACGATGATTTCCTCAGTGAGGAGTTCGCGCAGCGGCTGGCACAGGGCCCGGTGCGCTGGGACATGTGGGTGACGATCGCCAACGACGGCGACCCGATCAATGACCCCTCGCAGGTGTGGCCGGAAGACCGCCGCCAGGTGAAGGCCGGCACGCTGACCCTGAGCAGCATGCAGCCGCAGGCCACCGGTGCCTGCCGCGACCTCAACTACGATCCGCTGATCCTGCCCAGCGGCGTGGCCGGCACGGATGATCCGATCCTGGCCGCACGCTCGGCGGTGTATTCGCAATCGTTCAATCGCCGCGAGCGCGAAATCGCCAGCGGCAAAGCGCCCGCCGCCACGGGCAAGGAAGGTGCGCGATGAACCGTGATGCCGGCCATTTCAATCTCCTCGCGCGCATCCTGCACTGGCTGATGGCGGCGATGATCCTGACCATGCTGTTCGTCGGCGTGACCATGGTCGCGTCACTGCACTGGCGGCCGATGCTGATCGACCTGCATCGGCCACTCGGCATCGCCATCCTGCTGCTGGTGCTGGTGCGCCTGTACAACCGCCTGCGGCATCGCCCGCCGCCGCTGCCGGCCGACCTGCCCGCCTGGCAGGCCGCGGCGGCGCATGCTTCGCACTGGGTGCTCTACGGGCTGATGCTGGCCATGCCGCTGGTCGGCTGGGGCATGCTCTCTGCCGGCGGCTACCCGATCGTGATGGGCGGCGGCGTGCACCTGCCCGCGATCCTGCCGCACAACCCGGCGCTGTACGCGGCGCTGCGCAATGCGCACAGCCTGCTCGCCTATGTGCTGTTCGCCACGGTGGTGATGCATCTGTCAGCCGCGCTGTTCCACCTGTGGGTGCGCCGCGATGGCGTGTTCCAGGCGATGGCGAAGGGGCCGGGCCGCACCTCCCCCACCGACACCGATCCCCGGTAGCCACCGACCGTTGGTCGGTGGTATCGGATCGCATGCATCGCTGGCACCCCGGTAGTGCCGGCCGCTGGCCGGCTCCCGTTATTCTCGACAGAGAGGGTGCAGAGCCGGCCAGCGGCCGGCACTACAGCCAGCCTTTCTGCCGCGCCAGCCGATACGCCTCGATGCGGTTGGCCACACCCAGTTTGCCGATGCATTCGGACAGGTAGTTGCGCACCGTGCCGTGCGAGAGCCCGAGCTGGGTGGCGATCTCGCTGGCCGAGCGTCCGTCGCCGGAAAGCCGCAGCACCTGGCGCTCGCGGTCGTTGAGCGGATCGGCCTGCGACCAGGCATCCAGCGCCAGCTGCGGATCGATCGCGCGGCCGCCGTGCTGCACCTGGCGCAGTGCATCGGCCAGGCGTTCGGCCGGGGCATCCTTGAGCAGATAGCCGCAGACGCCGGCATCCAGCGCGCGGCGCAGGAAGCCGGAGCGCGCGAAGGTGGTGACGATCACGACCTTGATCGGCAGGCCCTGGCGGGCGATCCGCTGCGCCAGTTCCAGCCCGGACAGACCGGGCATTTCGATATCGGTGACCAGGATGTCCGGCTGCAGCTGCTGCAGCATCCGCCACGCGGCTTCGCCATCGGCGGCGCTGCCCAGCACCTCGATGTCCGGCTCCAGCCCGAGCAGCGCTGACAATGCGCCGCGCACCATCGCCTGGTCTTCGGCGAGCACGATGCGGATCATGATGCACCCCCGGCAGGCAGCGACGGCGCTGTCGGCACCTCCACCGGCGCCACCACGGCGGTGGTCGCGGCCGGCAAGGTGACCCGCACCGTCACGCAGGTGCCCTCCCCTTTTGCGGACTGCACCGCCAGGGTGCCACGCAGTGCAGCGACGCGTTCGCGCATCCCGGTCAGGCCGTTGCCATCGACGTGGGCGCCGCCGCGCCCGTCATCACGGATCTGCATCAACAGACTGCGCCCGTCCTGCTCGAAGGTGATCCACGCCTGCCGCGCCTGTGCATGACGGGCGACATTGGTCACCGCCTCGCGCAGCACCAGCGACAGCGCCCGCTCCGTATCGACCGGCATCGGCGGCGGTGGCGCGTAGTGCAGATGCACATGCTGGTACTCCAGCAGCAACCGCGCCGAGGCGAGTTCGGCCGCCAGATCGCTGGCGCGGATACCGGTGACTGCACTGCGCACTTCGGCCAGCGCCTGCCGCGCGATCGTTTCAGCCTCGTCCACTTCGCGGCGCGAGCCGGCTGGATCGCGGTCGGCCAGCTTGCGCGAGAGCTCAAGCTTCAAGGTGATCAAGGACAGCGTATGCCCCAGCAGATCGTGCAGATCGCGGCCAATGCGCTCACGTTCGGCCGTTGCCGCCAGCCGACGCACTTCGTCCTGGGACAGCTGCAGCGCTGCATCCTGTTCATGGCTCGCGGTTTCGAAATTGACCACCAGGCTGATGATCATCGCCATGCTCGGGATCCAGATCAGCGCCTGCCACGGATAGTGGGCCAACAAACCCACCACCACGAACAACGCGTTCAAGCCCACCAGCTGCAGCAGATAGCACCCATAGCCACTGCGGCGCGAGACGCGCAGGGTGACACAGCCGAAAATGAAGTAGCTCACCGCCGAGGGGTACCACGCCAGCGGCACCAGCCCCAGCACCACCATCGACAGCGCATAGCGCGGCGCGTGGCAACGCGGTGCGAGCAGCACACCGGCGTACAGGACCAGGAACACCGGGTAGGTCAGCAGGGTCAGCGCCGCCCATCGCCACGTGTAGCCACCGCCGAACAGCGGCGTCAGGAACACCCACAGCGTCCACAGCAGGTGGATCGCATCGACCCACGGCGATCTGCCGCGCCGCAGGTTCTCGGCCACGGCCGAATCCGGCGCGGGGCGCAGCAGGGAGGCGAGCCGACTGAAGGACACGGACGATTCCAAGGCAGAACGAGCAGGCGCGATCATGCCACTTCAGCCGATCCGCCGCAGGCGGCGCCGTGCCAGCCCAAGCGCCACGACGGTAATGCAAAGCAGTACGGCCACGTGGACCCAGGCACTGCCCTGCGCCGGCTGACCGACCGCCGGCAATGCCAGCTGGGCCAGATGCCAGGTCGGCCACAGCGGCGCCATGGCGCTGAACAGCGGTGGCAGCATCGACAGCGGCAGCCACAGCCCGGACAACAACGCCAGCGGCAGATAGACCAGGTTGACCACCGCCGGCGCCGCGTTGGCGCTGACATGGCTGCCGATCAACAGGCCGATCGCGCCCAGCGGCAGCGCCGCGAACGCCGCCACCGCCAGCAGATGAAGCGCGGCCCAAGGGGTGACAGACACGCCGGCGCCCATCGCCACCGCCATGAGCAGCACCGCCACCAGCACCGCGAACAGGACGGCCATCAGCAGGCGTGCGAGCAGGGGTGCCATCGGTGGCATCGGCAGTGCACGCTTGAGTGTGAGCAGGCCGCCCTCGCGGTCCAGCGCCAACTGCACGCCGAAGCCGAACAGCGCCGGCGCCATTGCACCGAACACGCAGTAGGTGGCCAGCAGATAGATCGAGGCCTGCCCGCGACCGAGCAGCACACCGAACAAAGAATAGAACAACACCGGGAACAGCAGCGACGGCAGCACGAAGCCCGGGTAGCGCCAGGCACGCCGCAGTTCGCACACGATCTCGGCGCGGTAGATCGGCCACGCGGGCACGCGGGCGGACGTGGCGGATACGGTTTCAGTCACGGTGTTCATGCGGCCTCCCGGGTCAGTTCAACGAAGGCGTCGGCCAGCCCGCCGCCATGCACGTCCAGTTCCTGCAGTTGCGGATCTTCGGCGAGCAGCCGCGCGACCACCGGCTCGGCCGGTTCGGCCAGCAGCTGCAGGTGCAGGCCATCGCGGACCGCCTCGCGCACGCCCGGCCAGGTCTTCAGCGTCTCCACGTCCAGTGCGCTGCGGCAGCGGATGCGACGCGGCGCGAGCTGCTGGCGGAACTGCGCCAGCGGACCATCGGCCAGCACCCGGCCCTGTTCGATCACCACCACGCGCTGGGCCAGCGCCTCGGCTTCTTCCAGATAATGCGTGGTCAGCAGCACACCGCAGCCCTCGGCCGCCAGCTGCCGGATCGCCTGCCAGAGCTGCTGCCGCGCCTGGATGTCCAGGCCGGTGGTCGGCTCATCGAGGAACAGCAACTGCGGCCGCCCGCAGACCGCGATGGCGAACTGCACCCGGCGCTGCTGGCCGCCGGACAGCGTTCCGTAGCGACGCCGGGCAAGATCGGTCAGCCCGGCCAGTGCAAGGCAGTCCGCCAGTGAGCGCGGATCGACGTAACAGGTGCGCGCCAGATCAATCAGCTCCCGGACCTGCAGCACCGGTGGCAACGCGGTGGCCTGCAGCATCACCCCGATGCCGCCGCGACGGTCCCGATCCTGCGGGTCGCCGCCGAGCAGCTCCACCCGACCCGCATCCGCGCGGCGCAGGCCCAGCAGCAGCGAAATGGCCGTGCTCTTGCCGGCGCCGTTGCGGCCGAGCAGGGCCAGCACTTCACCGCGGTGCAGCGAGAAACTCACGCCCTGCAGGGCGGCGACGTCACCGTAGTGGACCTGGACGTCGTGCAGACAGGCCAGTGGCGAGGCAGTGGATTCAGTCATGGCGGACTCCCGGAGAGGACACCCACAGCTTCTGCTGCCGGCCGCGGCCACCCCAGTGGCCGTCGTCAGCCCATGCAGGTGACAGCTGTCACTGCCGCAGCGCCATGCTGCCGGGCATGCTGTGGACCACCCCGGCCACCGTGCCGGTTTGCCCCCCGGCCGCCGATGCGGTCACACTCGGCCCGATTCCCCGTCCAGACTCACGATGAACGCATCCGCTGAACTGCTCAAGGAACTCCGCATCGACCGCAAGGCCGGTTCCCCGCCCCCGTCGCCCTCGCGACGCGGCCGCTGGATCGTGCTGGCGATCGTCCTTCTCATTGTGTTGGCCGGCCTGGCCTGGTTCGTGCTCGGTCGCGAGCGCCCGATCGCCGTGACCACCGCGCCCGTGGTGGCGATCCAGCAGGGCGGTGCCAGCAGCTCGGTGCTCGACGCCAGCGGCTATGTGGTCGCCCGGCGCATGGCCACGGTCTCGGCCAAGATCACCGGCAAGGTGCGTGAGGTGATGATCGAAGAAGGCATGCGCGTGGAAGAGGGCCAGGTGATGGCCACGCTCGACCCGATCGATGCCAACGCCCAGCGCAGCCTCTCGGCCTCGCAGCTGGAGGCGGCGCGCAGCCAGCTCGCCGGTCTCCAGGCCCAGGTGGCCCAGGCCGATGCCGAAGCCGGCCGCCTGCAGGCACTGGTCGGCCAGCAGCTGGTCTCGCGCTCGCAGTACGACCTGGCCATCGCCCAGCGCGACAACCTGCGCGCGCAACTGCGTACTGCCCAGCGCAACACCACCGTGGCCAGTGATTCGCTGGCGATCGCCGACCTCGGCGTGGACAACAACATCGTGCGCGCGCCGTTCTCTGGCGTGGTCACCGCCAAGGCCGCGCAGCCTGGCGAAATCGTCTCGCCGCTGTCGGCGGGCGGCGGGTTCACCCGGACCGGCATCGGCACCATCGTGGACATGGAGTCGCTGGAGATCGAAGTCGAGGTCGGCGAATCCTTCATCGGCCGCGTGCAGCCGAAGATGCCGGTCGAAGCCACCCTCAATGCCTACCCGGACTGGAAGATTCCGGCCGAAGTGATCGCGATCATCCCCACCGCCGACCGCGGCAAGGCCACCGTGAAAGTGCGCGTGGCGCTGAAGACAAAGGACCCGCGCATCGTTCCCGAGATGGGCGTGCGGGTCAGCTTCCTGGAAAGCGCCCAGCCCGCCGAAGCCGCCAAACCGCAGGGTGTGCGCGTGCCGGCTTCGGCGATCGTGGAGCGCGAGCAGAAGACCGTCGCCTTCGTGGTCAAGGACGATGCGCGGGTGGAACAGCGCGCGATCACCGTGGGCACCACGCTCAACAACGACCGCCAGGTCACCCGGGGCCTGAGCGCCGGCGAGGTCGTGGTAACCACCCCACCGGCCGAGCTGCACGACGGCAGCAAGGTCACCGAAACCCCCTGACCGGCTGACAGCTGCGTCACGCGAGCCGCTCTCACGCTCGCGGCAAGTGCGATTCCCTCGTGCCGTCACGGCGCGCACGGTGGCGGCTGTCCGTCACCGCGGAACCCGGCGGCCCTCGCCCGGGCGCGCCGTACGCTCTTTCTTCCCGATCCATGGAGAACCACCCATGTCCACCCTGGTTTCGCTCCGCAACATCACCAAGACCTACCAGCGCGGCCCCGAGAAAGTGCAGGTGCTGCACGGCATCGATCTGGACATCCAGGCGGGCGATTTCGTCGCGTTGATGGGCCCCTCCGGCTCGGGCAAGACGACCCTGCTGAATCTGATCGGTGGGTTGGATACGCCCACCGCCGGCGAGATCGAGATCGAAGGCGAGCGCATCGACCGCATGAGCGGCGGCCAGCTCTCGACCTGGCGCAGCCACCACGTCGGCTTCGTGTTCCAGTTCTACAACCTGATGCCGATGCTGACCGCCCAGAAGAATGTGGAGCTGCCGCTGCTGCTCACGCACCTGGGCCCAGCGCAGCGCAAGCGCAATGCCGAAATCGCGCTGACCCTGGTCGGCCTGGCCGACCGCCGCAGCCACCGCCCCAACGAACTGTCCGGTGGCCAGCAGCAGCGCGTGGCGATCGCCCGCGCGATCGTTTCCGACCCGACCTTCCTGATCTGCGATGAGCCCACCGGTGACCTGGACCGCCAGTCCGCCGAGGAGATCCTGGGGCTGCTGCAGCAGCTCAACCGCGAGCACGGCAAGACCATCATCATGGTCACCCATGATCCCAAGGCCGCCGAGTACGCCACGCACACGGTGCACCTGGACAAGGGCGAACTGGCCGACGCGCCAGCGGCCCACTGACGGAGGAGGCGGCGATGAAATACTTTTCGCTGGTCTGGGCACAGCTGTTCCGCAGCAAGACCCGCACCCTGCTGACGTTGTTGTCGGTGGTGGCGGCCTTCCTGCTGTTCGGCATGCTCGATTCGGTCCGGGTGGCGTTCAACTCCGGCGGTGACACCATCGAAGGCGCCAAGCGGCTGGTGGTCTCCTCCAAGCTCTCGATCACCCAGAGCCTGCCCCTGCGGCTGCTGCGCGATATCGAAGCCACCCCGGGCGTGCGCAAGGTCAACTACGCCATGTGGTTCGGCGGCATCTACCAGGACCAGAAGAACTTCTTCCCGAGTTTCTCGGTCTCGGACAACTACATGGACCTGTACCCGGAGTTCGAGCTGCCGCCCGAGCAGGCCGAGGCATTCAAGAACACCCGGACCGGTGCACTGGTCGGTGAAGCCCTGGCCAAGCGCTTCGGCTGGAAGCTGGGCGACACCATTCCGATGCAGGCCACGATCTTCCCGCGCAAGGGCAGCAACGACTGGCCGCTGGAATTGACCGGCATCTTCCGGGCCAGGGACCGCAACAACGCCGGTGCGGAGAACCAGATGATGCTGCACTGGAGCTACTTCGATGAATCCAACGACTACATCAAGAACCAGGTCAGTTTCTATACCGTGCAACTGGAGAACCCTGCCCATGCCTCACGCGTGGCGCAGGCGATCGATGCGCTGTCGCTGAACTCCGATCATGAGACCAAGTCGCAGACCGAGGCCTCGTTCTCGCAGGCCTTCGCGAAACAGTTCGCCGATATCGGCCTGATCGTCACCGGCATCATGGCCGCGGTGTTCTTCACCCTGGTGCTGCTGACCGGCAACACCATGGCCCAGGCCGTGCGCGAGCGCATCCCGGAGCTGGCGATCCTCAAGACGCTGGGCTTCAAGGATGGCACCGTGCTGGTCCTGGTGATGGTCGAGTCGGTGCTGCTGATCGTGCTCGGCGGGCTGATCGGCATGGGCCTGGCCTCGATCGTGATGCCGGTGATCAGCGCCAGCAGCCAGGGCATGATCAGCCTGCCCGGCGTGCCAGCGCAGACGTGGGGGGTGGCGCTGTGCCTGATGGCGGTGATCGGAATCGTGGTGGGCCTGCTGCCGGCATTGCGGGCGCAGCGGTTGAAGATCGTCGATGCATTGGCCGGGCGCTGAGGAGACCACCATGAAAACGCACTGGATGTGGAACGTAGTGACCGTGGTAGCGCTGCTGGTCGCCCTGGTGGTGTGGATCGTGCTGCCGTGGTGGATGGTGCTGGCGATCGCCGTGCTGCTGGCCGCGTGGCTGGTGCTTACCCGCAGTGGCCGCTTGTCGCTGGCAGCCGCACGGATCGGCATCGCCAGCCTGCCGCAGCGCTGGGGTGCCTCCTCGGTGATCGTGGTCGGCATCGCCGGCGTGGTCGGTGTGCTGGTGGCGATGCTGGCCATGGGCGATGGCTTCAAGGCCACCCTGGAGCGCAGCGGCAGCGATGACGTGGCGATCGTGCTGCGCGGCGGCTCGCAGGCGGAAACCAACTCGGTGATCATGCGCGACCAGGTCCCGTTGATCGAGAACCTGCCCGGCGTGGCCCGTGGCAGCGACGGCAAGCCGCTGATCTCCGCCGAGCTGTCGCAGGTGATCAGCCTGCTCTCGCGCAGCGACCACAGCGATACCAACGTGCAGTTCCGTGGCGTCGGCGAGCAGGCGTGGGCGGTACGCGACAACGTGCGCATCATCGCGGGCCGCAGGTTCAAGCCCGGCCTGCGCGAAATCGTGGTCGGCAAGGGCGCGCAGGCACAGTTCGAGGGCCTGGAGATCGGCAAGACCCTGCAGCTGGGCAAGCAGGAATGGACCGTGGTGGGCGTGTTCGCCTCCAACGATGTGCACGAGTCGGAGCTGTGGTCGGACACGCAGACGCTGTCCACCACCTACAACCGCAGTGCGTATCAGTCGGTCAACGTGCGCACCGAGGGGGCGGCGGGCTTCAAGCAGTTCAAGGACGCCATGGAGGCGGACCCGCGCCTGAAGCTGGATGTGGAGACTACCCGTGACTACTACCGCAAGCAGTCCGGCGGCCTGAGCAAGCTTATCAGCATTCTGGGCACGGTGATCGGCGCGATCATGGCGATCGGCGCGGTGTTCGGTGCGCTCAACACAATGTACGCGGCCGTGGCCACGCGCGCGCGCGAGATCGCCACCATGCGCGCGATTGGATTCCGCGGCGTGCCGGTGGTGACCGCGGTGATGCTGGAGACGATGCTGCTGGCCCTGCTCGGCGGCCTGCTCGGTGGGCTGGTGGCGTGGCTGGTGTTCAACAACTACACCGTCTCCACGCTGGGCAACAACTTCAGCCAGGTGGTGTTCCAGTTCCAGGTTTCCCCGCAGCTGCTGTGGACGGGCCTGAAGTGGGCACTCGGCATCGGCCTGGTCGGCGGCCTGTTCCCGGCACTGCGCGCGGCGCGGCTGCCGATCACCACGGCATTGCGCGAGACCTGAGCGATACGTTTGAACAACGCGCGTGCGCGTGATCGCGCACGCGAAATACCAAGTCTGGAACCGCACTTGCAAGAGTGCGGTTCTTTTTTTGTGCGTGCGTGTTCACTGCACGTTTAGCTGTCGATCGCGCAGCTGTACGCGCGCTGCGACGACACGCCGCACGCACTCAAGTTGCCTCGCACGTCGCCGCTATTGCTGCCTCGGCCCACTGCGAGGGTGCTGTTGTCTTCGCGCTGCACGACGATGTGAAAAAGGTTTCGTCTGAATGCGTGGTTTTGTCAGCCATCGTTCATTTAAAGCGGTTTTTACGCTTTCAAATGAAAGTAAAAAATTTGAAAAGTCATTAGACTCCCGCCCCCCACGTCGTGGTGTGTTGTTCCCCACGCCGCCCCAACGGGCGAATGTTTTTACAGAGAAAGAGAAACGCACGGATGTATTTGAAGACCAATCCGCTGCGCAACGCGATCGCCATCGCGCTTGTCGCCAGCTGCAGTGCCCCCGCCTTCGCACAGAGTGCCGATGACGGCACCACCAACCTGGATCGCATCGAGATCACCGGCTCGCGCATCCGCCAGGCCAGTGTCGAATCGGCCCAGCCGGTCGTCGCGCTGAATCGCGCCGAGATCGAGAAGAAGGGCTACGTCAACGTCGCCGACATCCTGCAGGACGTCACCGCCGCCGGTTCGCCGAGCATGAGCCGTGCCTCCTCGCTGGAATCGGGTCGCGACTTCGGCGGCATGTACGTGAGCCTGCGCAACCTGGGCCCGGAACGCAGCCTGGTGCTGATCGACGGCCGCCGCATGGGCGTCAGCGCCGGCGGTTACTCCGATCTGGCCTCGATCCCGTCCTCGATCGTGGAGCGCGTGGAAGTGCTGACCGACGGTGCCTCGGCCCTGTACGGCTCGGACGCCATTGCCGGCGTGGTCAACATCATCACCCGCAAGAACTTCGACGGTGCCGAAGTCAGCGCCTACGTCGGCCAGTACAGCGAAGGCGACGGCCAGAAGACCGCCTACAGCGCGACCTTCGGCAAGACCTTCGACCGTGGCTGGGTCACCGTGGGTGGCGAGTACACCGACGAAGATCCGGTCCTGGGCGGCGCGCGTGCGTTCACCGCATACCCGAACGGCCCGCGCCACACCGGCGACGGCCTGAGCGGCGTCACCCCGTGGGGCTACGCGACCGTGGATGGCAGGAACCTCAGCGTGGGCCCGGGCGGCGATCCGACCCAGCTGGGCAATTTCAAGCCGGCGGACAAGGCCAACGACGCCAACACCAAGACCAACATGAGCCTGGTCACCGGGCTGCAGCGCAAGTCGGTGTTCGCCAACGGTGGCTTCTCGATCACCGATGACCTGCGCCTGGTCGCCGATGCACTGTACAGCGAGCGCGAGTCCAGCAAGCAGCTGGCCGGCTACCCGTACCAGAGCACCGGTTCGCGTGCGCTGCTGTCCAAGGACAGCGCGTTCAACCCGTTCGGTCGTGACGTTGCCTTCGCGCATCGCACCGAAGAGCTGCCGCGCGGCACCGAAAACAACCTGACCACCAAGCGCGCCAGCCTGGGCCTGGAAGGCAGCTTCGAGACCGGTTCGCGGTACTGGGACTGGAACGTCAGCTACATGTACAACCGCAATGAAGGCGAGCGCATCGGCACGGGCAGCATGTACCAGCCGAACGTGAACCAGTCGGTCGGCCCGTCGTTCCTGGATGCCAACAACGTCGCCCATTGCGGCAGCGTCGGCAACGTGATTGCCGGCTGCACCCCGTGGAACCCGCTGGCCCCGATGGGCTATACCGGCCCGGGCTCGCTGAGCAACCAGGACGTGCAGGACTTCCTGTTCACCCGCTTCACCGACAAGATGCAGAGCACCACCAAGGTGGCCAGCGCCAACATCTCCGGCTCGCTGTTCAGCCTGCCGGCCGGTGACATCCTGGGTGCACTGGGCGTGGAGCACCGCAGTGAAGAAGCCAGCTACTCGCCGGACCTGATGGTCCAGAAGGGCCAGATCGCCGGCACCACCGGCCAGCCGACCCAGGGCGATTACTCGCTCAACGAGGTCTACCTGGAACTGCAGGTCCCGCTGCTGGCCGACATGGCCTTCGCGCGTGAACTGTCGCTGGACATGGCCGGTCGCTATTCGGACTACAACAACTTCGGCTCGACCACGAACACCAAGTTCGGCCTGAAGTGGAAGCCGATCGACAGCCTGCTGGTGCGCGCCACCTACGGCACCGGCTTCCGTGCACCGACCGTGGAAGATCTGTACGGCGGCACCACCAGCACGCGCGATTCGTACACCGATCCGTGCGACACCAGCTTCGGCGCGGCTGCCAACAACCCGCAGGTCCTGGCGCGCTGCCTGGCCAACGGTGTCCCGGCCAACTTCCGCCAGCTCGCCGCTGACGGCACCGCCGCGACGGTACCGGGCCAGCAGGGTGGCACGGACTTCAGCTCGGGCTCCAACGCCGCACTGAAGCCGGAAACCGCCAAGACCTGGACCGTGGGCGTGGTCTACAGCCCGGAGTTCGTCTCGGGCCTGGACCTCAGCCTGGACTGGTGGAAGATCCGCATCAACGACGTGATCGTCGGTGAGTCGGCCACGGACATGCTCAACCAGTGCTACGTGCTGGGTGTGGATGCCGCATGCGACCGCTTCACCCGTGCCAAGTCGGGCCGCACCATCGGTCAGGTCAACGGTCTGGACCGCACGCTGTTGAACGCGGGCTACCAGGAAACGGCCGGCTATGACCTGTCGGTCCGTTACCGTCTGCCGGAGCTGGCGATCGGCAAGTTCGCGGTCTCCTGGAACACCACGTACGTGGACTACCTGGAGCGCAAGAACGACAACGTCGACACCACCCCGGTGCGTCAGTACACGGGCTGGGAAGGCAACTTCCGCGTGCGTTCGAACCTCAATCTGGACTATCAGTACGGCAACTTCGGCCTCGGCTGGACGGCGCGTTACTACTCCAGCATGAAGGAGAACTGTGCGTACACGACCGAGTGCAGCAATCCGGGCTTCAGTTCGGCGTACACGGGCCGCCAGGGCATCAACAAGGTGGGCTCGAACACGTTCCACGATATCCAGGTGCGTTATGTGCTGCCGTGGAATGGCACGGTCTCGATGGGCCTGAACAATGTGTTCGACCATCAGGGTCCGATCATGTACAGCCAGCCGAACAGCAGCTTCACGTACTACGGTGGGTTCGATATCGGCCGCTATATGTACATGAAGTATCAGCAGCGTTTCTGATCGGGTTCGCCTGATCCACCTTTTCTGATCTGCGGCTTACTCTCTCCAAGCCGCTGAGTGGAAGTAAGACGGCGCCTTCGGGCGCCGTCTTTTTTTTGATCTCCGTTATTCGAGCAATGGCTCTTGGAGCAACTGCTTTTGGAGCAACGGCGCTTAGAGCAACGGCCTTTAGAGCTGGACTCGCCCTGGCTTGGGCGGGCGCGGGTGGGTTGTCGGGACCCGCTGCAAGTCCCGCTCCGCGGCCCGGCCCAGCCGCTGGCGGCTGTGCGTTCAGTCGCATGCGAGGCAGTGCCTCGCAAGCAATGCGCCTTCACCCATGTAAGCTCATATGCCGCCATCCATGGCGGCATATGAGCCCCCATGGATGGGTTCACGGCGGGTCCCGCGCACCCACCCACACCCCGCCTAGCCACGCAGTCCAGCAACCCAGGGCTCAAGCTTTCAGGCTTTCAGGCTTCTTGGCCTTCAGCGCTTCAACGCACCACCCACCCGCGACCGCCACACTCCGTCGCCGATGAACAGCAGCAGCCCGGTCCAGATCGCCGCGAAGCCCACCGCCTTGGCCGTATCGAACGGCTCGCGGAAAAAGAACACGCCCAACAACAACCCGATACTGGGCGCGATGTACTGCAGAATCCCGACCAGCGACAACGGAATCCGCTTCACCCCGTACGCGAAGCCGATCAACGGCAACGCCGTCACCGCACCGCCGAAGATCAACAGCGCATCATTGCGCCAGCCCCAGCCGCTGAAGAAACCGCCCCCGTGCCCGTTCTCGCTCCACAGCGCGAACCCGATCGCCGGCAGGAACAGATACAGACTCTCCACGCCGAGGCCGGCCACCGGGTCCACCGAGATCATCTTGCGCAGCAGTCCGTACAGGCCGAACGAACAGGCCAGCCCCAGCGCGATCCAGGGCGGCGTTCCCGCATCGAGGGTCAGCCATGCCACACCGAGGGCCGCGCAGCCCACCGCGAGCCACTGCAGGCGGCGCAGGCGCTCTTTGAGCACCACCACGCCGAGCACCACGCTGACCAGCGGGTTGATGAAGTACCCCAGGCTGGTCTCGATCACGTGCCCGGCGTTGATCGCCCAGATGTACAGGCCCCAGTTGAACGCGATCGCCACGCTGCTCAGTGCCAGCGTCGGCAGCGCGCGCGGCTGCGCGGCGATGGCCTTCCACCAGCCCACTCCGTTGCTCAGCAGCAGCCAGGCCACCACCAGCACCGTGCTCCAGATGATGCGGTGCGCGATGATCTGCTGCGACGGGACCGCTTTGAGCAGGTGCCAGTAGACCGGCACCAGGCCCCACAGGGTGAAGGTGAAGGCAGTGATCGCGAACCCGCGGCGTTGTTCCTGCAGGCTGTGTTGGGCGGGCAGGCTCACTTCGCGCGCGTCCGGGCCAGGGTCAGCACCACCACGCCGGCCAGGATCACCGCCATCGCGAGGAAGTCACGGCCGCCGAAATGCTCGTTGCCGATGATCACGCCCAGGATCACCGCGATCACCGGATTGACGTAGGCGTAGCTGGCCACCAGCGCCGGGCGCACGTTGTGCAGCAGCCACACGTAGGCGGTGAAGGCGACGATCGAACCGAACATGCACAGGTAGGCCACCGCCAGCAACCCATTCATGCTGGGCCAGGTGGTCGGGCGTTCGCCACTGAGCAGGCCGAGCACGATCAGCATCGCGCCACCGCAGAGCATCTGCCCGGCGGCGGTCATGAACGGGCTGGGCAGATCCAGGCCGCGCGCCCAAATCGAGCCGAAGGCCCAGCCGATCGGGGCGATCAGCAGCAGGATCAACCCCTGCGGCGTAGCGGTCAGGCTGCTGCCGGCGTTGAGCCAGACCACGCCGAGGAAGCCGATCGCGATGCCCAGCCACTCGCCACGGCTGGCGTTCTGCCCGCGCATCGCGCCGAACAGGGCCATCCACAGCGGCACCGAGGCCACGGCGGTCGCGGCCAGGCCCGAGGACACCGTGCGCTCGGCCAGCACCACCATGCCGTTGCCCAGCACCAGCATGGTCAGGCCCATGATCGCCAGGTTGCGCCACTGGCGCCGGGTCGGGGCAGGCGAGCCACGCCAGCGCAGCACGGCGTACATCAGCGAGCCGGCGATGATGAACCGGCCGCCGGAAACCATCGTCAGCGGCAGCGCGCCGCCCTCCAGCGCCAGCCGGATCCCGAGATAGGTGGACCCCCAGACCACGTACACCAGCAGCAGCGCCAGGACGACCAGGCCGCTGCGGGGAGCGGCCGACGGGGATTCGGGTAGGACGGCCATGGGCCACCACAGTGCGGGGGAACACGAATTCTAGGCCGTTGCCGATGGCGCGGCACCCCTTGTGCTGGCACGCTGATTTCACCGGGCCGCCTCGTGCTGCCTGACACGCACCCGTTTTTGACGTGCGGTAAGGTAACAAGAGCAATCCACGCTTCCCCGCCAGGACCCCCTACCCTGTATGAGTACATCCGTCCCCGCCACCGCGGCACCTTCCGACCGGGCCGCCCTGCGGCGTTCCATCTCCAATACCCTCAAAGGCTCGGCCGGCAATCTGGTCGAGTGGTATGACGTCTACGTCTACTCGGTCTTCGCGGTCTACTTCGAATCCCAGTTCTTCTCGGCCGCCGACAAGAACTCCACGATGTACGTGTGGGCGATCTTCGCCGCCACCTTCCTGATGCGCCCGATCGGCGCGTGGTACTTCGGCCGCTTCGCCGACCGCTACGGCCGCCGGCTGGCGCTGACGGTGTCGGTCACGGTGATGGCCGCCTGTTCGTTCCTGATCGCGATCACCCCGACCGCCTCGCAGATCGGCATCTGGGCGGCGGTGATCCTGCTGTTCGCGCGCCTGCTGCAGGGCTTCGCCACCGGCGGCGAGTACGGCACCAGCGCGACGTACATGTCCGAGGCCGCCATCCCCGGCCGGCGCGGCTTCCTGTCCTCGTTCCACTACGTCACGCTGGTCGGTGGCCACGTGCTGGCGCAGCTGACCCTGCTGGGCATGCTGACCTTCTGGGACAAGCCGGAGATCTCCGCCTGGGGCTGGCGCGTGGCGTTCGGCATCGGCGGCATCGCGGCGATCGTGGTGTTCTGGCTGCGCCGGAGCATGGACGAATCGCTGCAGACCGATTCCATCGAAGCCGCACGCGATGGCCGCGCCAAGGCCTCCGGCTCGATGCGTGAGCTGTTCGTCAACCAGTGGCGTCCGCTGCTGCTGTGCTTCCTGATCACCGCCGGCGGCACCGTCGCGTTCTATACCTATTCGGTCAACGGGCCGAAGATGATCCAGAGCGCATTCGCGGGCGATGACGTCATGACCGGCACGATGATCAACCTCGGCGTGCTGACCTTCCTGATGGTGCTGCAGCCGATCGGCGGCTGGCTGTCGGACATGGTCGGGCGCAAGAGCCTGCTGGTGTTCTTCGGCATCGGCGGCGTGCTGTACAGCTGGTACCTGATCACCGAACTGCCCAACCAGCACGATCCGTTCATGGCCTTCCTGGTGCTGGGCATCGGCTTCGTGATCCTGACCGGCTACACCTCGATCAACGCCGTAGTCAAAGCCGAACTGTTCCCCACCCATGTGCGCGCACTGGGCGTGGGCTTTGGGTATGCGATGGCCAACTCGCTGTTCGGTGGTACCGCGCCGCTGCTGTACCAGGGCGCGCTGAAGACCGGCCAGGTCGGCATGTTCGCGGTGTACGTCACGGCGATCATCGCCGTCTCGCTGGTGGTCTATATGTTCTTCCTGACCAACAAGGGCCCGAACTGGCTTGATGGCACGCGCAAGTAACCGCGGCACGGCCCACCCCGCGATCGCGCGGGGTGGGGGGATGCTCGCGATGCTGGTCGCGGGGTTCGCCCAGGCCGGCACCGCTGCTCATGCAATCAGCGCCCCTGCGGGCGCTGCATTGTTATGGGGGGCTGCCCTGCTCGCCACCGGCACGACCGTGGCGTGGGTGCTGGGTCGGCCATCGGCACAGGCCCGCTGGCCGCGTATCGGTTTCGGCCTGGCGCTGCTGGCAGTGATGGTCGCCCTGGCACTGCAACTGGCGGCCGACCTCGGCAGCGGGCACAGCGCGCTGCAGCTGCGTTTCGGCCGGCATGCCGCCAGTGCCGACACCCAGCCGGCGCGGTTCGGCTGGATGATCGCCTGTTACCTGGCCGCGCTCGCGGCCAGCGGCTGGGGCGCCTGGCGTCTGTTGCGGCGGCGCTGAGCGCCGCCGACGGTACGCCTCAACGGCGCGCCGATTCGCTCTTCTCGCGCTCGGCGCGGAACTCGGAGCCTTCTTCCCACTGCGGCCAGCGACGGCTGTTGGCCAGCTCTGCGCCCAGGTCGTAGACCAGCAGGGTATCGGCGGCGTGGCCGCTCGGATCCCAGCTCGGGGTCCACGCATCGCAGGCCTGGTGATAGCAGGCAGCGAAGTAGGCATCGCGCAGCTCTCGGCCCTTCTCGACCCCACCCTCACGCATGTCCAGCCCCGGCCCGATGGTGATCGCCGGCACGCCGAGGCGGGCGAAGGCGAAGTGGTCGGCGCGGTAGAAGAAGCCCGCTTCCAGGTTCGGATCCGGCGAATAGGTGCGGCCACGGGCCTTGGCCACGCGCTCCAGGTCGCCTTCCAGCGACACCCGGCCCTTGCCCCACGACGCGATATCGCGGGTCGGGCCATCCGGGCTGAACATCTCGATGTTCAACACCGCGGCGGTCTTGTCCAGCGGGGCCAGCGGGTGCGCGGCGTAGTAGCTGGCACCGAGCAGGCCCTTCTCTTCGGCGGTCAGCGCCACGAAGTACAGCGTGCGCTGCGGCTGCGGGCCGGCAGCGAAGACGCGGCCCAGCTCGAGCACGGTGGCCACGCCGGTGGCGTTGTCGATCGCGCCGCGACGGATACGGTCGCCCTTGGCATCAGGCTGGCCGATACCGAAGGCATCCCAATGCGCGGAGAAGATCACCGCTTCATCGGCATGCGCGCCGCCCGGCAGCTTGGCCACCACGTTGCGGGTGATCACCTGCTCGCGCTTGAGCTTGAAGTCCACCGAGAGCTGCGCATCGCCCAGCGCGACCGGCTTGAAGGCCGGGGTCATCGCACGGCGCTTCTCGGCCTCGAAATCCAGGCCCGCATCGCGGAACAGCTGCTCGGCCAGGCTGCGCTGCATCCAGCCGCGCACCGGCACGTGCTGGGCCAGGGCCTGCTCGCGGGTGCGTTCGATATCGAACAGCGGCGAGGTGCCCGAACTCTTCACCGTGGCCCAGCCATACGCGGCCGGCGCGGTCTCGTGCACGATCAGCACGCCCTGCGCACCGCGGCGCGCGGCCTCTTCGAATTTGTAGGTCCAGCGGCCGTAATAGGTCACCGCCTTGCCATCGAACGCGCCCGGCTGGTCGGCCTCGAAATCGGCGTCGTTGATCAGCACCACCGCGATCTTGCCGTGCAGATCGACGTCCTTGTAATCGTTCCAGTGGCGCTCGGGCGCATCGATGCCGTAGCCCACGAACACCAGCGGGGCGTTCTTGATCGCCACCGCATCCTGCGGACGCAGGCTCTGCAGGGTCACGTCTTCGCCATTGACCAGGGCGCGCTGCTTGCCCTTCTGGCGCAGCTGCGCACGCACCGGGCCATCGACCTGCGCACGCACCATCGGCACCGGCTGCACCCAGCTGCCGTCGACGCCGCCGGGCTGCAGGCCGTACGTCTTGAACTCTTCGATCAGGTACTGGACGGTGCGCTCTTCACCCGGCGTGGCCGGCGCGCGGCCTTCGAACGCGTCCGAGGCCAGGATGCGGACATGCCGCGACAGGGCCTGGGGATCGATGCCGCCACCGGGCAGGTCATTGGCGGCGTGGGCCAGGCCGCCCACGAACAGGCAGGACGACAGCAGCAGCATGCGCATCGGATTCACGGCAGACACCAGGACGGAAAACAGGACACCGGAGTGTAACGTGACACCTCCGTGACCGTGCACTAGCGCCGATCGCGATCCAGCCAGCAGGCCAGGCCCTGGGCGTTGAGTTCGATGTCCATCGCCAGCACCCGGGTCACCGCCTCATCATCGAGCGGGCAGCCATGCGCCTGCGCGCGTTCCAGGTACAGCGCGGTCAGCGCCGCGACCAGGCAGCGATGCCGATCCGGCCGACCATCGCATTGGCGACCGATCTCGACCATCGCATCGATCTGCTCGACAAGATCCGCCGCCAGTTTCCGCGGCGGTGCCACGCGCCCGTAGTGGGTCAGGTACATGGCCTGTGGATCGTAGGCCAGCATCTTCGCGATCGACTGCTTCAGCGGCTCGGGATCGAACTGCACCGGCGATGAGGTCGGCACGATGAAGGCCCCCTGCGCGCTGTCCAGCTCGCGGTAGGACAGCCCGAAGGTATCGCCGGTGAACCAGCTGCGGCTGCGTGCATCCCACACGCACAGATGATGACGCGCGTGCCCGGGCGTATCCACGCACAGCAGCGGGCGGCCGGCCAGATCCACGGTGTGGCCCTCCTCGGCAATCACCACCCGGTCGGCAGGGACCGCCAGGATCGGCCCATAACTGCGCGCGATCTCCGCTTCGCCATAGACCTCGGTGGCACCGGCGATCAGCCGGGCCGGATCGATCATGTGCGGCGCGCCGCGCGGATGCACCACCAGCGTGGCGTTGGGCAGCTGCTGCATCAGCAGGCCGGCACCCCCGGCATGGTCCAGATGCACGTGGGTGAGGATCAGCCAGTCGACCTGCTCGGGTGTGCAGCCGGCGCGCGCCAACGCGGCGAGCATCGCCGGCACGGCCAAGCCGGTACCGCAATCGATGAAGGCCGCCCGGCCGTTCTCGACAATCAGGTAGGCGGCATCGAAATCATCGCGCTGGAACGCGGTGTCAATCGTATGAATGCTGGGCTCGGAGTGCATCAACACATCCCTGGCACGAAACGCCTCCATCTTACGTCGATCAGTGCAGCGGCTTCGATGCGGCTTTGGTCGCAGTCGCGCTCAGCAGTGGCCCACGCAGCAGCACCGCGGCCACCATCACCGCCAGGAATGCACCGTAGGCATAGAGCACCGCCAGCACCTGTCGCCAGATCGGTCCGGCATCGTTCTGGACCACGCCGATGTGGTGGCCCCACAGCATCGCCAGGATGCTCAGCACGAAGGCCAGCACCAGCGCAGCACCATCGAACACGCGGCGCGCGGTGCCACGCGGCTGGCGCGGAAACAGCCAGTACAGCGTGCCCAGCAGCACGAACCAGGGCAGGAACAACAACAACGACAACCAGGCCATCGCAGTCTCCCGTGCAGGAACACGCCCCTGCGGCGTGCAGGGGCATCATGCCATAGCGGTTGCATCGACCCACGGTCGATGCCTGCGTGATGGGGCGTTCGCCTGGTTGCCGGCCAGCGGCCGGCACTACGTGATGCTGCGGTTACCTGGTCGCCGGACAGCCGCCGGCATTACCCGCGCAGCGCCTGGAGTGCGGCCAGCACCACGTCCACCTCGGCCTCGAGCTTGAACAGCTCACTCTGCAGGCCGTCGCCATGTTCGGTCTGCTTGAGCACGCCGATCAGCTGGCCGGCGTCACGCGGCGAATCAAAGCCTTCGCTCTGGATCAGCAGCGTGCCGTCACTTGCCTGCAGCTTGAAGTAGAAGCGGCCATCCTGTTCGCGGTACTGCTTGAACAGCGGCGGTGCAGCGCGTGCGGCCCCGCTTTCCTCGCTGGGCACGTCACCGGCGGTGGAGAGATCACGCAGGCCGACCGCATGACGCAGCTCCTTGAGCAACGGCACCGCGAACTGCTCGCGCAGCTGCTGGCCACGACGACGCAGCAGCGCCTCGATCTTTTCCGGCTCGGCCATCAGCGCGTCATAGCGCTCGCGCAGCGGGGTGATCTCGCTGTCGATGCGCTCGAACAGCTGCTGCTTGGCATCGCCCCAGCTGATGCCCTCGGCGAAGGCCTGCGCGAACGCCGCGGTCTGCTCCGGGGTGGCGAACGCCTGGTACATCTGGAACAGCGCCGAGCCTTCGGTGCTCTTGGGCTCGCCGGGTGCGCGCGAATCGGTCAGGATCGAGAACACCAGCTTCTTCAGCTCCGCGCGCGGGGCGAACAGCGGAATGGTGTTGTGGTAGCTCTTGCTCATCTTGCGGCCGTCCAGGCCCGCCAGCGTGGCGACCTGCTCATCGATCACGACCTCCGGCAGCGGGAAGAACGCCTGGCCGTAGACATGGTTGAAGCGCTGCGCGAAATCGCGCGCCATCTCGATGTGCTGGATCTGGTCGCGGCCGACCGGCACGCGGTTGGCCTTGAAGATCAGGATGTCGGCGGCCATCAGCACCGGGTACATGAACAACCCCGCGCTGACCCCGGCGTCGTCATCCAGCTGCTCCTCGCGGTTCTTGTCCACGGCCGCCTTGTAGGCGTGCGCGCGGTTGAGGATGCCCTTGCTGGCGATCACGGTCAGGAACCACATCAGCTCGGTGGTTTCCGGGATGTCGCTCTGCCGGTAGAACCACACCTTGTCCGGATCCAGCCCGCACGCCAGCCAGCTTGCCGCGATCTCCAGCGTGGAGCGCTGGGTGCGCTCGGGCTCCTGCGCCTTGATCAGGCTGTGCAGGTCGGCCAGGAAGAAGAAGCTCTCGATCTCCGAGGCCTGGCTGGCGGTGATCGCCGGACGGATGGCGCCGACGTAGTTGCCCAGGTGGGGCGTGCCGGAGGGGGTGATGCCGGTAAGAACGCGGGTAGTCATGGGGAATCGATGCGGACAGATGAACCGCCCCAGTTTACCTGCCCGCGCTCGACCCCGTTGGCCGGGGCCGTGCGTTTGATCCTGCACCTGCCCTGCGGAGCCTTCCCATGAAACACCTGATCCTGCCCCTGCTTGCCGTGCTGGCCCTGTGCGGCTTCAAACCGGCGGTCCCGCTGCGTCACGACACCGGTCCGGTCCACCTGACGGTGATCGACCGCGACAGCGGCCAGGCCCTGACCCAGTACCGCCAGGACGGCCAGCGCTGGATCGCGGGGCAGCAGGGCCACCGTTACAGCGTGCGCCTGCGCAACGGCAGCGCCGAGCGGGTGCTGGTGGTGCTCTCGGTGGATGGTCTGAATGCCATCAGCGGCGAGGTGGCCGCGCCCCACCAGACCGGCTACGTGCTCAACCCGTGGCAGACCACCGATATCCACGGCTGGCGCAAATCCGCCGAGGAAGTCGCGCAGTTCGTGTTCACCGATCCGGACCGCAGCTACGCCGGCCGCACCGGGCGCCCGGCCAACATCGGCGTGATCGGTGTGGCGGTCTTCCACGAAGCCGGGCGCGTGTCCTGGGACGCCGCGCCCGCCGTGGCCGGCGCGGCCGATGCCAAGGCGCGCCCCCAGGCACGGTCGTCTTCCATGGAGACCGCCCGCGTGACCGGTTCCACCACCGCGCCGGCACCGCAACTGGGCACCGGCCATGGCCAGCGCGAGCCGTCGCGGGTGCGCAACACCACATTCGAGCGCGATACCGCGTCTCCGGCGCAACAGGTGCAGGTGCGCTACGACAGCGAACGCAACCTGGTGGCACGCGGCATCATTGCGCGGGTGAACGGGCCCGTGCGTGGCGAGCCACAGGCCTTCCCCGGCCAGTACGTGCCCGATCCACCGCTGTATCGCCGCCGCTGATCGCCAAGGCACCCCAACAAAAACGGGCCGCTCTCGCGGCCCGTTCCGGTTTCAACCCCCGACGGCGGTGCCGTCGTCACGGATCACCCCTCAGTGGTAATCCGGATAATCCTTGCGCATGGCAGCTTCGAAGTCGCGGACTTCGGTTTCAGCACGGTCGCGTGCCCAGCCATAGCGCTCCTGCAGGCGGCCTGCGAGGTACTCGGCGTTGCCTTCGGCCACCTTGAAATCGTCGTCGGTCAGGTCGCCCCACTTGGCCTGCGCCTTGCCCTTGAGCTGCGTCCACTTGCCGGAAATGATGTCTTTGTTCATGGGTTCGCTTCCTCGATTGCAACGGCCATCTCGCCGTGGGATCAGAATGCACCCGCCCGCGTTGGCACGCGGTCAAGCGACGATGAAGCGCACACTCACGAGCTTGAATGGATTCACCACCACACACGTTGCGCGGTCATTTTTCTGGACATGAAAAAGGCCGGGAATCCCCGGCCTTTTCCTTTGACGCCTGATCCGTGGATCAGTTGCCCTTGGCAGCGCCTTCGACCGTTTCACCGGCCTTCTGCACGTCCTTGCCAGCACCAGCAACGGTGTTGCAGCCGGACAGCATGGCGACCGAGAACATCGACAACAGCATCAGTGCGATAACACGCTTCATAGGGTTCTCCTGGTTGATCAAATTCAATACCGGAATCCGGTCCCGCCTGTCAGATGAGCACGCCAGCGCAACTCCTCTTCCTGACCTGCAGCGCTGTGGGTCGAAACACACGGCGCCGCGTGACGTGCAATCTGGCGGGAGAGGCGTGCAGCGGATGTGAATGCAGGAAAACGCTGTTCAGCCAGACGTCCTCAATCACGCATCAGCGTCGACTTGCCGAACAGGCTTTCGACCAGATCCACCGCCAGCTCCGCGGTGGCGTTGCGGTTGTCCAGCAGCGGATTCAGCTCCACGATGTCCAGCGATCCCATGCGCCCGGTGTCGGCGATCATCTCCATCACCAGCTGTGCTTCGCGGTAGTTCACCCCGCCCGGCACCGTGGTGCCGACGCCGGGTGCAATGCTGGGATCCAGGAAATCCACGTCGAAGCTGACGTGCAGGTGCGTGTTGGCATCGATGCCGGCCAGCGCTGCCTCCATCGTGCGCTTCATGCCGGCTTCGTCGATGTAGCGCATGTCATAGACATCCACCTGGTGCTGCTTGATCAGGCGCTTCTCTTCCTGGTCCACCGAGCGGATGCCGATCTGGTGCACCTGCTGCGGGCGGATCGCCGGCGCATCGCCACCCAGCCGGGTCAACGCGTCCGGGCCGAGCCCGCACAGGCAGGCCACCGGCATGCCGTGCACGTTGCCTGACGGGGTGACCTCGCTGGTGTTGAAATCCGAATGCGCATCCAGCCACAGCACGCGCAGGTCCTTGCCCTGCTCGCGGCACCAGCGCGCGACCGCGGTGATCGAGCCGATGCCCAGGCAGTGGTCGCCGCCGAGCATGATCGGCATGCGCCCGGCCTGTAGTTCGCCGTAGGTGGCGTCCATCAGCGCGCGGTTCCAGGCCACCACTTCGTCAAGATGGCGGTAGCCGTGCACCGGTGCCGTCCACGGGTTGCGCGGACCGGCCAGGTTGCCAAGGTCGCGCACCTCCACGCCGCGCGCGGCCAGTGCATCCCCCAGCCCGGCAATGCGCAGGGCGTCCGGTCCCAGACCCGCGCCACGGTGGCCCGCACCGATATCGGTGGGCACGCCAATCAGGGAAACCGGGGAATACATCGCCATCGCTGTTGCCTCCGTTGCAAAGAGGCCCAGCATAGCCAGCGCGGCGTGATACGACTCGCGGCGCTGCAGCAGTCGTCATCGACCGTGCATCAATGGTGCCGGCACCCGGATTCGAACTGGGGACCTACCGCTTACAAGGCGGTTGCTCTACCAACTGAGCTATGCCGGCATCGGCATCGCGGCGGGACGACCCGTCGCGGAGCCGGGATTCTAGCGCAAGCGCGCGCATTCCAGCGAGCGCTGCTGGGCCGCGCCGCTGCGCTGGCGGGCCACGGCGGTGCCGGTACCGTCGGCCAGGGTCGCATCCAGCCACCACTGCGCGCTGCCATCGCCTCCGCTGGCGACCATGGTTGCCTTGAAACCGGCCGCGCTCAGGGCGGCCAGGCGGCGATCGGCGCCTTCGCGATTGCGGTACTGGCCCAGGGCGATGGCGTTGGTGTCCTCGCCCTGGGCAATGATGTAGTAGTCGCTCACGCCCGCTGCCACGATCCGCTTGACCGTGGCCTGCGCCGCCTCCCGGCTGGCGGCGGGCGGCAGCAGCACGCGGTAACGGGTGGCGCCGGCGTCGGCCACCTCCCGCAGCTTGGCCCCACGCAGGACAGCCCCGGCGCGCGACTGGGCGGCCTGGGCGGCAGCGCGGTCAGCGAACGGCCCCAGGCTCACGCACTGTGCGGGTGCGGGCGTTGCGGTGACGGGTGCGGGTACGGCGGGCGCTGCGGGTGCGGCGGCCACCGGAGCGGGCGCAGGCAGGCTGGCGGCGGGCCTGGGCGCAGAGGTGTCAGCCACGGCGGTCGCCGGCGCGGAGACCGGCCCCGGCGGTTGGGCCACCGGCGCGGAGGCGGGCGTCACGTCCTGCAGGGCTGGCGTGGCATCCGGGGAAGCCACCATGGTCGTCGGCGCCTGGGTGGCCGGCAACACCTCCAGCTGCGCCACACCGGCCGGCGAGGCCGGCGGTTCGCTGGCCGGTTCGCCACGCAACAGCCACCACAGCGCGACACCGAGGTTGAGAATGACCAGGACGACGATCAGGGCACGGGTAAGCATCGGCTGATCCTAGCCTGCCGATGGCGGTTGATGCACGGCCCAGCGGGCCAGCCCATCAAGCACCAGCGAGGGCTGGAATTCGGCATCGCCGAGCAGCGGCAGCAACGCTGGCGCACCGCCGCCGTGCACCAGCAGATGCGGCAACGCACCGAGCCGTTCGCCGCCCTGCACGCGGCTGCGTTCGATCAGCGCCACCGCAGCCCCATCGCAGCCGGAGGCCAGCGCATCGGCGGTGTCGTTGGCGAACTCGCTGTAGTCACCGCCCGCGGCCGGCAGCTGCACGGCACGCGCGTGCAACGCTTCGCGCATGGTGGTCGGCGAGGCCGAGATGCGCCCGCCGTGGTGCTGGCCCTCGGCGTCGAGCAGATCGATGGTGAGCGCGGTGCCGACGCCGGCGATCAGCACCGCCTGGCCACGTGCAGCCACCGCCAACAGCGCCAGATAACGGTCCACGCCGAAGCGGGCGGGGTCGGCATAGGCGATCCGCACACCGGCGTACTCGGCTTCGGTACGTGCCACGCGGACCTGGCGGAAGCGCGCCTGCAATACGTCCAGCATGGCCGCGGTCAACGAAGGTGCGGCGACACTGGCAACGTAGGCGGTGTCGCCTGACGGCAGCGCATCCAGTGCCGCGGCCGGCATCGCTTCAGCGCCATGCGGCCACGCCTGCACGTCGCCCGCGCGCACGCCCTGCAGCGGCGCGAACTTGAAGCGCGAATTGCCCAGATCAAACAACCAGTCGCTCATTGCGCCCTCACGCTGACTTCGCCCGCATGGAAAACCCGTTCGTTGCCGTCGATGCGCACGCGCAGCGCCCCGTCGTCGGCCAGACCCAACGCCGTGCCGGCAAACAGCACGCCGCCTTCTTCCACCTGCACCTCGCGCCCGGCCAGGCTGTCCAGCGCGGCATAGCGCGCGAGGAACGGTGCCAGGCCGTCCTGCTCGAACGCATCCAGCGCCGGCAGCAGGCCGGCCAGGATGCGCGCGACCACCACGTTGCGCGACGTCTGTGCGCCGGACAACGTGTCCAGATCGGTCCAGGGCTGGGTGATCTCCGCGGCGAACGCAGCGGGCATGCGCACGTTGACGCCCAGGCCGATCACCGCACGTGCGGGGCCGGCGAACTCACCGCCGCCCTCGATCAACAGGCCGCCGAGCTTATGCCCGTCGACGACAAGGTCATTGGGCCACTTCAGGGCGACGTCCGGATAGCCGGCCTCGCGCAGTGCCTCGGCCACCGCGACCCCGGCGACCAGGCTCAGCCCGCCCAGCCGCGACAGGCCACCGGCAAACCCCCGCAGCACCGAGAGATAGACATGCGCCGCCAGCGGTGAGGCCCATGCCCGCCCACGGCGGCCACGGCCGCGGGTCTGGCGCTCGGCCAGCAGGACGATCGCGCCGCGCTCCGGCGCGCTGCAGCGCAGCAATTCACTGTTCGTTGACGCGACCGACCAGGCCGTCTGCAGGGAGCTCAGCTGGTCGCCGACGGCGGCCGGCAACGCCGCCTGGATGGCCTCGGCGTCCAGCAGATCCAGCGGCTGCTGCAACTGGTAGCCGTCACCGGCGCGGCCGTCGATATCGACGCCAGCCGCCCTAAGTCCTTGAATCCGCTTCCAAATCGCGGCGCGGGTCTGGCCCAGTTCGCGCGCCAGCGCGTCGCCGGACAGGCGCCCGGCGCCCAGTTTGGCCAGCAGTTGGCGGTCGTCCACGGCAGCTTCCATCGGGTAAACGGGAAAAGTATGCGGGAAAGCCGCCGCCAGCGCCCGCCCGGAGGCCTTCCAATCCTCCGGCCGAATCGGGCTAGAATCGAGAACTTGACCCGCCGCTGGATGTTGACGATGCGCCCGTTCGCCCATTGCCTGCTCCTCCTGATGGCCCCGCTGGCCGCGCACGCTTCCGATGCGCTCACCACTGCGGGTCGCGGTGCGTGTGTCTATTCGGCAGGCGAGAACGAGCGCAGTGCACCGGCCTCGGCCTCGGCCGCCGCCGCACCGGCCACGGTCAAACCCAGCGCCAGCAGCGGAACCAGCACCGGCGGTGGTGGCGATGACGACGTGCTGCCGCGCCTGCGCGCACCCAAGTGGCACAGCTTCCTGCCGGGTATGTTCCGCTGATCGAACGACTGTTGGGCTGGCTGCGCCGTACGCCACGCGAGATCGACCCTACCCTCTGGGACACCACCTGCCGCCGCGCCGCCTGGCTGCAGCACTTGGACGCTGCCCGCCGCGAACGCCTGCGTGCCCTCGCCGCCCGCTTCCTGCACGAGAAGACCATCAGCCCGGCCGCCGAACTGCAGCTGGAGGACACCGACGGCGTGTTGCTGGCCGCGCTCTGCTGCCTGCCGCTGCTGGAACTGGGCGAGATCGGCCTGCGTGGCTGGTCGCAGCTGATCGTCTATCCCAACGCATTCCGCGTGCACCGCAGCCAGGTGGATGCGGCCGGCGTGCTGCACGAATGGGACGATGCGTTGATCGGCGAATCGTGGGACAGCGGTCCGCTGATTCTGTCGTGGGCCGACATCCAGGCCGACATCGCCGATCCGGAGGCCGGGTTCTGCGTGGCGGTGCATGAGATGGCGCACAAGATCGATGCGCTGGACGGGGCGATCGACGGCACGCCGCCGTTGCCGCGCGCGTGGCAGAAACAATGGGCGGCGGATTTCCAGCAGGCCTATGACGCGTTCTGCGCCGAGGTGGACCAGGGCCGCGAGACGCTGATCGATCCGTATGCGTCCGAGGCGCCGGAAGAATTCTTCGCGGTGGTGAGCGAGTACCACTTCTCCGCACCGGCTCTGCTCGCGCGCGAGATGCCGGCGGTCGCCGGGCATCTGCAGCGGTTCTATGGTCCGTCACCGCTGATGCGGTGACGCGCGCCACGACCAACGGTCGTGGGCTACCTGTCCCGTGGGAATGCCGGGGTACGGGCCATCGGCAGGTACCGACCGTTGGTCGGTACGGCGCTTACGGCCCGGGCGGCAGCTTCACTTCGAAGCGTGCACCACCCAGTTCCGGAGAACGCTTCACCTGCAGTTCGCCGCGGTAATCCTTGATCAGGTCCTGCACGATCGACAGGCCGATGCCGTGACCCTGCACCCGCTCATCGCCGCGCACGCCACGCTGCAGCACCTTGGCAATGTCTTCCGGTGCGATACCCGGGCCATCGTCATCCACCGACAGCACCAGGCCGGCGCGACGCGCACCGGGTGCCGGCAACGGATGCGCGGTCAGCAACACGCGACGCTTGGCCCACTTGAAGGCGTTCTCCAGCAGGTTGCCGAGCAGTTCCTGCAGATCGCCGGGCTCGCCGTGGAAACGCGCGGCCGGGTCGATATCGAATTCGCACAGCACGCCCTTGGACGCGTACACCTTCTCCAGACCCCGCACGATTTCTTCGGCGTTGGATTCAATCGGCAGCGGGGCGGAGAACAGCTTGTGACCGGAGGATGCCGCGCGCGCCAACTGGTAGGACACCAGGTTGTTCATGCGCCGCAGCTGCACGTCGAATTCCTCGCGCAGATCCTCATCGCGTGCGCCGCTGTCGAGCTGCGTACGCAATACCGCAAGCGGCGTCTTCAGGCTGTGCGCGAGATCGGCCAAGGTGTTGCGCTGGCGTTCGAGGTTCTCGCGCTCGCTCTCGATGAAGGCATTGATGCTGTCGGTCAGCGGTTCCAGCTCGCGCGGATGGCGTTCGCTCATGCGCTCGGTTTCACCGCGCTGGACCTTGGTCAGTTCATTGATCACGCGCCGCATCGGACGCAGGCTCCACTGCAAAATCACCGTCTGCAGCAGCAGCAGGATCAGGCCGATGCCGCCGAGGTAGAACCACACGCGCCCGCGGAACACGCGCAGCTGAGCACCCAGCGCGCGCGAGTCTTCGAGCACGTAGATCGTGTACGGGAATTCGGTGGCCGGGTCGGCGTCGGCATCCCAGACCAGGCCCATGCCATAGCGGTAGGCCGAGCCCTCGCTGCCATCGATCTGGATCATCGGCAACGGGCCTTCGAAGACCTCCTGGCGCGGGGCCAGCATGCCGCCGCCTACCGTGGGCAGCATCGGGCCCTCGGCGGACATGGAGTTGCCCTTTCCGTCCGGCATCACGACCTGCAGATAGAGGCCACTGCCCGGGACGTCAAAGCGCGGATCCGGTGGCTGCTCGCGGATGTACAGCGAGCGGTCACGGGTGAAGTCGATGCCGGCCGCATACGCGGTGGCGTAGTTCTTCAGCCGCTCGCGCAGGTTGGCCTTCGCGGTATCGGCGAAGGCGGCGTCCAGCGCGTAGCCGGCCAGGGCCAGGAAGGCCACCAGGCCCACCGAGGCGGCCAACAGCTGGCGCGCCTGCAGTGAGCGCGGCCGCCAGCGTTTAAAGAACCACAGACGGCCGGACATCATCTATCGCCAGCCGCAGCTCAGCCTTCGTTGCGCGGAATGGCGAAGCGGTAACCGCGGCCACGCACGGTTTCGATCGGCTTGAGTTCGCCGTCGGCATCGAGCTTCTTGCGCAGGCGACCGATGAAGACCTCCAGCACGTTGGAGTCGCGGTCGAAGTCCTGCTGATAGATGTGCTCGGTGAGGTCGGCCTTGGAGACCAGTTCACCGGCATGCATCATCAGGTACTCCAGCACCTTGTACTCGTAGCTGGTGAGATCCACGTTGCTGCCGTTGACGCTGACCGTCTGTGCAGCAAGATCCAGCGCGACCGGGCCGCACTCCAGCGTCGGCTTGCTCCAGCCGGCGGCACGGCGCAGCAGCGCATTGACGCGGGCCAGCAGCTCTTCGACGTGGAACGGCTTGACGAGGTAATCGTCGGCGCCCTGCTTGAGGCCCTCGACCTTGTCCTGCCAGCTCGAACGCGCGGTCAGGATCAGCACCGGGAATTTCTTGCCCTCGTCGCGCAGGGCCTTGATCAGCTCCATGCCCGACATCTTGGGCAGGCCAAGATCGATGATGCCGACGTCGAACGGAACTTCGCGGCCCATGTACAGACCTTCCTCACCGTCCTGCGCAGCATCGACGGCAAAGCCTTCGCGCTTGAGCCGGGCTGCCAGTGTTTCCCGCAGCGGGGCTTCGTCTTCGACCAGAAGGATACGCATGAACTCTCCCTAGTGTCCTGGGTATGGCCCCATGGGGCCAGTGGGTAATGCAGATGACTGCGGACAACTATCCCTGTTCAGGGGTTATCGCCGCGTAGTGATGACATATCCGAGCGCGGCGTGCGGGGCTGTGAACGCGATGTCGCCGGATCGTCCATATAGCGGACGCGACCGCGGTCATCCATATACTTCACCCGGTTGATATCGCGCCCATCGAAGGGCACGCGCTCGGCGCCAAGGATGTGTCCACCGGTAGTACGTTGAACCCGACGCACGGCATCGGACAGCGAGCGCTCCTGCGGACCGCCGCGTTCGGCCGTACGCATCATCTCGGCACGGGCCGCTTCCGGCGGCGGCATCTGCGCCCACGCACTGGTGGAGGCAGCTGCGCCCGTCGCCAGAAGGGCGAAGGCGGCAATGCGGCGGTGGCGGGTCACGGAGAACATCGGTCTGATCCTAGCGGAGCGCGGCTAAACGTTCAAAAGTTGTGAATCGGCAACCGCCAGCCTGGGCCGGCGCTTTACGAATCTTTAGCGAATTCTTGGTTTTAGCCAGTGAATCCGGTCTGAACTTTTCCGCCTGCCTCCCCGCTTTGTTCATCTAAGTGAACATTGGCGGCTAAACCGGGGTCCTTGTCAAGCTGACAAGGTGACGCGGCTCACGCCGCGACGCGCTCGGCTTGGGCACGGGTCACCGCCAGCGCCTGCTCGATCAGGCTCCAGTCGGCCCCGACGCGGTGCGAGCCTTCGCTCAGGATCTGGCGGAAGGCGCGCCCGCCCGGCTGGCCGTGGAACAGGCCCAGCAGGTGGCGGGTGATGTGCTTGAGCGCCAGCCCACGGGCCAGCTGGGCCTCGATGTAGGGCTGCATGGCGCGCAGCAGCGCCTCGCGTGACTGCAGCGGGGCACCGGTCTGGGCGGACTCCAGCTGATGCAGCACGTAGGGGTCGTGGTAGGCCGCACGGCCCAGCATCACCCCATCCAGCGCCGGCAACTGGGCCTGCGCGGCCTCGACCGTAGCCAGGCCGCCGTTGAGGACGATCTGCAACTGAGGGCGGTCGGCCTTGAGCCGGTGCGCCCAGTCGTAGCGCAGCGGCGGCACTTCGCGGTTTTCCTTCGGCGAAAGGCCCTTCAGCCACGCATTGCGGGCATGCACCACGAACATCGCGCTGCCGGCGTTGGCCGATTGATCGACGAAGTTCAGGAAGGTTTCGTAGTCGTTGTCGTCATCCACGCCCAAGCGGCACTTGACCGTGACGGGGATGTCCACCGCGGCGACCATCGCGCCCACGCACTCGGCCACCAAGGCCGGCTCGCGCATCAGGCAGGCACCGAAGCGCCCGGCCTGGACCCGATCGGAGGGGCAGCCGCAGTTGAGGTTGACCTCGTCGTAGCCCCACTCCTGCGCGATGCGCGCGGCTTGGGCCAGCAGGGCCGGATCGCTGCCACCGAGCTGCAGCGCGAGCGGATGCTCGCTGCCGTCGAAGCCCAGCAGACGCTCACGGTCGCCGTGGATCACCGCGTTGGCGTGCACCATCTCGGTGTACAGCCGTGCGCCCGGTGCCAGCAACCGGTGGAAGTACCGGCAATGGCGGTCCGTCCAGTCCATCATGGGGGCGACGCAGAGCCGAATACCCTTGATTTCTTTAGTTTTCATTGACTTATCAAGCATATAGGCTTCTCACTATTTCCCGAATCTGCACCACTTTTCCGGCATTTTCCTAACTGGCTGTGCCATTGGCGTACCACGGAGGGCGTGGTACATCGGAGCTGGTACACCATGGCAACCCTGCAAAATCGAGACGGCCGCTGGCGCGCTATTGTGCGCCGCAAAGGCCACCCCACCCAAACCCGTACCTTCCCCACCAAGACGGCAGCGAAGGTTTGGGGGACCGCATGGACCGCGAGCTGGCCGATCAGGAGGCCCGAGGCGGTACACCCGGCGAAGAGATCACCATCGGCGAATTGATCGACTGGCGAATCAACGAGCTGGCCAGCATCAGGGCCATCTCCAAGACTCACTCCGGCAATATGACCAGAATCCACGAGGGTCTGGGAGACATCGTGGCCAGGAAGCTCACGGCCAACGATGTGATCGAGCACACCCGCCGGCGAATCCGCGGCGATCACATGATGGACAACGGCATGATTATCCCAGCCTCCGCGCCGGCAACCATGAACGTAGAGCTGGGGATCCTCTCGGAGCTGCTGAAGCTGGCCGGCCCGATGAAGGGCGTGAAGCTCGCCGGCGATCCCGTGGCCGAGGCGCGGCCGGTGCTTCGGCCGCTGCAGCAGGTCGGAAAGTCCCAGCGCCGTGACAGGCGGCCCACAGCCGACGAGCTGCACTGTCTGCGCGAGCACTTCAGGAGGGCGGCATGGCGGTCGACCATACCGATGGTGGACATCATCGACTTCGCCGTCCTGACAGCGAAGCGCGAGAGCGAGAGCACCCGGCTGCCGTCGTCCGATGTCCGCCAGACCAACCGCACCGCCCTGCTGCGCGACGCTAAGGACCCCCGCAAGAAGTTGGGCAATCACAAGCGCTTCCCGCTCCTGGGCCAACCGTGGGGACATCCCAAGGCGCCAGCCCAAGCCGCTTGCGGACAGCCCGATCTTTCCCTACAACTCCAATCCCGTGGGAACAGCGTTCACCCGCGCTTGCGCGAAGCTGGCGATCGAAGACCTGTGTTTTCACGACCTGCGGCATGAGGCCACCTCGCGGCTGTTCGTTCTAGGCTAGGACATCCCCGAAGTCGCGGCAGTGATACTCCGTGAGTCATGGAACGAGTTGAAACGGTGCACGCAGCTCAGACCCGAAACGCTCGAACTCCGCTGAAGCTCCGCCTGCTTCAGTGCGTACGCAGTCTGCTCCTCGTTGAAACACAACTGCTTCATAGCTGAATCCTCGTATGTCACGGGGCCCAATGCGATCGAAGTCTCTACTTTAGCCTGCATCAGTTTTTCAGGGGACGTCGGACCCGCTTGTGGTTGGCCTTCCAACCTTCCCGGCGCAACAGCACGAATATTCTCCAGAAACCATAGCGGACCCGCGTGGCAGCGATCTCTTCGATCCGCAGAAGGAGTGGCGCATCATCATTCTCACGGGGTTGGTAATACCACGCCGAACGGCCTTGCTTTACGACCTCGCAAGCCCGGCGAACCCCAACTCTATATCGGTCGACCAAGTGGCCCACGAGCGTCTTGCGCTGCGTGGGCCTCAGAGCTTTTTTGAGAGCACATCCTGCAGCATGACTTTGTCCAGACTCAAATCGGCGACCAATTGCTTGAGCTTGCGGTTCTCTTCCTCAAGCTGACGTAGCCGGCGTAGTTCGGGCACGCCTAACCCGCCGAACTTTTTTCGCCAATCATAGAACGTAGCTTGGCTGATACCCATTTTGCGGCAAATCTCTTCGACCGTCGTGCCGCTCTCGGCTTGTTTCAGGGCGAACGCGATCTGCTCTTCGGTGAACTTCGACTTCTTCATGGCGACGGGCCTCCTTGGGCCTGAGTGTCGCCGAATTTTCTAGTTCTGGCTGGTCTAAATTATTGGGAGGAGGTCACTCAAAATGTGCGGCCATCGTCTCTCTGATTGCCGGCCAGCGGCCGTCACTACCGGAGCACTTATTCAGAGCATTCCTAAGGACTTTCGACAGCAAAAATCAGAATTACCCTACAGCGCACACCATCCAGCCCGGCTAATCTAGATTCCTCGAACGAAAATAATATTGACAGCTCCCGCAATATTTCAACACTCCTGTATTTGGATTTAGATTCCACTATCAAAACCCGTGCTGATTCTGAGCTGACGCATTCTTAACTATCAAAGGCGACTAGCTTTGCCGGAGCCAAATCTATAAATCCGTCTCACAAGCATAACAGCCGGACTCACGACCCCTTGCGCATCTAACATTTGAACCTAATGAAAGCTTGGCTATCCGTATCACTCCTCGCTGCGTCACTCGCTGCGGTGGCCGCTACCTCTTGGATCATATTCAGGCCAGCCAGCAGTACCTTACACCCACCTGGCCCCTTAGAGACGACTGAGAATCCTTCCGACATCCCTCGACCAGTGTCCCAACACGTATCAGACCTGGTAGCCAGAAAGAAAATTGATCCCAAACTAGTCATTCCACTAGGAAAAAAAAGCTTCAGCATTGTGCGCACAGGGCCATTACGTCCTGACGGTGACGCATTGAGTTATGTACATTCGCTTATTCGAGCGTCTCAGGAAGGCGACGCAGTAGCAACCTTCCAGATATTCTTGGCGACACTCGACTGCAAAAGAACCTACGCCAATAGCTCAAACGCAATCAGTCAGGACGAAGATGATTACCGCCAGCTGTCAGAATGCGAAGGACTTCTTACTGACCCATCTATTGCGGATGCAGACTGGCTAACCAGTGCGGCGGATCAAGGCGGTGTAGAGGCAATGATATTGTACTCATTAAATCCATCCTACACCCTTCCTCAGGGTAAGCAGCAGTATCTTAGAGATCCAGAGTCTGTTCGAAGATGGCAAGAAAGATCGCGAAGCTATCTGGAACAAGCAGTCTCGCTTGGAAGTCAAGACGCCATGCTGAGCTTATCGATAGCATATTCCGCCGGCACTTTAGTTGACAAGAATCCGACAGCTGAGCTTGCGTATGCTCTCGCCGCGCAAAAGGCATCTCCAATTCCCGGTTTTCAAGAGGCCTATGAGCCACTGAAAAATTCCTTGAACCCAACGCAAAGGCAGCAGGCTGAGCAGTGGGCAAATGCGATCCATCAATAATGATGTGGGGAGTAGTACTTGAAATTCAGAACAAAACTTTCAATTGCACTATTAGCGCTTCTTGGAGCAGGTTCACTATGGAATTATGCCACCGCTACAGGGACAGATAGATTTGGCCCTGTTACATGTTCGTCTTGCCACTTGGGCCGACCGGACCCTGACGCAACGACCAAAGTCTTTTTAAAATCCTTTGAACAAGGTATCACTGGGAAAAACCCAATCACTAATGGCCCGCGCCTTATTGCTGGCGATGTGATTGTTGTTTGCAACGGGACTGGCTGCGTGGACTATCAAAAAACGGAGACGGATAATTACGAGGGTGTAAAGTACAGGCAACAGAATACTACCCCACCGGGAGGGGGTGCAGGCGGCGGCACCGGCGGCAGCGGGGGCGGCTCAGGGCCTATTAGTGGCGGATGCCACCTTAAGTGCAATGGCGAAGTTACGGTTGGCGCGTGACGATTCACAATTCATGTTGCTCGGCACCAGAAGCTTTGGCGTCGCGGCGAATTATAGTGCTTAGAGCATGAAGACACGCAAGAAAATCACCTAGCACAAGCGGCGTATTTCTTACATATTTTCTGGGATCGATGACATGAGGGTTTCGCGGACGTTGGGCTTCGGGAGATAGTCCTCCCAATCTACCAGGATCACTTGGATGGAAAAATCTCGAATGCTCAAGGGCGAGAGATAATTAGTCTCCGGCAAAGTACGTTTATCGGCCGCAAGGAGCTCGTCGTGACGACCGAACGTGGGTCAATGGTGGTCCCCGGAGCAGATTTTCAATTACCTAAATGTAGACTGCCGGAGGATCAATGCATACGGATTTCGCGCAATAAATCGACTAGGCCCTATGTATTCAGGGTCAAGGTGCACTCAAGCGGGAGTTCCTCAGCTATCAACGCATATGTAATGACCCTTTTCTACTCAGGTCATGCGATTAATGTAGCGGCAAAGGCCGCATCCGGGATCATCATCTTCAGTGCCTGGTCAGGTCGCTGTTAGTTGTAGAAGGCAATCCATTCAGCAATCACCAGCATGGCATGGATCCGGCTCTCGAAGACATGCCGACGCACGCACCGTCCCTTCAGCGTTCCGACCACCCGCTCCACCATACCGTTCTTCTGCGGGCAATCCGGTGTGATGAATACCTGCTTCAGGCCGTAGCTGCTCGCCAAGCGCGTGTAGTCGCGGCTGGCGAAGGCTGGGCCGTTATCGGAGCGCAGCAAGAATGGATCCGGCACGCCTCCCAGCGGGCCAAAACGGGTGATCAGCTCCTGCCCCAGAGCGGCTGATGCAGTGCTTCCTTCCGGCGCGAGATAGGTGCCAGCCGAGCAACTGGTGCGTGCTGCAGTCGATCACCAGCGCCAGGCTGAGCCAGGCATCCGCGCCGCCCCACACGCGTCACAGATCCGTGGCCCAGCGTTGGTCCGGACGCTCAGCACCATAGACCTACGCCTCGATCCGCAGTCGCTCGCCAAGTGCGCGCTTACGGACCTGCCAGCCCTTGAGCTGGAGTATCCGCTGTGCGGTGTTCTTATTCATGCCAAGAAGCGCTGCGACGGTGCGATGTCCAAACGATGGCTCCGCCTCGTTCATCTGCTTTCTCGGCTCGGGCAGCTCAGGTTTGACCTTCGCTGGCGACCCGGTCGGCTTGTAATACGTCGTGCGACACGCCACGCCGAACCAATGGCACAGCATGGTCATCGGCACCGAAACGCGTACGTCTTGCAGTCCCTGCTGGAGCGAGAGCATCAGCTCTAGTCCTTTCCCAACAGGGAGACTCGCCTTTTTTCAGGCGCGGATCTCCAGCATCGGCTCGCCGTTGGCTCCCTGCAGGTCTTTAAGCTGGCACTGGGACTGATCGCGCACGTCTTCGAGCTTGGTGCGCAGGGCATTCTCCACGCCGCGCTTGCCATCTCTACCCAACTCTCGATCTCGGCCCGGGTCAGGTCCAACCGACGACTGGCCCCGGATGATCTCAAGGACCAGGGCCGAGCTGCGGCGGGCCGTCCAACGCTTGATTTCTTCATCCATCACTTCGCTCATCATCGTCTGCTCGGTGAAAGTAACGCCTAAGTAGTAGATCACTGGGTCATTACAGAGATGTCAAACTAGCAAACCATGATTCGCACCGCATCTCGACAATTGTGGGAGGATGTTTACAACGACCATGGTGGTGAACGCTTCCTTTCTCCGAAGGCCAGGCTGGAATCCCAAGCTGCTTGGACGCACCTGGATATTGCGATGCTAATGTGGCACCCAGTAAATGCACCTCTGTCCCACCTCCATGCTCTCATGTAGCCGAACCAGACGCCTGCAACATCGTCAGTGGAAAATGCAGCTACGCACGTCCCTTCGAAGCATCCATGTCCGCACTCCGCCTGCCCAGTTTCGACCCCACCACCGAACAAGGCGTCCTGCGCCTGTCGATCGCCGCATCGCTGGCGATGGCCGCCGCAGCGGTGGCCTTTGGCCTGCTCGCCAACTCCTCGCTGATCATCTTCGACGGCATCTACGGCCTGATCGACGTGGTGATGACCTGGCTGTCGCTGCTGGTGGTGCGCCTGATCAGCCTGTCGACCCACGTGGATACCCTGCAGTCGCGCTTGAACCAGCGCTTCACCATGGGCTTCTGGCACCTGGAGCCGATCGTGCTCGGGGTCAGCGGCACGTTGATGATCGGTGCCGCCCTGTACGCAGCGGTCAATGCGGTGGACGCACTGATGTCCGGCGGACGCGAGATCGCGTTGGGGCCGGCGATCCTGTTCGCGGTGATCTCGATCGTGGCCGAAACCGGCCTGGCACTGTTCGTACGCCGCGCGAACCGGACGATCGGCTCGGACTTCATCGCGCTCGATGCGAAGAACTGGGTGGTCGCGGCGAGCATGTCGGCGGCGTATCTGGTCGCCTTCGTCGGCGGCTATGTGCTGGGTGGCACGCAGTGGGCGTGGCTGGTGCCGTACATCGATCCGGCGATCCTGCTGGTGGTCTGCCTGTTCGTGGTGGTGGCGCCGATGGGCACGGTGCGCCAGGCGTTGTCGGACATCCTGCTGATCACCCCGCTGGATCTGCAGACCCACGTGGACGAGGTGGCGCGCGATATCGTGGCCAGGCACGGTTTCCTGGAATACCGCAGCTACGTGGCCAAGGTCGGGCGCGGTGAGCAGATCGAGCTGTTCTTCGTGGTGCGCGCCGATGATCCACCGCGGGCGCTGATCGAATGGGATCGCCTGCGCGATGAGATCGGCGAAGCGCTGGGTGAGGAGTCGCCGGACCGCTGGCTGACGATCATGTTCACGACGGATCGGGAGTGGGCGATCTGAGCGACGTCGGCGTGCATCGCGTTATCGTTCGGTGGCCACACTGCCCTGTTTCCACTGCCGCGGCGACTGCCCTGTCTGCGCCTTGAACGCGCGCGACAACGCTGCTTCGCTGCCGTAGCCCACGTCGATGGCGATGCGCTTGAGCGGATGGCCGCGGCGCAGCGCCTGCTGCACCAGGCGGGTGCGCCAGCCCTGCAGGTAATGACCGGGCGTACTGCCGATGGTGTCGCGGAAGCTGTCGGCGAAGGCGCTGCGTGACATGCCGGCGCGCTGCGCAAGCGACTCCAGTGTCCACTCGTCGGCGGGCGCTTCATGCATCGCCACCAGCGCGTGACGCAGGCGCGGATGGGCCATGCCGGCGAGCAGGCCGACGCGGATCTGGCCACTCTCCATCAGCGCGCGCAGGATCTGGATCAGCACCACTTCAAACAGACGATCCAGCAGCGCCTGGCGGCCGCAGCGCTGCGCGAAGGCTTCTTCGAACAGCAGTGACAGCACCGGCTGGCCGCCGTACAAGCCCTCCAGCGGCAGGCACACGATCGGCGGCAGCGCAGCGGCGACCGGGTTGTTGGCGCCCCCTTCGAACTGCAGGTTGGCGCACGCGAAATCCGCGCCCCGCGTGGCATCGGTGACGAAGCGGTGCGCGAGCGGGCGCGGGTACAGCAGCACGCTGGGCGTGGTGATCTGCAGCGTGCTGCCATCCGGGTGCTCGACGCGTACATCGCCCTCGCGGATCAGGTGCAGTTGACCGCGCTCGCCGTCGGCTGGCAGATCGTTGATGCCGCACAGCGCGCCCGCGTGGAAGACCTCGGCAGACACCGCGAAACGGTCCAGCAGGGATTGCAGTCGGTCGACCATGGCGGACTCCAGATCAAGTTTTCTGGACGAAATGTTGCCACAAGTACGATGCGGGCGCGCACAGTACACCTGCCATCTGGCCCACCTTTTTCACTCCGCAGGAGATTCCCATGTCCATTGCCAACGTTCTGTATACCGCCCAGGCCACTGCCAACGGCGGCCGCGACGGCCGCGCCGTCTCTTCCGACAACGTGCTGGACATCCAGCTCTCCACCCCGCGCGAGCTGGGCGGTGCGGGCGGCCCGGGCACCAACCCGGAGCAGCTGTTCGCCGCGGGCTACTCGGCCTGCTTCCTGGGCGCGCTGAAGTACGTGGCCGGCCAGGCCAAGGTCGCTCTGCCGGCCGAGACTGCGATCACCGGCAAGGTCGGCATCGGCCAGATCCCGACCGGCTTCGGCATCGAAGTGGCGCTGGAAATCTCGGTTCCGGGCCTGCCGCGCGAGCAGGTCGAAGCGCTGGTGCAGAAGGCGCACATCGTGTGCCCGTATTCCAACGCGACCCGCGGCAACATCGACGTGACGCTGACGGTGGTCTGATCCCCCCGCATGACCTGCCGTGGCGACGGGCACACATCCCCGTCGCCACCGTAGACTGGCCAGACGATCCTCACTGGCAAACGGACATGCACAGGATTCTGGCCGCGCTGTTGCTCAGCGGTTTTCTGGGGGGCTGTGCTACCGCTCCCATCGCGCCACCCGAGGCGATCGCCTCGAACGGGATGAACGCGCTGTCTCTCTTCCGCGGCGCCGGGTTCGTGCACGTGGTGACCGATCTGTATCTGCCCGGCACGGCTGCACCCGGGCTGCCAGAGACCTACGCCTGCCCTGACGCGGCAACCCGCATCCGGATCGCGGCCTATCCGCCGGCGACCCTGCCGGCTACCGATGCCTGCGCCCTGATCGATGCCGCTGCACGCCACGCGCAGCAGTGGTATCCCGAGCGACGCGCGGCCTATACGGCACTGCTCGTGCCCCACGGAACGCGCCTGAACCTGCGCACCCGATCGCTGCGCTTCCGCGTGCCGCATCTGACCTTGGCCATGCGCGTGTACGAATCGCGCGCGCGGACCGAGGCCAACCTCGTGGACCTGGTCGCGCATGAAACCTTCCACGCCCTGGGCTTCGCCGCGGGTGATCGCGGTGCAGTTGACGAGCGCACGGCCTACTACGCCGGTCTGTGCACGCAGCTGGCGGTCCTGGGCAGGATCCCGGAGGCTGCGCTGCCGGGTGCCCCGCTCGCCAGCGACAATACAGACGTGGTCGAGTCAGCCGATGCGGCGTATCGCGTGCGGCGCGAAATCTACGGGTGGTTGCAGGACGGGGAGATCCGTGCCGGCACACCCGGTGGCGAGCATATGCAGGCACGCTGCCGGGACTTGCCGGGCGCGCCGGCGACGGCCGAGTGACCCGAAAAAAAAATGGGCGGCTGCCTGACGCAACCGTCTGGCAACCGCCCATCCCACCGCGGTGGATCCCGTGGGCGTACCCATGGGATGCATCTTGTTCCGTTGCAACGACCAACGGTCGTTGCCTACCGGTGAAGCCGGATGTCGTCGGTTTCGATAGTGAAGTTGCCGGCCAGCGGCCGGCACTACCCGTTACTTGTCGTGCGTGATCAGCTGCACCACGCTGGAGAAATCCAGCTTGCCGCGACCGGCCTGGTGATTCATCGAATACAGGTTGCGGGCCAGCTCGCCCAGCGGGATCGAGGCACCGACACTCATCGCTGCTTCCACCGCCAAGCCCATGTCCTTGAGCATCAAATCGCTGCCGAAACCGCCGCTGTAGCCGCGCGAGGCCGGGGCGTTTTCGAGCACGCCGGGCCACGGGTTGCACACTTCGGTGGCCCAGCTGCGGCCGGTGCTGACCGCCATCATCTGCGAGAGCACCTTCGGGTCCAGCCCGTGCGCGACGCCCAGCGCGATCGATTCACCGGTCACCGCCATGATCACGCCCAGCGCCATGTTGTTGCACAGCTTGGCCACCTGGCCGGCACCGCTGGCGCCGACATGGAAGATGTTCTTGCCCATCGCCTGCAGCAGCGGGCGCGCCCGCTCCAGTGCCTCGGCTTCGCCACCGACGATGAAGGTCAGCGTGCCGGCCTGGGCACCCGCGGTACCGCCGGACACCGGGGCATCCAGCATCTGCAGGCCACGCGCCGCGGCCGCTTCAGCGACCTTGCGGGCGGTAGCCGGGGCGATGGTGCTGCAATCGATGATCAGCGCGCCACCCGGGATATCACCCAGCAGGCCATCATCACCGAGGTAAACGCCTTCCACGTGGCGGCTGGCGGGCAGCATCGAGATGACGATCTCGGCGTCGGTCAGCGTATCCAGCGCGGAACTGGCGGCGGTGGCGCCGGCATCGACGGCGGCCTGCACGGCAGCCGGCACCAGATCGAACACGCGCACGGCGTGACCGGCTTTGGCCAGGTTGGCGGCCATCGGGCCACCCATGTTGCCCAACCCGATGAATGCAATACGGCTCATGCGTGGCTCCTTTCAGGGACGGTGGCACCGAGGTCGGCCAGCGGATGCGCGGCATCGGACCACGGCGAAACGAAGAAGGTGCGGGCCCACTCGGCCGTGGCGTCCGCCAGCGTGCGCGGCTGCCACTTCGGGGTGCGGTCCTTGTCGATCAGCAGCGCGCGGATGCCTTCGGCGAAATCGCCGTGGGCGGCCGCATGCAGTGCTGCGATGTACTCGATGCGGTAGACCTCGGCCAACGAGGCGCCCTCGGCCAGGCGCTGCAGCTCGAACGCGAGCCGCGCCGAGCCGGGCGCACCGGCGGCGAGCGTGGCCTGCGCGGTCTTCAACCAGGCGTCCTCGGTCTCCAGGGCAAGGATCGCCTCGACGATCGCGCCGACGTCGTCACCGGCGCACAGCGCATCCACGGTGGCGGCATTGCGCAGCAACGGGCCGGTGGCCGCATCGCTGGCGTGCTGCTGCAGCAGCGCAGTCAACTGTTCGTGGTTGCGCTTGGCCTCGCGGCTCCAGTGCACGTCCGCCAGCGCATTGGACACGGTCTCGCGCTGTGCCTCGGCGATGTGGATATCGGCCAGGCCGGCATAGATCGCATCGCCGGCGTTGAGCGGCGCACCGGTCAGGGCCAGGAACAGGCCGCCCTTGCCCGGTACGCGCGGCAGTAGCCAGCTGCCGCCCACGTCGGGGAACAGGCCCACGGTGATCTCCGGGAACGCCAGCTTGGAGCGCTCGCTGACCACGCGGTGGCTGGCCCCGGACATCAGGCCGATGCCGCCGCCCATGACGATGCCATGGCCCCAGCACAGGATCGGCTTGGGATAGGTGTGGATCGCATAGTCGACGCGGTACTCGACGTCGAAGAATTCGGCGGCGTAGGCGTTGTCGCGTATGTCGGTCTTCCCGCTCTCGCGGTAGTCGACCATGCTGCGGTACAGGCTGTGCAGGTCGCCGCCGGCGCAGAACGCTTTTTCGCCCGCGCCCTGCAGCACGACCAGCGCGATGCCATCATCGAGCGCCCAGGCCTCCAGCCGCTCGCGCAGCAGGTGCGCCATCGGCAGCGAGAACCCGTTGAGGGTGCGGGCGGCGTTGAGCGTGGCGATGCCGATGCGCGTTCCATTACCGGCGGTGCGCTCTTCGAACAGCACCGGTGCCTCGTCCTGGGCGACGGCGGTGCTCATGCGTTCTTCCATTGCGCAGCGCGCTTTTCCAGAAAGGCGTTCACGCCTTCGGCCTGGTCGGCGCTGTCGAACAGATCGACGAAGGCCTCGCGTTCGGCGACCAGCGCCGAGGCGTGGGTACCGGTGCGGGTGGCCTGCACCAGCGTCTTGCACGCGGCGATGCTGGTCGGGCTCTGCTTGCCGGCCTTGTGCGCCCATGCCAGCGCCAGTGCCTTGGCTTCGCCCTTGCCCACCTTTTCTTCGACCAGGCCGATACGCAGTGCGGTATCCGCATCGATGCGCTCGCCGAGCAGGATCATGCGCTTGGCCCAGCCTTCGCCAACCAGACGCGGCAGGTTCTGGGTGCCGCCGGCGCACGGCAGCAGGCCGACGGTGGCCTCCGGCAATGCCACCTGGGCGTGTTCTTCGATGATGCGCAGGTCGCAGGCCAGCGCGCATTCCAGGCCGCCACCCATCGCGTAGCCGTTGATTGCCGCGATGGAGACACCACGGAACCCGGACAGGGCTTCGAACGCCTCGCCGAAGCGACGTGCAGCTTCGCGTGCGGCGGCCTTGTCGCCGGAGGCGAACTGCTTCAGGTCGGCACCGGCGGAGAAGAACTTCTCGCCATCGCCGGTGATCACCAGCGCGTAGATATCGCGGTCTGCATTGAGTGCGTCGACCAGATCGCGCAGCGCGGACAGGCTGTGCACGGTCCAGGTATGCGCCGGCGGATTGTTGAGGGTGATGACCGCGACGTGGCCATCGGCCTCGACCTTCAGGCCGACATGATCATGCTGGCGCCACTCCATCATCGCAGTTCCTCTTCAGTGTTGAGCAGGTGGCGGGCCACGATCACACGCATGATCTCGTTGGTGCCCTCCAGGATCTGGTGCACGCGCGAATCGCGCAGCAACCGTTCAATCGGGTATTCGCGGATATAGCCGTAGCCGCCGTGGATCTGCAGCGCGTCGTTGCAGATGTTGAAGCCGGCGTCGGTGGCGAAGCGCTTGGCCATCGCGCACCACACGTTGGCATCGCTGGCACCGGCGTCGAGCTTGCGCGCCGCGGTGTGCACCATCTGCCGGGCGGCGACCAGCTGGGTGGCCATGTCGGCCAGCTTGAACTGCAGCGCCTGGAATTCCGACAGCGCCTTGCCGAACTGGCGGCGCTCGCCCATGTAGCGGCGGGCGGCATCCAGTGCACCCTGGGCAGCGCCCAGCGAACAGGCGGCGATGTTGATGCGGCCGCCGTCCAGGCCCTTCATGGCCAGCTTGAAACCGCTGCCCTCCTCGCCGAGCAGATGGCTGACCGGCACGCGCACGTTCTCGAACGTGATGCCACGGGTCGGCTGGCTGTTCCAGCCCATCTTCTCTTCCTTGCGGCCGTAGCTGATGCCCGGCAAATCGGCCGGCACCGCGATCGCGCTGATGCCGCCCGCGCCCGGGCCACCCGTACGCGCCATCACCACCAGCAGTTCGGTGGCACCGGCGCCGGAGATGAAGGCCTTGGAGCCATTGAGTACGTAATCGTCGCCGTCACGCACCGCGCTGGTTTTCAGCGAGGCCGCGTCCGAGCCGGCACCCGGTTCGGTCAGGCAATACGAGGCCAGCTTGGTGCCGGACGAGAGGTCTGCACCCCACGCGGCACGCAGGCTCTCCTGGCCCCACTTGGCCACCATCCACGACGCCATGTTGTGGATGCTGACATAGGCCGCCGTGGACGGATCCACATTGGCGAGCTCCTCGATGACGACGGCGGCGTCCAGACGGCTCAAGCCGCTGCCACCGACCTCGGGATCCATGTACAAACCACAGAACCCGAGTTCCCCTGCCTTGGCGATCGCCTCGCGCGGAAAGATGCCCTCCGCATCCCATCGCGCGGCGTGCGGCGCCAGTTCGGCCTGGGCGAAGTCACGCGCTGCCTCTCTATAGGCCTGCTGCGCTTCGTCGAGTTCCGTCGTCATCGAGTGGCTCATGGTCGAACTCCGTTGTTGCTGTTGCTTACTTCAGGCTGATGGTGGTGTTGACGCCATGACCCAGCGTCTCGTCATCGAACCAGCGCGAGGTGATGGTCTTGGTCTGGGTGTAGAACATCACCACCTGCTTGCCGTACGGGCCCAGGTCGCCGAGCTTGGAGGCACGCGAGCCGGTGAACGAGAACAGCGGCACCGGCACCGGGATCGGCACGTTGATGCCGACCTGGCCGACGTCGATGTCTTCCTGGAACTTGCGGGCGGCCGCGCCGGACTGGGTGAACAGCGCGGTGCCGTTGCCGTTGGGGTTGGCGTTGATCAGTGCGATGGCATCTTCCAGGGTGTCCGCTTCCAGGATCACCAGCACCGGCCCGAAGATTTCCTCGTCGTACACGCGCATCCCCGGCGTCACGCCGGCGAAGATGGTCGGACCAACGAAGTTGCCCTTCTCGAAGCCATCGACCTGCGGGTTGCGGCCATCGAGCACCAGCTTGGCGCCCTGCTCCACGCCCGAGGCGATCAGGCCTTCGACACGCTCACGCGCGGCGCAGGAGATCACCGGACCGACGTCGGTACCGGCGACACTGCCGCCGCTGACCTTCAGCGTCTTGGCCTTGGCCACCAGGTCCGGCACCCACTCGCGTGCTTCGCCGACCAGCACCAGGGTGGAGGCGGCCATGCAGCGCTGGCCGGCCGCACCGAAGGCGGCACCGACCATCGCGTTGAGGCTCTGTTCCTTGTTCGCATCCGGCAGCACCACGGCGTGGTTCTTGGCGCCCATCATGCACTGCACGCGCTTGCCGGCCAGCGAGGCGCGGTTGTACACATGGGTGCCGACGCGGGTGGAACCGACGAACGAAACGGCCTTGATATCCGGGTGGTCGCAGATCGCGTTGACCACCTCTTCGCCGCCGTGCACGACGTTCAGCACGCCCTTGGGGATACCCGCTTCCAGCGCCAGTTCGACCAGGCGCATGGTGACCATCGGGTCCTGCTCGGACGGCTTGAGGATGAAGGTGTTGCCGGTGGCGATGGCCATCGGGAACATCCACAGCGGAATCATCGCCGGGAAGTTGAACGGGGTGATGCCCGCGCAGACGCCGAGCGGCTGCAGCAGGGTGTAGGTGTCCACGCCGTTGGCCACGTTGTTGGCCAGCTCACCGAGCTGCAGGTTGCCGATCGCGGCAGCGTGCTCGACCACTTCCAGGCCACGGAACACATCGCCCTCGGCATCCGGCACGGTCTTGCCCTGCTCGGCGCTGAGGATGTGGGCCAGCTCGCTCATGTTCTCGCGGATCAGCTGCTGGTACTTCAGGAAGATGCGCGCGCGGGTGCCGATCGGGGTCCTGCGCCAGGTCTTGAACGCTTCCTTGGCCGAGGCGACGGCGGCGTCGACTTCGCTGGGGGTGGCGAACGGGACCTGGGCCAGGACGTCCTGGGTGGCCGGATTGACCACGTTCTGCCAATGCGAGCTGGTCGATTCGATGAACTGGCCATCGATCAACATGCGGATACGGGGCGCTGCAACAGTCATGGACAATCCCGGCGGGTCGAAAGTTGTTGGCATTATTCACAGTGCCACCCTCGATTTCCGGCCTGTATGCGCTTAATCTGGCCAATGCCCGCTACGATTCTTGTGAATTCTGTGAATAGCCAGCCCGTCCAACGCCAGATCGGCCTGCGCCTGCTCAAGCTGCGCGAGCAGCGCGGCTACAGCCAGCTTGCCCTGGCCAGGGCGCTGGGGCTGTCGGCCAGCTACCTGAACCAGATCGAGCGCAACAAGCGGCCGCTGACCCCGGCGGTGCAGGGCAAGCTGCGTGCCGTACTGGGCGACGTCAGCGAGCTGTTCGAGGTCGATGACCCCGGCGCGCTGCAGGAATCGCTGGGCGAGACCCTGCGCGACCTGGGCCTGGCCGATGTCAGCAGCACCGAACTGCGCGCGATGGCGGGCAACCTGCCGCAGATCAGCCGTGCCCTGCTCGACCTGCACCGCCGCCACCTGATGCTGCGCGAGCATGCCGCCGCGCTGGAGTTCCAGCTGGGTGATGTGCACGCCGGGCAGGCGTTGCCCGCGGGCGATCAGGTCCGCGATTTCTTCAACCGCATGCACAACCACATCCCCGAGCTGGATGACCTGGCCGAGCAGCTGTTCGGCGAATGGGGGCTGGTGGCCGGGCACGTGGCGCCGCGCCTGCGCCAGCTGCTGGCCGACCGCCATGGCGTGCTGGTGGAAGTGGGGCCGCTGCAGGCCGGGCGCGAGAAGCGCGTCTACGACGGCGGCAGCCGCACCTTGTGGCTGCCCGACTATCTGGAGCCGGGCCAGCAGGCATTCCAGATGGCCGCCGAGCTGGCGTTGCTGGGCTATGCGGCGCAGATCGATGCGGTGATCGCCCGCGCGGGCTTCGGCGAAGCGGAGCAGATCGCGCAGGCGCGGATCGGCATGTCCAACTACTTCGCCGGTGCGCTGGTGATGCCGTATGCGCAGTTCCTGCGCGCCGCCGAGCACAGCGCATACGACATCGATGCGCTCGCCCATCGCTTCGGCGTGGGCTTCGAGGCGGTCTGCCATCGCTTGAGCACGCTGGCGCGACGCAGCGCGCCCGGCCTGCCGTTCTTCTTCATCCGTGTGGACCGCGCCGGCAATGTCTCCAAACGGCATTCGGCCACCGATTTCCACTTCTCACAGGTGGGCGGCTCGTGCCCGCTGTGGATCGTGTACGAAGCCTTCAACCAACCGGGGCGCGTACTGACCCAGACCGCGCGCATGCCTGACGGACGCCGCCACTTCTGGCTGGCGCGGCAGGTCAGCAGTGGGCCTATCGGGCACGGGCAACCGCGCAAGACCTTCGCAGTGGCGCTGGGCTGCGACCTGCAGCATGCCGAACGGCTGATCTACACACGTGGGCTGGATATCCAGAGCCCGGGCAACTCGGTCTCGATCGGCCCGGGCTGCCGGGTGTGCCCGCGCGAGGATTGCATGCAGCGCGCGTTCCCGCAGCTGCCGGGACGCGGGTAGCGTCGACCGTTGGTCGACTTGCGTCCGATGCCGCGAGTGTTGGCACCGTTGCGAAGAGCTGCCGACCAACGGTCGGCTCTACCGGTCATGTGACGTTTAACGGGAAGCCGACCAACGGCGGGCAGGTCGGATCGGGATGCGGTCCATCGCCGACTCAGTAGATCGGCGTGACCTTCATCTGCGGCAGCGGACGCGGTGCGCCGTCGGTGAGGTCCGGCCCGAGGTCTTCCCAGGTCTGGCCCTGCTCGACCATGTGCCGCCACAGCTGCTGCGATTCGCGCCGTTTGTCTTCCGAACTCAATCGGTAGGACGGCGGCACCGGCATGCCGGTGGCCACACTTTGATACGCCGCTTCGTATGCCGCCACGCGTTGTGCGGGGTCATCGGTGCGTGCCACATCCAGCGTGTAGCGCTGGTAGGCCGAGGCCAGATTGCGCCAGCGGATCCAGTAGTGGTTGGCAAAGGAGAAATCGCAGAAGCGCTCCCCGGCGATGCTGCCCTTGTCGGCGATGCGGCTGAGCACGGCCTGCGGCATGTCCAGGTTCATGCCGCCCTCGTCGCCCTCCAGCGCGACATGCACGATGCGGTCGCGGTAGCCCGGCGCGCGGGCCTGCAGCACATCACGCCAGTTCTGCATGGTCGATACGATCGAAAACAGGAAACCGGACATCTCCGCCGCGGCCATCGGCTGCGCGATGGCGTGGTAGGTGCGTTGCCAGCCATGGCGGTTCTCGGTGGGCAGGAACACGGCCTGCTCCGCGCGCGCATGCGCGTCGCCCTCAGCCACCACGCTCACGGCGTCGGCAGGCTGCGCGTAGACCAGATTGATGCCGAAGGTCGGCCAGCGCGGCAACGCGGCGTCGAACAGGTGGATCGGGAAGTTGCTGCTGATGCCGCCATCGGAGAACCAGCACACACGGAACGCGGTGATCACCGGGCCGCAGTTCTGGCCACCGCTGGTGAGCCCTTCCATGCTGTCGGCGACGTTGGTGTTGTCGCGCCGGGGTTCGGCATCGGCCACCGGCTCACAGCGGCGTTCGCGACGGGTCGGCTCATGCAGCGGTACCGCGCTGATCAGCAGCGGGAAGCTCAGGCTTATCCGCGTGGCGACCAGCACCGGCAGATCCTCGCCATCAACCAGGCGGTAGTAGTCGCGCCCATCGACCTGTTGCGGAGGGCCCGCCCGTGCCATCAGCCACTCGACCACGCTGGCCGGAAACAGCTGCGCGAATTCCTCGCGCAGGAACCAGAAGTGCGCCGCGTTGAACGGCAACGTGCGCGGCTCACTGTGCGACACGCAGGTGGTGATCATCTGCAGCGTGATCGCATGCGCGCCGCTGGGCTCGCCGGGATAGCGTGGCGCCGTGTGCAGATCGCCGAAGGTCAATGGCTGGTCATGCGGCTTGCCGGCCAAGGCCTGCAGCTGGGTGTGCAGCCAATCCGTCAACGCCGGCGAGGAGGCGTTCGGCTGGGTGCTGCCATTGCACAGGCCGAGCAGGTTGCGGCGGGCGACGCGGGCAACGCGCAGCGCCGAGGCCAGTACACCGGCCCCGTAGGCGCACAGCAGCGAGGGCAGCAACGTTGCCCAGATGCCGTCGATGCCCCCTGCCAGATAACCGATCCCGAGCAGGCCGGCCAGTGAGACCAGCAGCTCCACCGGCGCGATGGCGAATACCGCGGCGAGCAGACAGGCGACCTTGCGCAGCAGGCCCGCCTTGCCGGTGAGCATCACCAGCAGGCGATACGCGGTACGCGCGCCATACGCCGGTTGGAACAGGCTGTGGATGAAGCCCTGCCGGGACAGCTGCGCGGACACGTCGGCCAGCCCCGGAAAGCCCACCGCCGCCGCTAGCGGCTCCCCGGCCTGGCGACGCCGATCGCCCAACGCGGCCGCGGCGGCCACGGCGGCGGCAATGGCGCCGGCCGAGGTACCGCCGATACTCTTGAAGCGGTACTCACGGGCCAGCGACAGCACCGCGTTGGGATACACGATGCCGCTGGTGATGCCGCCCTTCATGACCAGATCGCAGTACTTGTCCGCCACGTTGCCGTCCTCTGTCCGCCCGTGCGTGGCCGATCCACGCACCGTCCCCAGCGGTACCCACCACGAGGCAGGCACCCGGAAGATCGATGCCGACAGTATCGCCTGCGCGCTTCTCAGGGCCTGAGAAGCGCGGCACGGAACCGCTTATTCAGCGTTGCCGGACTGCGGCACGCGCCGCACCTGGGACAGGTCGTAACCGAGCGCGGCGATGCGGGTCATGGCCGCTTGATAGTCGGCATCGGAGATGGTCGGGGTGCGCGCCATCAGCCACATGTAGTCGCGCTTGCTGCGACCCACGATGGTCTGCTTGTACTCCGGATCCAGGTCCACGATCACGTACTCGGCCTGGATCGGCCAGATGAACTGCATGCCCCAGATCGCGCCGCCGGTGCCTTCCTTGACCGTCCCGACCGGGTGCATGGTCTTGATCGGTGCCTGGAAGCTGCCCTTGCGATAACGGAAGGTGGTCTGGATGCGGCCGTCCGGACGCAGTGCGTAGGACTCCACGGCATCGAACGCCTCACGCTCGGGTCGGCTGGGGATATGCGCGATCACGTACCAGTCGCCCATGAAGCGCGGCACGTCCACATGCGCCACGGGCGGGATCGGACGGGTGTTGCCGCTGCAGCCGCCGAGCATCATGCCGACAACCAGCAGGGGAACGAGAGCACGGATGGACATGACGGCTTCCTCCAGGAACGTGGGGTGATCACGGACGGTTGAACAGGTAGTGGGCCACCTGCCACTGCTGGCCCTGCTGGTAGCCGAACAGCTCTGCGCAGGCCATCCAGAACATGCGCCAGCGCTGGTGCCACAACGCGGCCGAGGCATCGCCGTAGGTCTGGCGCAGCACAGCCATCACCGCCTCTTTCTCGCGGTCCTGGTTGGCCAGCCAGTGGTTGGCGGTGCGCTCGTAGTGGGTGCCATCCAGCAGCCAGCGCTGCTGCAGCTGCAGATGCTGCTGGAAGAACAGCAGGGTGTCGGCGGCAGGCATCAGGCCACCGGTGAAGAAGTGGCGACCCATCCAGTTGTCGTCGCCCTCGGTTTCGAACGGGTACATCAGCGTGCGGTGCACGAAGATGTGCACGAACAGCTTGCCTTCCGGCCGCAGCCACGCGTGGATGCGCTGCAGCAGCTGCGGGTAGTTGCGCATGTGCTCGAACATCTCGATCGAGACGCAGCGGTCGAAGGTCTCGGCATCGAGCGTCAGGTGATTCACGTCACGGGTCAGCACGGTGACGTTGATCAGGCCACGTGCACGACACTGCCCCAGGATGTACTCGCGCTGGCTGTTGGAGTTGGAGACGGCGGTGATCTGCGCGTTCGGATAGCGCTCGGCCATCCACAGCGTCAGCGAACCCCAGCCGCAGCCCAGCTCAAGAATATGCTGCCCATCGGCCAGCTGCGCGCGCTCACCGTACAGCGCGAGCATCGCCTCTTCGGCCTCGTCCAGGGTTTCAGTGCCCGTGGCGTAGTAGCAGCTGCTGTACTTCAGGCGCTTGCCGAGGCAGCGGTGGAAGAACTCGGCCGGCACTTCGTAGTGCTGGCGATTGGCCGCATCCACGTGCAACGCCACCGCGCTGCTGGTCAGCCCGGCAATCCGCGCAGCGAAGCGCTGCGACTGGACCTGCTGGCCGCCGGCAAGCTCTTCGCGCAGGCGCTGCTCGCACTGGCGGCGGATCCCCAGCCGCAACAGCGCATCGGGCAGCAACCCGCGTTCGGCCAGGCCGGTCAGGCCCGGTGCGTAGTCCGGCAGCGGAAGACGGTCACTGGCAACATTCATGGGGAAGATTCCTTGCGGGCAGGCGACGAACGGGAGGGAAACCACGGAAACAGCATCGGCGTGGTGCGTTGGTACTCGCGGTAATCCTCACCACGCGAGCGCAGTGCCTGCGCCTCGGTGAAGGGAATCCCACTGACCCAACGCAGGAACACGTACATCACCAGCGGGCCGGACCAGGCCAGCCACCACAACGGCGACTGCACGGCCAGCAACACGTAGGTGAACCAGTGCAGCCATTCGAAGAAATAGTTGGGATGCCGCGAGTAGCGCCACAGTCCGTCGCGGCAGGTCTTGCCCTTGTTGGCCGGATCGGCGCGGAAGCGCGCCAGCTGACGGTCGGCCAGCGATTCGCCGCCCACGCTCAGCAGCCACATCGCCACCGCGGCGATCAGCCAGCCCCAACCCTGGGGTGCCGGATTCACCGAGACCGCCACGAACGGCAGTGCGAACAGCACGATCAGCACTGCCTGGAACTGGAAGAAGCCGAAGATCTTTCCCTGGTGGCCGTTCCAGTGCTTGCGCAGATGCTGGTAGCGGCCGTCCTCTGGCTCGCTGCGCACGCGGTGCCACAAGTGCAGCGCCAGACGTGAGCCCCACAGCCCGCCCAGCACCGCCATCGCGATCCGCGGCATCGCCGCGCCATCGCCGAGCAGGGCCAGCAACAGGGCAGACACGCCCACCCCCTTGGCCCAGAGCACATCGACCACGCCGATGTTCTGGTGCCGGCGCTGCCACCACCAGCCCCAGGTCATGATCACGGCGGCATACAGCCACACCACCCACAGCATCTTCATCGTGTGTCTCCCGGAGCGAATGTGGCCAGGGGTAGCGCGCGGGTCTGCCAATGACGGGCACATGCCGCAAGCACCGGCAGTGCGATCGCCCAGCCGAGGCCGAGCAGCAGCACGCCCTGCCACTGCGGTGCGGCAAACACCACCGACGACCAGCCGCGTGCGGCGGACAGGTACGCCAGCGGCGCCAGCAGCAGACCGACCATCGCGGCAACCACCAGATGCCGTTGCAGCACCGCGAATGACACCGTGAGCGTCATCGCGAACGCGGCCCACAGCGCGAGGATCCAGACCGGGGCGATCCACGCAGAATCATTGCCAGCCGCGTACAGCACCCAGCCGGAGGCGCCAGCCAGTCCGTCAACGACCAAGCCGCAGCCGATCGCGACCAGCATCAGTTTCAACTCCACCGATGGTTGCGCCGACTGCGCCAGCTGACTGCCCACGTACACGGCCGCCGCCACCAGTGCGGGCCAGCGGAGGCCATGACCGGCGCCGATCACGGCGCACAGCCAGACCAGCTGGTTGCCGATCACGTTGGCCCAGAAACGCAGCACTTCAGCCCTCCCCGGCAATCAGCGCGGGCCGGTACCCCGGACGCGCCATCAACAGGTGCGAAACGCCGATGGAGCGCTCCAGGAAGCCACCTTCGCAATACGCCAGGTAGAACTCCCACATTCGGATGAAGCCCGCATCGAAGCCCTGCGCGCGCACGGCCGGCAGCTGGGCCATGAAGCGCTGGCGCCACGCGCGCAACGTCAGCGCGTACGACGGGCCGAAATCGTGCTGGCCGATCAGCTGCAGATCACTGCTGCGGGTCTTGGCGGCGACGATGGCGTTGATCGAGGGGATGAAGCTGCCGGGGAACACGAAGCGCTTGATGTAATCGACGCTGCGCCGCGCCTGCTCGTAACGCTGGTCTTCGATGGTGATGGCCTGCAGCAGCGCCAGACCGTCATCCTTGAGCAGACGGGTAAGCGTGGCGAAGTAGGTGTCCAGGTACTGCGCGCCGATCGCCTCGATCATCTCGATGGAAACGAGCTTGTCGTACTGCCCGTCCAGATCGCGGTAATCCTTGAGCAGCAGGGTGACCTTGTCCTGCAGCCCGGCCGCCTCGACCCGCTGCTTGGCCAGCGTGTACTGCTCCACCGAGATGGTGGTGGTGGTGACGTGGCAGCCGATATGGCGGGCCGCGTACAGCGCGAAGCCGCCCCAGCCGGTGCCGATCTCGACCACGCGATCAGACGCGGTGAGCTGGAGCTGCTCGCAGATGCGGGCCAGCTTGCGCTCGGACGCCGCCTCCAGCGTGTCTTGCGGGCTGGCATACAGCGCCGAGGAGTACATCAGGTCCGGCGACAGGAACAGCGAGAAGAACGGATTGCCCAGGTCGTAATGCGCAGCGATGTTACGGCGACTGCCCTCGCGCGTGTTGCGACGCAGCCGGTTCCAGCCCTTGAGCAGCCAGCCGCCGATGCGCGCCGGGCCACGCTCCATGCCATCGAGCAGATCCCGGTTGCGCACCAGCAGCTGCACCAGCGCGACGAGGTCATCGCAGCGCCAGTCACCGCGGATATAGGCCTCGCCTGCACCGACGCTGCCCTGCGCGGCCACCGCGCGGTAGAAACCGGGGTCGTCCACCCAGACCGTCACCTGGGGCGTGGTGTCCGGATCGCCGATCACCACATCGCCCACGGCATCGCGCAGCCGTAGATGCCCACCTCGCAGCGGTGCCAGCTGGGCCAGCAGGCGCCCGCGCAGGAACCCTTCGAGGGTGGACGGTTGCGGCACGGCCACCGCACGGGTCATGTCGTTCATGGGGATTTTCCGGCAAGCGAAGGATGGTCGTGGACGGGGTTGCGCTTGAGCCACAGGCGCAGCGCCTGCCAGTGGATCGCGGCCACCACCTTGAGGGTCATCAGCGGGTAACGCAGCAGCACGCCCGCCAGGCCACGACCGGTGAGTGGATGGCGCTGCATCACCAGATCGGCATCGAACTGGCACACGCCCTCTCGCCACACCTGCATGTGCACGTGCAGGTCATCGCCCGGCGCGGTGAAGCGCCAGCGGTACTCGCAGTCCATCTGCATGAAGGGGGAGACGTGGAACTGCTTGTCGAAGGACCAGCACAGCGCGCGGCCCTGGGCATCGGCCTGCGCCACCGGCAGTACGTAGGCGTGGCGCTCCTTCCACGGCGTGTTGGTGATCTCCGCCACGATGCTGTCCAGCGTGGTGCCGTCGGCGGCGTAGCAGTAGTAGAAGCTCACCGGATTGAACACATGGCCGGCGTAGCGCGGATGCGTGAGCAGACGGATCGGCCCGGCCGGCGCGCGGCCCAAGGCCTCGGTGATGCGTGCGCGCACGGCATCGGCCAGCGGTTGATCCGGCGCGCCGAGATAGTCGCTGCGGCGGAACTCGACCACGTTGCGGCGGCCCACCGACCACAGCCAGCGCCGCTCGAACAGGCGCGGCAGTTCATCCAGATCCAGCAGCAGCTGCGCGATCGGATAGCCGAACGCGTGCGTATGCGGCGCGTGTCGCCGATGGCGCATCCAGCCGCGATAGATCGCACTGGCGCTCATGCCGGAAGTGCCTCGGCCAGCGGCCAGTAGGATTCGGCATCCAACGCCTGCAATGCATCGACCACGCGGCGGGCACTGCGGATGCCATCTTCGTGGAAGCCCCAGCCCCAGTACGCACCCGCGAACCAGGTGCGACGATGGCCCTGGATTTCGGCCCAGCGCTGCTGGGCACGCACCATCGCGTGATCGTGCACCGGGTGGGCGTACTGCAGGCGGCGCAGCACGGTGGATGGATCGATGGCCTCGCTGCGGTTGAGGGTGACCACCAGGGGCGTGGGCGTGTCGATGCCCTGCAGCAGGTTCATGCAGTAGCTGACCGTGCACGGTGCCAGCGGATCGCGCGGCACATGCGCGTTCCAGGCGGCCCAGGCCTTGCGGTCGCGCGGCAGCAGGCTGGCATCGGTATGCAGCACCACCTCGTTGGGCTGGTAGCGGATCGCGCCCAGCACCGCGCGCTCGGTGAGATCGGCATCGGACAGCAGGGCCAGCGCCTGGTCGCTGTGGCAGGCCAGCACCAGCTGGTCGAAGCCTTCCAGCCCGGCAGCGCTGTGTACGCGCACGCCATGCTCGTGGCGCTCCACGCCGAACACCGGGCACTCCAGCCGCTCGCGCACCTGCCAGCGGCTGCGCAGCGCCTCGACATATCGCGCCGAGCCGCCTTGGACCACGCGCCACGGCGCGCGGCCGGTCATCTGCAGCATCTGGTGGTTGGCCATGAACTGCACGAGGTAGCGCGCCGGGAAGGCGGCCAGGCTGGCCGTGGGCGACGACCACAGCGCCGAGGCCATCGGCAGCAGATGTTCGTCGATGAAAGTGCGGCCGTAACGGCCCTTGGCCAGGAAGTCGCCCAACGAGGGGCCTTCATCGTCGCTGTCCAGCAGCGCCGGTGCCTCGCGGTAGAACCGGCGCAGGTCGCGCAGCATGCCCCAGAAGCGTGGCGACACCAGATTGCGGCGCTGGCAGAACAGGGTGTCCAGCGAGGTCGCGTTGTACTCCAGCCCACTGCGCTCGCTGTGCACCGAAAAGCTCATCGTGGTCGGCTGCGAAGCCACACCCAGCTCATCGAACAGGCCGGTCAGCAAGGGGTAGTGGGCGGGGTTGAACACGATGAAGCCGGTGTCCACCGCCTGCGTGCGGCCATCGACCTCCACCTCGTGCGTGTGGGTGTGGCCACCCAGATAGTCATTGGCCTCGAACAGGGTCACTTCGTGCTGCTGGCTCAGCCACCACGCACTGGAGAGGCCAGCGATGCCCGATCCGATCACGGCGATCCGCATGTCAGTGCTCCGCCTTGGCCAGCACCCAGGCCGGCACGGGTTTGAGATCACGCACCAGCCCGAGCGCGGCCATCGCACGCAGGCCATACCAGGTGACATCCACTTCCCACCAGTAGAAGCCCTGGCGGGCAGTCCCCGGGAAGAAATGGTGGTTGTTGTGCCAGCCTTCGCCAAAGGTCAGCAGGGCGAGCCACAGGTTGTTGCGGCTGTCGTCACCGGTGTTGAAACGCTGGCGGCCGAAACGATGTGCCAGCGAGTTGATGGTCACCGTGGCGTGGAACAGCACCACGGTGGAGATGAAGAACCCCCACACCAGCATCTGCCCACCGCTGGTGCCCCACGACGGCGCGATGCGCTCCAGCAGGGCACCCAGGCCGAACAATGCAGCGGCCAGCGCGACCGGCACCAGGGTGTCGAAGCGGTCCAGCCAGCGCAGCTCCGGGTACCTGGCCAGATCGGGAATGCGCGACCAGTCGGTGCGGAAGCCTTCCACGGTGAGGAACCAGCCCATGTGGCTCCACCAGAAGCCATGCACCGAGGGCGAATGCGGATCGGCGGCGGTATCGGTATGACGATGGTGATTGCGATGATGCGCGGCCCACCACAACGGGCCGCGCTGCACGCTGGAGGCGCCGATCAACGCGAAGATGAACTGCACGGCGCGCGACGTCTGGAAGGTGCGGTGGGAGAAGTAGCGGTGGTAGAACGCGGTGATCGCGAACATGCGCACCGCGTACAGCGCGACCGCCACGCCGACCGCGACCCAGGACACGCCCACCCAGATCACCGCAAGACACGCCAGATGCATCGCCGCGAAGGGGATCGCCCGCACCCAGTCCACGCGCTGCGGCTGGTCCGTCGCGACAGCCGCATCGGTGCTGGTGTCGAACCAGCGCAGCAGCGTCGCCCAGCGACGTGGCTGTGCGGTGCGTCCTGCGTCCGGGGTGGGGCTGTCCGACATGACTCGCTTCTCCTGAGGCGTTAACAGGAGATACGGGAGGCGGCAGCGTTTGGATGCACGGATCCGGAAAAAAACGCTGCTCGGGTACGATTACAGGTTGGCGATGTCGCCCTTGGCGATGATCGGACCGGTCGGAACGCCCTGCGGCGCACCGGTCGACGGTTCAAGTGTGATCGCCAACACAGACCCATTCACGAGAGCATCACGCAGCGTGTCCGGCACGGCAACGGTGTGGGCGCGATCTATCGAAACAAGACCGAGCGAACGCGGCGCGCCCCCGGCCGGGATCAGCCACAGCTCCGGTGCACGGCCGGCGGCATCGGCGGCGGCGGGTACCGGCACCATCAGCACCTTGCCCTGGGCCTTGTCGACGGAGGCCAGCCACCCGGGCGTGCCATCGTCGTGCAACAGCGGCGTCACCGGCTTGGTCGCCTGTTCCGGCTCGGCCGGCGTCGTCGGCGCGGTCGGCGTGACCGCCACCGGCGTCGGTGCAGGTGCGGTGGGCTCCAGATCGCGGCGACTGAACACGGCTACCAACGCCAGCGCGGCGGCCAGCGCGGCGGCCAGCGCGGTCATGCCCTGCCAGAAGCCGGTGCGCTGCCAGACCCGGGGCGAGGCGGTCGTTGCTGCGGGCCAGCCGAGCGAGGTGCGGATGCGGGGCCACAGATGCGCAGGCACCGCTTCACTGCCAAACGATTCAAGCAACGGCGCGAGGCGGTTCTCCCATTGCGTCACCAACCGCGCAAAGCCGGGATCGCTGGCGAGGCGGCGTTCCACGTCGATACGTTGGGCGGCATCAAGCACCCCCAGCACGTATTCGCCGGCCAGGATGTCGGCGCTCGGCGGCTCGCCGTCGTCATGCAGATCGTGGAGGTCGCGAACGTTCATCGTTCCAGGCACACCCGCAGTTGACCCAGCCCGCGGCGGATCCAGCTCTTCACCGAGCCCAGCGGCGAACCAATGCGGCGCGCGAGTTCTTCATAGCTCGCGCCATCGAGGAAGGCCAGCCGGATCAAGGATCGACGGCGCGGTTCCAGGCTCTCCAGACAGTCCTGCAGGCGCTCGTGGTCGGAGGCCTGCTCGGCGGCGTGCGCAGGCTGTGGGGCGAAATCGGGAATCTCCTCCGCCACGGAGAGGTCATCCAGCGCGCGCGGCGGCGCGGCCCGCAGGCGGTCGATCGAGCGGTTGCGGGCCATCATCGACAGCCAGGTCATGGCCGCCGCCTTGGCGCGGTCGAACTGTGCCGCCTTGTTCCAGACCGTGGTGAAGACGTCCTGCAGCACCTCTTCGGCATCGCCGCGGTCGCGCAGCACATGCAGGCAGATGGCGAACAAGCGTCCCGATGACAATTGGTAGACCGATTCGAACGCCTGGCGATCACCGCCGGCGACGCGGACGAGCAGCTCGTCCAGACGGTGTGATGCGGCAGCGGCGGCGTCCAGCTCGGGCATTGCAGGCTCAATGTCGATAACGGGCGTATCGGCATCCTCCCTGCTCCCGCCGCTGCCTGCAAGGGGGCGCTCAGGCACCGCATGTCTTCACCAGCGGCTGCGTACGCGCGGCGGACAACTCGGCCGCAGGCGTGGCAACGGGAGCCGCCGGAAACTCGACCCGCACCTGCGGGTACTTTCCCTTCTCATCGCGGACGTTGCCGGTACCGGTGAACTGCAGCAGCCGCTGGTCCGCGGTGGCATAGACCAAGGTGACCGGGGGCACTGCGAAACCGAACCACGCATCGAGCTTCATCTGCAGCTGCTGGGCCGGTTGACCCTGCCAGGTCACCGCGCCGGTGCGTTGCAGTTTCAGTGGCACCAGGCGCTGACGGCTGGGCAGCAGGAACTGGAACGCCACGCTCTGCCCGGCCTGCAACGCAGCCCAATGGCTGCGCACCGCCGCGTCGAAACCGGCATCCACCACCGCGCCCGGCGGAACCGCGATCGCGCGGCTGAAGGTCGGCGCCTGCGCGTTGGCGCGGACCGATACCTGGCGCGTCGCCGCAGCACCGCGCACGCCTTCCTGATAGCCGTCGCGGCCATCGTCCAGGGTGAAATCCGGCGTCTGTGGGCTGCCCTGCGGCGTCATCCACTTGCGCGCGAACGGACGCCCGTCGCTGCAGCGGTACAGCACCAGCCGCGACTGTGCGCTGGCCGGCCCCTGCAGCCAGTGCGTCTCGCGGTAAAGCAGGCGCCCATCCGCGGCGGCATACGCGCGGCCCTCCTGGCGCTGCACGGTCTGATCGGCGGCACTTACGGGGGCGGCGATCACCGACAGCAGCAGGATCAGGCAGGGCAAGGGCTGGCGCATGGGGGTCCAACGAGCGGGCTTGCAGGGAGATACGCAGTTGGCGGTGGTTTGGATGCAGTGGGGAACAGATCGAGCGCGCAGCTCCGCCTGCTCCCCTTGACCGACGCCTCAAGTCGGCCTACCTTATGCTCGCCGAAGGTATCCATCGCTTCATGCAGATGAAGGGATGGATTTAAACGGGAATCCGGTGAAGGCGCATCCGCGCCCATTCCGGAGCTGCCCCGCAGCGGTGAATGGAAACGACTCCTGCCAACAGCACTGGGCCTTCGCGCCTGGGAAGCGGCAGGTACTAGGTGGGCGCGTGCGCCCGTGTCCATCAGCCCGAATACCGGCCCCGGCCGGAGGACATGACCGTCCTCCGATTCGACCTGGAACGTCCGCGGGGAGGTTGCCGGGGCCTGCCGCCATGCCGCCTGCCTGGCGCTGCCCCCGTGCGTCCGCTTCACGGCATCCGGTTCGCCCGCGGGGGCGAAGGTCGCTGGCGGGGCGGAACGGGCTGCAAGGCCCCGGACGGCGCGCGGTTCCTTCGTTCCTCAATGCCCCTACGCAATGAGGACACGTTCCAATGACCACTGTTACCAACCTGGGTTTTCCACGCATCGGCGCCAAGCGCGAACTCAAGCGCGCGCTCGAAGCCTTCTGGTCCGGCGAAAGCACCGCCGCGTCGCTGCAGGACACCGCGGCCGAGCTGCGCGAACGCCACTGGCAGCTGCAGCGCGAGGCCGGCGTGGATGTGCCGCCGAGCAACGACTTCAGCCTGTACGACCAGGTGCTGGATGCGGCCTTCCTGTTCGATGCGATCCCGGCCCGCTACCGCGCGCTCGCCGATGCCGAGCCGCTGAGCGGCTACTTCGCGATGGCGCGTGGCCTGCAGAGCGATGGCATCGACCTGCACGCGCTGGAAATGACCAAGTGGTTCGACACCAACTACCACTACCTGGTGCCCGAACTGCATGCCGGCCAGACCTTCGCGGTGCGCGGCGACAAGCCGCTGGCCGAGTACCGCCAGGCCAAGGCGCTCGGGATCGAGACCCGTCCGGTACTGATCGGCCCGGTGACCTTCCTGCGGCTGTCCAAGACCACCGACGGCAGCAACGCGCTGGACCTGCTCGATGCGCTGCTGCCGGTGTACGTGCAGCTGCTCGGCGAACTCAAGGCTGCCGGCGCGGCGTGGGTGCAGCTGGACGAGCCGCTGCTGGTGCAGGACCTGGACGAGGCCACACGTGCTGCCTTCGAGCATGCCTATGCGGTGCTGGCCCAGGCTGCCCGCCCCAAGGTGCTGGTGGCGACGTATTTTGGTGCGCTGGAAGACAACCTCGCGCTGGCCGCCTCGCTGCCGGTCGATGGTCTGCATGTGGATCTTGTCCGCGCGCCGGAACAGCTCGATGCGGTGATCAAGGCGCTGCCCGCCGGTCGCGTGCTGTCGGCCGGACTGGTCAATGGCCGCAACATCTGGCGCACCCATCTGGACAACGCCCTGGTGCTGGCGCGTTATGCGCACGGCCATGTGGGCAGCGATGCGCTGTGGCTGGCGCCGTCGTGTTCGCTGCTGCATAGCCCGGTCGACCTGGACCACGAAAAGAAGCTCGATGACGAACTGCGCAGCTGGCTGGCCTTCTCCAGGCAGAAGCTCGGCGAGCTGCGCGTGCTGGCTGATGCGATCGATGCGCCGGCGCGTGCCGAAGCGCCGCTCGCCCATTCGCGTGCGTGCATCGAATCGCGCCGTCGTTCGCCACGCGTGCACAACCCGGCCGTCGCCGCGCGTCTTTCCTCGCTGACCCCAGCCGATGCACAGCGCCACAGCCGCTACCCGCAGCGCCACCTGGCCCAGGCCGCCGCGCTGAAGCTGCCGCGCTTCCCGACCACCACGATCGGCTCGTTCCCGCAGACGCTGGAGGTACGTGAGGCCCGCGCCCGCAACAAGTCCGGCAAGCTCTCCGATGCGGATTACGATGCGTTCCTGGCGACCCAGACCGAGCACTGCGTGCGCGTGCAGGAACAGATTGGACTGGACGTGCTGGTGCACGGCGAGTTCGAGCGCAACGACATGGTCGAGTACTTCGGCGAGCAGCTCGATGGTTTCGCCTTCACCAAGAACGGCTGGGTGCAGAGCTACGGCTCGCGCTGCGTGAAGCCGCCGGTGATCTTCGGCGATGTGACCCGCCCACAGCCGATGACGGTGCGCTGGTCGCAGTACGCGCAGTCGCTCACCCAGCGGCCGATGAAGGGCATGCTGACCGGCCCGGTAACGGTGCTGCAGTGGTCGTTCGTGCGCGATGACCAATCGCGGGCGGACACCTGCCGCCAGATCGCGCTGGCGCTGCGCGATGAAGTGACCGATCTGGAAGCGGCCGGCATCGGCGTGATCCAGATCGACGAGCCGGCGATCCGTGAAGGCCTGCCGCTGCGCCGTGCCCAATGGCGCGAGTACCTGGACTGGGCGGTGGAAGCGTTCCGGATCAGCGCCAGCGGCGTGCGCGATGCAACCCAGATCCACACGCACATGTGCTATTCCGAGTTCAACGACATCATCCACTCGGTGGCGGCGATGGATGCGGACGTGATCTCGATCGAGACCTCGCGCTCGCGCATGGAGCTGCTGGATGCCTTCGTGCGCTTCCAGTATCCCAACGAGATCGGCCCGGGCGTGTACGACATCCACTCCCCGCGCGTGCCGGACAAGGCCGAGATGCTGGCCCTGCTGCGCAAGGCCGCCGAAGTGCTGCGTCCCGAGCAGATCTGGGTCAACCCGGACTGCGGCCTGAAGACCCGCGGCTGGCCGGAAACCCGTGCCGCGCTGGAAGCGCTGGTGGCCGCCGCCCGCGAACTGCGCGAGGAAACCGCGGACGCCAACGCCGCCTGATCTTCCCTTTGTAGACCGCCCCAAGGACCCCATCGCCGCCGTTGCCGGCGGTGGGGTCGACGAGAAACGCATGAACCCGCATGACCTGACACCGATCGACCGCCCCACCCTGTCGCTTCCCGACGGCCACACCAAGCTGCTGCTGCATTCGTGCTGCGCGCCGTGCTCGGGCGAGGTCATGGAGGCGATCACCGCCTCCGGCATCGACTACACGATCTTCTTCTACAACCCCAACATCCACCCCGTGAAGGAATACGAACTGCGCAAGCAGGAGAACATCCGCTTCGCCGAGAAACATGGCGTACCGTTCGTCGACGCCGACTACGACACCGACAACTGGTTCGCGCGTGCGCGTGGCATGGAGAACGAACCCGAGCGCGGCATCCGCTGCACGATGTGCTTCGACATGCGCTTCGTGCGCACTGCGCTGTACGCGCACGAGAACGGCTTTGCGGTGATCAGCAGCTCGCTGGGCATCTCACGCTGGAAGGACATGAACCAGATCAACGACTGTGGTCACCGCGCCGCCGCACACTACCCGGGCATCCAGTACTGGGATTACAACTGGCGCAAGGGCGGCGGTGCCGCGCGGATGGTGGAGATCAGCAAGCGCGAGCAGTTCTATCAGCAGGAATACTGCGGCTGCGTGTACTCGCTGCGCGACGCCAACCGCCACCGCCGTGAGACCGGCCGGGAGCGGATCAAACTGGGCGTGCTGTACTACGGCGATGGCACCTCGAAGCAGGGCGACGCCGACTGACCGCTGCAGGGGCGTCGGCTAGACTGGGCGCCCCTACAGCCGTGAAGCCGCCATGAGCCGTTACCCCGCCGATGTCGCCCTGGTCGTGATCGACCTGCAGCCGGACTTCATGCCCGGTGGCGCACTGGCCTGCGTGGACGGCGATGCGATCGTGCCGGACATTGCCGCCCTGCTGGCCGAACGCCGGTACGCCACCGTGGTGGCGACCCAGGACTGGCACCCGGCCGACCACGCCTCCTTCGCCAGCCAGCACCCGGGGCATCTGCCGTTCGAAGCGATCCTGCTGCACGCCCAGCCGCAGACCCTGTGGCCGGACCACTGCGTGCAGGGCAGCGATGGCGCCGTGCTGCATCCGGGCGTGGACTGGACGGTGGCTGACCTGATCCTGCGCAAGGGCACCCGGCGCGAGGTGGACTCATACAGTGCTTTCCGTGAAAACCATGGTCCCGACGGCACCCGCCCCGCCACCGGCCTGGCCGGCTGGCTGCATGAGCGCGGCATCCGCGAGGTACATGTGTGCGGCCTGGCGCGCGATTACTGCGTGCTGTGGAGCGCGCAGGACGCGATGAAATCCGGGTTCCGGGTGAAGTTCCTGTGGGACCTGACCCGGCCGGTGACCGAGGCCAACGATGGGATGGTGCGCGAGGCGTTGGCCAAGGCGAAGATCGCGGTTATCTGACGGGCGACCTCCGGGCGCCAGCCGGAACGGCGTACCGACCAACGGTCGGTACCTACCGGATCAAAGAACGATCGGCGGGTGCTGGCCGTGCGCTGGTAGTGCCGGCCGCTGGCCGGCTCCCGATACCGTTTGGGG
>NZ_JBDJNT010000018.1:0-92175 GCF_039674525.1 Stenotrophomonas sp. TWI377
TCCTCTCCCCCCCTCTCCCGCCCCCCGGAGCCCTGACCCCCCCCCCCCCCCCCCCACCCCCCCCCCCCCCCCCCCCCCCCCCCCCCCCCCCCCCCCCCCCACCGACCACCGTTTGCCTTCCGCATGTGCGCACGCCCATGACCTGTGGCCCCTTCCTGCGGTCCTTGCGGCTGCTACGCTTGCCGGGTTTTCTACTACGGTGCCGCCCGCAATGCCCAGAACGCTGCCTTTGTCCCTGCTGCTGCTCGCCGCCCTCGGCGGGACCGCCCACGCGGCGCCCACGCCGATCACCATCGAGCAGGCCATGGCCGACCCCGACTGGATCGGCCCGCCGGTCGAAAGCGCGTGGTGGTCCTGGAACAGCCAGCAGGTCGAGTACCAGCTCAAGCGCAACGGCAGCCCGGTGCGCGACACCTTCCGCCAGCCGGTGGCCGGCGGCGTGGCCGCACAGGTTGGCGATGACCAGCGCGGCACCCTGGATGTGGACAGCCCGGTCTACGACAGCGCGCGCCAGCGCTCGGCCTTCGTGCGCAATGGCGATGTGTTCGTGCGCGACCTGCGCAGCGGCGCGCTGACCCAGCTGACCCGCAGCACCGAGAAGTCCGGCGCGGTCAATTTCGCCCGCGACGGCGGCGTGATCTGGCGCACCGGCCAGAACTGGTTCCATTGGACCGCCGCCGCCGGCGTGCAGCAGGTCGCCAGCCTGAAGGCCGAGAAGAATCCGGACGACGCGCCCAAGGCCGATACCCTGCGCGAGCAGCAGCTGCGCACCCTGGCCACGCTGCGTAACGATCGCGCCCAGCGCGAGGCACTCAAGGCCCAGGAAGCCAGCTGGCGTCGCGCCGATGGCACCCGCGCACCGGGCCCGGTGTATCTGGGCGCGGATGTGGAGATCGTCGACAGTGTGCTCTCGCCGGATGCGCGCACGCTGATCGTGGTCACCAAGCCGAAGAGCTTCGATGAAGGCCGCGGCGGCAAGATGCCCAAGTACGTGACCGAGTCGGGTTACGAAGAGTTCGAAGAGACCCGCACCCGCGTGGGCCGCAACGACCCGGAGCCGAACGCGCTGTGGCTGGTCGATGCCGTCGCCGGCACGGTCAAGCCGCTGTCGCTGGACGGCCTGCCGGGCATCGGCACCGACCCGCTGGCCGCGCTGCGCAAGGCCGCCGGCAAGGACGCCCTGAAGGGCAACCGCCCGGTGGAAGTACTCGGTGGCCCCGGCGCGCCCGGCATCCGCTGGAGCGCCGATGGCCAGCAGGCCGCGATCATGCTGCGCGCCAACGACAACAAGGACCGCTGGATCGCCAGCGTGACCCCGGCCAGCGCCAAGCTGGAGACGCGTCATCGCCTGACCGACAGCGCCTGGATCAACTGGAGCTTCAACGATTTCGGCTGGTCCAACGACAACCGCACGCTGTGGCTGCTGTCCGAAGAATCCGGCTATTCGCACCTGTACACCCAGCAGGGCACGGCCAAGCCGCAGGCACTGACCGGCGGCAAGTGGGAAAGCTCGATGCCGGTGCCCAGCGCCGACGGCCGCGGCTTCTACTTCCTGTGCAACCAGCAGTCGCCGGGCGACTACGAAGTGTGCGCGGTCGACACCGCCAGCAAGCAGGTGCGTGAGCTGACCTCGCTCAACGGCGTGGAAGACTTCTCGCTGTCCCCGGATGGCCAGCAGCTGCTGGTGCGTTACTCCGGCGCCTACCTGCCGACCCAGCTGGCCGTGGTGCCCGCTGCCGGTGGCCAGGCCAAGGTGCTGACCGACACCCGCACGGCCGAGTTCAAGGCGCGCGAGTGGATCCAGCCCAAGCTGGTACAGGTGCCGTCCAAGCACGGCGCGGGCGTGGTCTGGGCCAAGTACTACGGACCGGAGACCTTCGAGCCGGGCAAGCAGTACCCGATCGCCATGTTCGTGCACGGCGCCGGCTATCTGCAGAACGTGCACCAGCAGTACCCGGCCTACTTCCGTGAGCAGATGTTCCATAACCTGCTGGTGCAGAAGGGCTACGTGGTGCTGGACATGGATTACCGCGGCAGCGCCGGCTACGGCCGCGACTGGCGCACGGCGATCTACCGCAACATGGGCCACCCGGAACTGGAAGACTACAAGGACGGCCTGGACTGGCTGGTCGCCACCAAGCAGGGCGACCGTGACCACGCCGGCATCTACGGCGGTTCCTATGGCGGCTTCATGACCTTCATGGCGCTGTTCCGCTCGCCGGGCACGTTCAAGGCCGGTGCCGCGCTGCGCCCGGTGGTCGATTGGCACCAGTACAACCACGGCTACACCGCCAACATCCTCAACACCCCGGACATCGACCCGGAGGCGTACCGCAAATCGTCGCCGATCGAGTACGCCGACGGGCTGCAGGACCACCTGCTGATCGCGCACGGGATGATGGATGACAACGTGTTCTTCCAGGATTCGGTCAACCTCACCCAGAAGCTGATCGAACTGCACAAGGACAACTGGTCGATCGCGCCGTACCCGCTGGAACGCCACGGCTATGTGCGTGCCGATTCCTGGCTGGACCAGTACAAGCGCATCCTCAAGCTGTTCGAAGAGAACCTGAAGTAATCCAGCGATGACGTCGGTGCCCACTGACGTGCAGCACGCTGCGGCGACGATCGATATCGTCGCCGCGGTCGTTTTCGATCCCGACGGCCGCGTACTGGTGGTGCGCAAGCACGGCTCGGACACCTTCATCCAGCCCGGCGGCAAACCCGAGCCCGGCGAAGCGCCCTTGGCCGCGCTGGCGCGCGAGCTGGAAGAAGAACTCGGGGTCACGGTGGACCCCGCCAGTGCCGTGCCGTTGGGCCGGTTCGAGGCCTGGGCGGTGCACGAAGCCGGACACCGCGTACGGGCCCACGCCTATCTGGTGACGGTGACCGGTTCGCCCCGCGCACAGGCGGAAATCGCCGAACTGGCCTGGGTGCCGCTGCGCCCGCCGCATGGCGTTTGCTTGGCACCGCTGAGCGCAGACCATATCCTGCCCGCGGCCGCGAACGCGGTGGCTGGGACCTAGACGTCGCGGCCTGCCCAACCAGGACACCGGATGTCAGCCTCGCTTCCCCCGCAATTGCCTTCCTGCACGCCCCGCCCCAGCAGGGAGGGTGCGCCTGCGTTTCTCGCCCCCCTGCTCAAGTCCGTGCTGCTGGTCTGCCTGGTCACGGCCGCGATGTGGGGGGTACTGGCCCTGATTGCGATACCTCTGTCGGGCTCGGAGGCGCTGCAGGCGCTACTGGCCGATGAGGACCTGCACTGGCTGCCTGGCTCGCTGCGCTGGCTGCTCACCCACCCGGTGCTGGCCAACGTGCTGCTGTGCGTGTCGAGCCTCTTGGGCGTTGCCGCATGCTGGGGCATGCTGCGTCGCTGGCGCTGGGCATGGGCACTGTTCATCGTGCTGCTGGCGGTCACCGCCGTGCTCAACGTGGTCGCCGCGTGGCTGCTGGACGATGCGTTCCGCCACCTGCTGGCGCAGATACCCGGTGACACCCTATCGATCGAACTGCTCAAGCTGCGCAGTGAGCTGCGCGTACAGCGCGTGATCTGCAGCGGCCTCGCCGGCGTGACCGCACTGGCGTTCGCGGTGCTGCAGGGCTGGCTGATCGTGCGCCTGTGCGCGGCCGATGTACGTGCGCTGTTCCGCCGCTGACCTGTTTCCCGCAGCGCCACGGTGCGCTGCACGACCTGCAAGGATGATCGTGTGACTGTTTCCCTCCCCCTTCTGCGCCGCCACGGCTGGCGCGCGACCCTGTTCACCCTGCTCACGGCGGTCAGCCTGCCGGCGGCGGCCCAGGCCATGGTCTGTGGCACGTTCGTTGCCAAGGACAGCGGCACCACGTTGACCCTGCACAGTGCGAACGAGGGGGTGCGGCAGATTCCCGGCCAAGCGCCCGAGCCTTACCTCCTCAGCCGCCTCGGCGACGAGCTGAAGCTGGCCGACCTGGACAACGGCGGCGTCAGCTCGCTGAACGTGCAGGAGGGCGGTCGCCTGCTCAGTGACCGCTTCAACGACTACCGCTTGCAGAAGGCGGCCACCTGCCGCCGCGCGACGGTCTTTCCGGCGGCATCGTGCCGGGCCGAGATCGGCACCTGCCTGAACGACACGCTCTTCGCCAGCAACGACCGCCTGCGTCAATGGTGTCGGGAGGATGTGCCGGCCGCCTGCAAGCGCCTGCTGGCCAACTTCCAGACCGAAGCGCGCGAGGCCAGGACGCTGGCGGCGACCCGGGACGATGCGCCGGAGCTGCCCGAGCCGGAGGTCTGCAAACCTGCGTCCACGCAGTACGACCAGGCTGCCTGTCTGGAGGCCGCGCGCGACGCGATGGGGCAAGCGCTGGCCAAGGCGCTGCTTGGCGGGCTCAGCGCAGCCAAGGCGTCACCGCTGCCGGCCATACAGCTCGATGAGATCACCACCCTGTGCCGGGCACAGACCGGCGGCACGTTCTGCGCCAACGCTGCCGAGGCGTTGTGGGACGCCGGCCGCCTGATCCCGGCCCGCGATGCACTGCAGCGGGCGTGCACCCTGGGCAAGGACCCGCGCGCCTGCGAGCGTGCGGCGCCGCTGGCCACGCTGGAGGCCAAGGCACTGACCCCGGTGGCAGCCACCGCCCTGCCCTGCGGCAGCTATGTCGCCAGCCAGGGCCTGATGGACCATCTGCCGTTCGGCGATGGCGGCATGCTCGACAGCGGCTTCGGCGGCAAGCTGCGCGCGCGGCTGGTCGATGGCGACATCCGTGTGCGCCATGACCAGGGCGACGACTTCGTGTTCAAGCGCCTGGCCAACGGCAACCTGATCGGCATGGACAGCTGGAACCGCTTCAGCTATTACGAGCGCACCGGCGAGGCGCAGCAGTGCAGCGCGCCGGTGGTCTTCGTCGAAACCCCGCTGCCGCAGGATTGCCCGACCTTGGGCCGCGAGGGCGGTGCGCAGGCGTGCTGCGCGGCCGGCAAGCTGCAGGGCTGCAATGCCGCCGGTCACCAGCTGGCGCTGCGCAACCGCTGGGCCGAGGCGGCGCCGTTCTATCTCAAGCTCTGCGCCGCCGGGGTACGCGAGGGCTGCGAGAACCTGGCCAGCGTCTACGAACACACCGGTGACGAGGCGCTGCCCGAGCAGATGGCCTCGATCTGCGCCAAGGATGGAAACGGCACGCACGTGGCCTGCGATGTGCACGCGACCCGCAACTGGGGCCTGATGCGGGTCAGTGCCGGGCTGGAACAGATCGCCGAGCGCATGGCGACCGAGCCCGATGCCGAGGCAGACGACGCCGCACCGGCCGAGGCGCCCGCCGCGGCGAAGAACAGCAAGAGCAGCACCCGCAAAAGCGGTCACTGAGCGCCAGTGAGCACACGCAGGCCGTGCACCGGCCTGCGGTAAAGTAGCGCCCATGAACGACTTCGACCGCGTCCGCGCGTATCTGACCGACCTGCAGGACCGCATCTGTGCGGCGATTGAAACCGCCGACGGCCAGGCCCGCTTCACCGAAGATCTCTGGCAGCGCGCGGAGGGCGGCGGTGGCCGGACCCGCATCCTGCGCGATGGGGCGGTGTTCGAGCAGGCCGGGATCGGGTTCTCCGATGTGGCCGGCACGCGCCTGCCGCCATCGGCCTCGGCGAACCGGCCAGAGTTGGCCGGCGCGTCATGGCGCGCGACCGGCGTCTCGCTGGTCTTCCATCCCGCCAATCCCTACCTGCCGACGACGCACGCCAACGTGCGCTACTTCCGCGCCGAGCGTGATGGCGTGGCGGTGGCCTCGTGGTTCGGAGGCGGCTTTGACCTCACTCCGTTCTACCCCATCGACGAAGACGTGCGGCACTGGCACCAGGTTGCGCACGATCTTTGTGCGCCCTTCGGCGAAGAGCGCTATGCGGCGCACAAGCGCTGGTGCGATGAGTATTTCTTCCTGCGCCACCGCAACGAGACGCGCGGCGTGGGCGGATTGTTCTTCGACGACCTGCATGGCGACTTCGAGCGCGATTTTGCGTATCTGCGTGCGGTCGGCGATGGTTTCCTGGATGCCTATCTGCCGCTGGTCGAGCGCCGCAAGGACACGCCGTATGGCGAGCGCGAACGCGAGTTCCAGCTGTACCGGCGCGGCCGCTATGTCGAGTTCAACCTGGTCTATGACCGCGGCACGCTGTTCGGCCTGCAGAGCGGCGGGCGCAGCGAGAGCATCCTGATGAGCCTGCCCCCGCGCGTGCGCTGGGAATACGGTTTCCAACCTGAAACCGGCAGCGACGAAGCCCGCCTGGCCGACTACCTGGTTCCGCGCGACTGGGTGTAACCCAGCGCGCCACCGCATGGGCCGGCATGGATTTCGCATGCGGTGCATGGGTGGCACCCGTCGGGTAGAGCCACCCCATGGGTGGCTCTACGCCTTCTTCGGCACGATGGTGATGTGCCCGTTGATCTCCAGCACCGCCAGGGCGACATCGTCGATGGACAGGCAGCCCTGCTGACGCATCGCTGCGTCCAGATCGGCCGGGGTCACGAGCTCGCGCTTGAGCACGGAATCGAGCACCTTGCCATCACGGGCGATCAGGATCGGCTCGCCTTCGACCAGCGTTTCCACGCGCCGACTGCGCGTGCTGAGCCAGCCCACGCCGTAGTTGATCGAGATCAGGGTCGCCGCCAGCAGCAGGCCGCCGCCCAGGGAGGTGTCTTCGCCGAGCAGCGCGTTCTGCACCGCGTTGCCGAGCAGCACGATCAGCAAGACATCGAACGGGGTGATCTGGCCCAGCGCGCGCTTGCCGGAGAGCCGGACCATGCCCAGTACCACCGCGTACACCACCACCGCGCGCAGGATGAATTCCCACCACGGCATGGCCAATGCAAACAGGTCGCTCATGCGGTTCTCCCCGGGTCCAGCCCACAGCATGGGCCGCGCGCAGGGCAAACGGCAATCGGCAGCGCGGGGTCTCTCGTGCGGCGGGCCGCGCGGGGTTTTCGGCGCCACAAATAAAAAGCCCCGCCAACCAGGGGGAGGTTAGCGGGGCCGGGGAACGGGTGCTTGGGGAGGAGCCCCCGTTCCGAGATCTGCTCCAGGGGATGGGAGAGATCCACAACAGGCATTGCGCCTGTCGAGGTCTATCAAAGCACTCCGAACATTGATAGTTCGTGAAGGGGCCCAATTAATTCGGGCCTCCTCCCAGAAACATTCATCCAACAGTCAGATTATCGTGGCGCACTGAACCAATTCAGCCTTTTGACTGTGATTCAGGCCTCAATGGGCCTCATCCCAGTTGTCGCCCACGCCCGCATCCACCACCAGCGGTACACGCAGTTCGGCGGCCGAGGACATCAGTTCCACGACTTTCAAACGCAAGGTATCGAGGAAACTACTTTCGGTTTCAAAGACCAGTTCATCGTGCACCTGCAGAATCATCTTGGCCTGGTCGCCGTGATCCTCCAGCCAGCTGTCCACCTTGACCATGGCGCGCTTGATGATGTCCGCCGCGGTGCCCTGCATCGGGGCATTGATCGCGGCCCGTTCAGCACCGGCGCGCAGGCCCTGGTTGCGGGCGTTGATGTCGTTCAGGTACAGACGGCGGCCGAACAGGGTTTCCACATAGCCCTGGTCGCGGGCCTGCTGGCGCATCCGCTCCATGAAATCGCGCACGCCCGGGTAGCGGCTGAAGTACAGCGCCACGTAATCCTGGGCCTGGCCGCGGTCGATGCCCAGGTTGCGGGCCAGGCCGAACGCGCTCATGCCGTACATCAGGCCGAAGTTGATCGCCTTGGCGGCCCGGCGCTCGTTGGAGGTCACCTCTTCCAGGCGGCGGCTGAAGACTTCCGCCGCCGTCGCCCGGTGCACGTCCACGCCCTGCTCGAAGGCCCGCACCAGGCCGGGGTCCTCGGAGAGGTGGGCCATGATCCGCAGCTCGATCTGCGAGTAATCGCAGGCCAGGATCTTGCGGCCCGGCGGGGCCACGAATGCGCGGCGGATGCGGCGGCCATCCTCGGTGCGGATCGGGATGTTCTGCAGGTTCGGGTCCGATGAGGACAGCCGACCGGTGGCGGCGCCGGACTGGTGGTAGCTGGTGTGTACCCGCCCGGTGTCCTGGTTGATCATCTCCGGCAGCTTGTCGGTGTAGGTGCTGCGCAGCTTGGCCAGCCCGCGGTACTCCAGGATCACCCGCGGCAGTTCATGCTGCTCGGCGATCGCCTCCAGCGCCTCTTCGTTGGTGCTGGGCTGGCCCTTGGGGGTCTTCACCAGTGCCGGCAGCTGCAGTTCGTCGAACAGCACGGCCTGCAGCTGCTTGGGCGAATCCAGGTTGAAGGTGCGCCCGGCCAGCTCGGTGGCCTTCTGCTGGGCAGCCAGCATGCGCGAGCCCAGGTCCTGGCTCTGCCGGCGCAGTTCGGCCATGTCGATGTGCACGCCATTGGCTTCGATGCGCGTCAGCACCGGCACCAGCGGCATCTCGATGTCGCGGTAGACGCTGTCCAGCGAGGGCGTGGCCTGTAGTTGTGGCTGCAGGGCGTGGTGCAGGCGCAGGGTCACGTCGGCATCTTCGGCGGCGTAGCGGCAGGCTTCGTCCAGGCCCACCTGCGAGAACGAGATCTGCTTGGCACCCTTGCCGGCCACCTCCTCGAACTTGATCGTGGTGTAGCCCAGGTAGCGCATCGCCAGCGAGTCCATGTCATGGCGCGTGGCGGTGGAATTGAGCACGAAGCTCTCCAGCATGGTGTCGTCGTGGTACCCCTGCAGGTTCACGCCGTGGCGGCGCAGCACGTGCAGGTCGTACTTGCCGTGCTGGCCAAGCTTCTTCTTGGAGGGGTCTTCCAGGGCAGGACGCAGCGCGGCCAGCACCTGCTCGCGTGGCAGCTGGGCCGGCGCGCCGGGGTAATCATGGCCGACCGGGATATAGGCGGCGCGGCCCGGCTCGACCGCCAGGCTGATGCCGACCAGGTTGGCGCGCATGGCGTCCAGCGCGTCGGTCTCGGTATCGAACGAGATCAGCTCGGCATCGGTCAGGCGCTGCACCCAGGCGTCGAGCTGCTCGGTGGTCAGCACCATCTCGTACTCGCCGGGGGCGGAGAGCGCCGGGTCGACCGGCACCACCGCCACCTCCGGCGTGGCACGGGCGTAGCCGGCCGCGGTGCCACGCAGGCTGACCGGGGCCTCGCTGGCAGCGGCCGGGGCCGGCACGGGACCGCCCAGCTCCTTGAGCGCCTGGGTGAAGCCGTAACGCAGGTACAGCTCGCTCAGCGACGGCACGTCCGGCTCGCGCAGTGGCAGGGTCTGCGCCGTTACCTCCAGCGGCACATCGGTGCGGATCGTGACCAGCTCGCGGTTGAGCGGCAGGCGCTCCAGCGCCGCGCGCAGGTTCTCGCCGATCTTGCCCTTCATGGTCGGGGCCGCCGCCATCACCCCATCCAGGTGCTGGTACTCGGCCAGCCACTTGGCGGCGGTCTTGGGACCGCACTTTTCCACGCCGGGCACGTTGTCCACGGCGTCGCCCATCAGCGCCAGCAGGTCGACGATCTGGTCGGCGCGCACGCCGAACTTCTCCATGACCGCCGCGTCCGAATCCATGCGGCTGCCGGTCATGGTGTTGACCAGCTCGATACCCGGACGGACCAGCTGGGCGAAGTCCTTGTCGCCGGTGGAAATGGTCACCTGCAGGCCATCGCGGTGGCCCTGCAGGGCCAGCGTGCCGATCACATCATCGGCTTCCACGCCGGGGATGCGCAGGATGCTCAGGCCCAGCGCCTCGACGATGCGGCACATCGGCTCGATCTGCGGGCGCAGGTCATCGGGCATCGGCGGGCGGTTGGCCTTGTAGTCGGCATACAGGTCGTCACGGAAGGTCTTGCCGGGCGCATCGACCACGAAGGCGACGTACTCAGGGCGCTCCTTCAAGGTGGCGCGCAGCATGTTGACCACGCCGAACAGCGCGCCGGTGGGTTCACCGTGTGCGTTGGTCAGCGGCGGAAGCGCGTGGAACGCGCGATACAGGTAACTGGACCCGTCAATCAGGACTAATCGGCTCATAGGGCAATTCTACGCGCCCGGCCCTGACCGTCGTCGGCACCGGCCTCACGATCCATCGGGCATAATCAGGCCCTCTTCGCCCAAGGACTCCCGGCCCATGAAGATTCTGTTGCTCGCAGGCGTGCTCGCACTGGCCGGCTGTGCCACCGGTGGCGGCGGCAGGCCCCCGGTTGATGTCACTGGTGCCGATGTGGTCAAGACGGTGCAGGACAACGGCGACACCATCGAGGAATACCGGGTGGGCGGCCAGCTGCGGATGGTCAAGGTGACCCCGTCGCGCGGTGCCCCGTTCTACATGTACGACCAGAACGGCGATGGCCGCATGGACAGCGACAAGGACGGCGTCTCGCCGGTGTATTGGAAGCTCTACAGCTGGTGATTCCGGGCGTCGACCGCACTGCCGCCCCGTGACCGCACGGGGCCGGCAAGGCACTGACCCCCGTCCCCGCTTGCCCACGCTCGATGACTACACCCGAACGCCGCCACGATCCAAATCCGGCTGAACTGCGCGCCGGCCTTACTGCAGAGCAACGCCAGGCGGTGGAGACGCTGGAGCATTTCGGCTGGCAGCTGCGCTTCGTGCGCCGCCCGCTGTTCCGCGACCCGATCCCGGTGCTGTTCGACCGCAGCGGCGAGCGTTATGTGGTGCTGCAGCCGGATGGCACGCTGGATGAATCGCAGACGTTGAAACTGCGCGATTGACGGGCACTGAGGGGCACTGCCGGCCAGCGGCCGGCACTACCGCTTCTCCGTTATCGGATGACCAGCACCGGTACCGTGCTGCGTGCCAGCACTTCGGCGGTCTGGCTGCCGAGCAGCACGCGGGTCACACCACGGCGGCCATGCGAGGTCATCACGATCAGGTCGCTGCCGCGCTCGGTGGCGGTATCGATGATGCCGTCGGCGGCATAGCGGTCCAGCACATGCACGGTTTCAGTGCGCAGGCCCTGCGCCTCTGCGGCGGCCTTGGCCGGCTGCAGCACCTTCTGCGCGGTCTCTTCGCGATCGGCTTTGTATTCGGGCGTGTTCATGTAGCCCACGCTCCAGCCCATCGCGTCGTACATACCGACGGCCCATGGCTCGGAGACGGTCACGATATCGACCTCGGCATCGAGGTCCTTGGCCAGCTCCAGGCCCTTGGCCAGGCCTTTCTCGGCCAGCTCCGAACCATCGGTGGCAATCAGGATGCGCTTGTACATGGCAGAGCTCCTTGGGGTGGGCAATGGGAACATCACCATTGCACACCCGGTGTGGACGCAGTGCCTTGAGCTGGATCAATCGCCGTGGCCGCGGGCAGGCACCGCCCGCGCCGGATTGCCCACCACGGTCGCGCCCGCAGGCACGTCGCGGGTGACCACACTGCCCGCGCCCACCACCGCGTCATCGCCGATGGTGACGCCGGGCAGCACGATCGCGCCGCCCCCGATCCAGACATTGCGCCCGATCCGGATCGGCCTGGCCGACTCCAGGCCTTCCGCCCGCGCCTGGGGATCACGCGGATGGTCGGCGGCGTAGAGCTGCACTGCCGGACCGATCTGGGTGCCATCGCCGATGCTGACCTCGGCCACGTCCAGGATCACGCAGTTGTAGTTGAGGAACACGCCCTGCCCCAGGCGGATGTTGTAGCCGTAGTCGCAATGGAATGGCGGCCGGATCACCGCGCCTTCGCCGACCGCGCCGAGCTGCTCGCGCAACAGCGCGCGGCGCACGGCCGGGCTTTCGGCCAGGGCGGCGTTGTAGCGGACCATCCAGACCTTGGCGGCGGCCATGTCGGCCTGCAGCGCCGGATCACCGGGGCGGTAGGGCAGCCCGGACAGCATCTTTTCTTTTTCGCTCGGACCCATGTGGCCTCCCTCAGACAGAGGGTGATGATGCCGGTTGGCCGCTCGCGTGTCAGCGCGTGCCGCGTCGCGTGCCCAGCAGCGCCACCAGTGCGAAGACGATGCCGCTCAGCCAGAACCACAGCGTTGCCTGGCCGATGCACAACCCACTGGGCTGCGGCTGGCAGCGCAGGCGCAGCAGATCGAAGTCGCCGCCGTCGGCCAGGCAGGTCTGCGCGTGCTGGAACAGGGCCAGCACCGGCTCGGCCCAGCCTGCCGACCATGTCAGCAGAACCAGTGCAGCAAGCAGATACGGAATTCCCTTGTTCACGAGTGCGCTCCCAGCGGACAGGGGCAGACTCTGGGCGCCGGCCGGGGGAGCGACAAGCGGCACGCGACGAACTGTGTGAAATCCGGGATGAGCCGGGGGCGATCGGGGATGAAGCGAGGCGCCCTGGCCCACCACAACACGGATAGCGCAGGCATGCGCTGCCTGGGATGCCTGTGCTGCAGCGCAGGACGGAGACGGGCAGCGCCCATGACAGACTTCGCGCATGCGCCCTCTGCTCATCGCCCTGCTGTGCTCGCTGGCCCTGCTGCCGCTACCCGGCCTTGCCGCCGCGCCGGGTCCGGACCGCGTGCTGATCTTCATCCGCACCGCCACGTTCCACCACGACTCGATTCCTGTGGCCGTGGCAACGCTGCGCGAGCTGAGTGCCGAGGCCGGCATGACGGCGGACCCGAGCGACGATCCCCGCGATTTCCGCCTCGACAACCTCGCCCGCTACCGCGCCGTGGTCTTCGCCAATACCACCGGCGATGTACTCGACGCCGCGCAGCAGGCGGCGATGGAACAGTTCATCCGCAACGGCGGCGGCTTCATGGGCGTGCACGCCGCAGCCGACACCGAGTACGACTGGCCGTGGTACGGCGAACTGGTCGGCGCGTGGTTCCACAAGCATCCCAAGGGTCTGCAGGAGACGCTTGTGCAGCCCGAACGTGACGGCAGGCCGTCAGGCCCGGCGTGGCCGATCCGCGATGAGCTTTACAACTACCGGCGCAATCCGCGTGGAACGGTGAAGGTCATCGCGACAGTGGACGAATCGCGATACGACGGCGGCACCATGGGCGCCGATCATCCCATCGCCTGGTGCCGGCCCTTCGATGGCGGCCGCAGCTGGTACACCGGGCTGGGCCACGACGCGGCGGTGTATGCCGACCCGAATGTGCGGGCGCAGCTGCGCCGTGGCCTGCGCTATGCAGCAGGCCACGCGCCGGACTGCTGATCAGGCGGTACGCACCACGCGCGCGCCTTGGCACAGCGGGTAGCTCGCCAGCAGATCGGCGATGCGCGCGTGCAGGGTGTCGAACGAGGCGCCATACAGATACAGCGCCGTCTCGGTCGGGCCCTGCCACCAGCTGCAGATCTCGCCGTGGCCTTCGATGCGCTCGACGATCTGTTCGAACACATAGTTCGAGTCGCACTGCTCATAGACTTCATCGGGCAGGTCGGTGCCGTTGAGATACAACGCCAGGCCTTCGGTGACGCCGAACGGTTGATCGGGGGCGCCTTCGCGCTGGATCAGCGAGCCCTTCGGCGCACCCAGCTGCTCCAGCAGCTCGATCACGCCAGGCAGCGAGGCTGGATCGTTCAACGCGACCTCGATATCGCCGTAGTCCACTTCACCATCTTCCGTCAGCGCGGTGCCACCGCCGGTGATCTCACCCAGCTCGGCACTGCCCAGCAGCGCATCCAGCGGATCTTCGAACAGCTCATGGCGATGCTCGGGCTGGAGCCTGGCGTTCAATTTGACGGTGAGGTGCAGCGGCGAATCGGTCATGGCGGGGGCCTGCGCGAAAGGAATGCCGCCATTGTAGTGCCGGCCGCTGGCCGGCTCCCGACAAGGTATGCCGCCCATTGCAGTGCCGGCCGCTGGCCGGCTCCCGACAAGGTATGCCGCCCATTGTAGTGCCGGCCGCTGGCCGGCTCCCGACAAAGGATGCCGCCCGTTGCAGTGCCGGCCGCTGGCCGGCTCGCGACAACGCCGCGGCAAGGAGCAGCCGGCCAGCGGCCGGCACTACCGGATCACGAGCGCTGCTCAGAGCACCGTCAAATTGGCATACGCCATCACCAGCCACTTGCTGCCGGCCTCGATGAATTCGACCTGCACGCGGGCGTGCTGGCCGCTGCCTTCGTAGTCGGTGACCATGCCTTCGCCGAACTTGGGATGGTTGACCATCGCGCCCAGCTTGAGTGGCGGTGCTTCCAGCGCCGCGTGGCCCATCACCCGGTTGGCACCGAGCGAGGTGCCACGCGAGACCTGCACCTTCGGGCGCACTTCATTGACCAGCTCACGCGGGATCTCGCGCAGGAAGCGCGAGGGCACGTTGTAGTTGTCCTGGCCATGGATGCGACGCGATTCGGCGTAGCAGAGCACCAGCTTCTGGCGCGCGCGGGTGATGCCCACGTACGCCAGGCGACGTTCTTCTTCCAGCCGGCCGCTTTCTTCCAGCGAGCGCGCGCTCGGGAACAGGCCGTCTTCCATGCCGGCCAGGAACACCAGCGGGAACTCCAGGCCCTTGGCGGCGTGCAGCGTCATCAACTGCACGCCCTCTTCGCCGGCCTGGGCCTGGCCTTCGCCGGCCTCCAGCGAGGCATAGGCGAGGAAGGCGACCAGCTCGCTCATGTCCTGGGTTTCTTCGACATCGTCTTCGCGACGCACGAAGCGCGAGGCCACCGAGACCAGTTCGTCCAGGTTGTCCGCGCGCGATTCCGAATCCAGCGCGTTGCGACTTTCCTTGGACCAGTGCTCGCGCAGGCCCGAGCGCATCAGCACATGGTCGATGCGTTCGGCGAGGGTCATCGTGTCGGCTTCAGTCTGGAGCTGATTGACCAGCACCAGGAAGCCGGCCAGCGCGTTGCGTGCACGTGCAGCGAGCTCATTGCCCTGGGTGGTCAGCATGGTGGCCTCCCACAGCGAAATCGCGTGGGAACGGGCCAAGCGGCGCACTTCATCCAGGGTGCGGTCGCCGATGCCACGCGTCGGCGTGTTGACCGCGCGCTCGAAGGCCGCGTCATCGTTGCGGTTGGTCATCAACCGCAGGTACGCCAGCGCGTCCTTGATTTCGGCACGCTCGAAGAAGCGCATGCCGCCGTACACGCGGTACGGCACCTGCTCGGAGAGCAGGGATTCTTCGAAGGCACGCGACTGCGCATTGCTGCGGTAGAGCACGGCGACATCGCCGTAGCTGCCGCCATCACGCACCCACTGGCGCGCGCGCTCGACCACGTAACGCGCCTCGTCCATCTCGTTGTAGGCCGCATACAGATCGATCGGATCGCCGTCGCCGCTGTCGGTCCACAACTCTTTGCCGATACGGTCCGGGTTGTGCGCGATCACCGCATTGGCCGCGCCGAGGATATTGGCGGTGGAGCGGTAGTTCTGCTCCAGGCGGACGGTCTGCGCACCCGGGAAATCCTTCAGGAAGCGCTGCACGTTCTCGACCTTGGCGCCGCGCCAGCCATAGATGGCCTGGTCGTCGTCGCCGACCACGAACACGTGGCCGGTATCGCCGGCGAGTACGCGCACGAAGGCGTACTGGATGGCGTTGGTGTCCTGGAACTCGTCCACCAGGATTTCGCGGAAGCGCGAACGGTAGTGAGCCAGCAAGGCCGGGTTGTCGCGCAGCAGTTCATGCGCGCGCAGCAACAGTTCGGCGAAATCGACCAGACCGGCGCGATCGCAGCGCTCCTGGTAGGCGATATACGCCTGGCGCATGGTTTCCAGCCACGCGTCATGCGGCTCGGGCTGGATATGCTGCGGGCGACGGCCCTCGTCCTTCTGCTCGTTGATCCACCAGGCGATCTGCTTCGGCGGGAACTTGCCGTCGTCGATCTCCAGCTGCTGGACCACGCGCTTGACCAGCCGCAGCTGGTCGTCCGAATCCATCACCTGGAAGCTGTCGGGCAGCTTGGCGTCCTGGAAATGCAGGCGCAGCAGGCGATGGGCCAGGCCGTGGAAGGTGCCGATCCAGGCGCCACGGCTGCCCTGCGACAGCTGCAGGTCGATGCGGTGACGCATCTCCCCGGCGGCCTTGTTGGTGAAGGTCACCGCAAAAATGCCATGGGTCGGCACGCCGCAGACTTCATTGAGCCAGGCGATGCGGTGGATAAGCACGCGGGTCTTGCCGGAACCGGCACCGGCAAGCACCAGATGGTGGCCGGGCGGGGCGGACACAGCTTCGCGCTGGGCGGGGTTCAACCCGTCGAGCAAGTGGGAAACATCCATGTCCCCATTTTACGCCCTCTGCACCCTCCCTGCGTCAGGGCGCGCGTCCGGCGGCTTCCTCGGCAAGCCGTGTGTCCAGCTGGGTGTGCCCCATCTGCGCGTAGCGACGGCAGGCGCCTGGCTGGACCAGCGGGGTGGCTGCGTCGCCCTGCAGACGGATGAACAGGTTGCTGCCCAGGGGATGCGGCGTCACATGCACGTCGCAGGGTAGCGCCGCCAGCGTATCCAGACCGCGCCGGAAGGCCTCCACCATCTGCGGGTGATCGAGATAGCGGTACTGGGCATCGGAAATCGCACTCACGCTGTCGGTGTAGGCGATGTCCAGGCAGCGCCCTGCCTCGCAGGACCGCCAGGTCCAACTGGTGCCGCCCGGCGCGTGGCCCGGGGTGGCATGGGCGGTCAGCGCCAGCGGACCGACGCGGACGACCTCGCCGTCGCCGATGGCCATGACCTCGGCCACCGCTGGAAATGCCGAGCCTTCCTCAAGGAACTGCGGATCGCTGCGATCGCTCCGGCCGTTACGCAGGGTGGCCACAGCGGGCGAGCGTGCCAGCAGCGGTGCGCCGGTGGCCGCCTGCAGGTGCGCCAGGCCGGCGGCGTGATCGTAATGCTCGTGCGAGTTCAGCAGATACTTCACGTCCTGCGGATCGAAGCCAAGCGTGCGGATATTGGCCTCGATCAGGGGGCCGGCGGGCGTCGTGCCGCCATCGATCAGCACATGGCCCTGATCGGAGGTCACCAGCACCGCAGCCAGCCCACAGGTGCCGACATACCATGTGTTGCCGAAAATGCGCCGCGGCGGGGCGCGGTCGTTCCATCCCTCCATCACGCTGGCGCCCGCCGGGCAGGCGGGAATGTCGCGCAGTGCGGTGACGGCGACGGGCGCCGCGACCGTCGCAGCGGTCGAGGCAGCGGGATCGACCGGGGCGTGGCGCTGGCAGGCGGCCAGAACCAGTGTTGCGCCCAGCACGACGAGCGGGCGCCATGGGGTCGTCGCCGTGACACGGGGGGCGGTCCTGTCGGGACGTAGCGTCATGGTCATTTCCTGTGAGAAAGACACGAGCCTAGTGCCGTCGTCATGCCGCCACCACCGAGCCTTTCGAGGGGAAGGCATGAGGTGTTTGTGTGCCTCGCGCACGGCCGCGAGGCACGGTGTCGCAGTCAGCCCACCGCGCGCAGCGCGGCCTGCTGGGCCTGCATCCGCAACTCGGGAATGGCCAGGCTTTCCCAGAGCGTGCCGATGCGCAGGCTGCCCACCACCAGCACGCGGGTCTGACGCTGGCCGTCGGCACCGAGCAGTTCGCCGTTCTCCACCGAGGTATCCAGCCCCAGCCCGTGCGGACCAGGCCGCGCATGCCCATCGGCCAGCAGCTGCTGGATCAGTGGATTGCGCATGCACAGCGCGCGGGTTTCCACGCCGGTGGCATTGATCACCGCGCTGACCGTCAGTGGCGGCAGGCCGCCGGCCGGGCCGTGCCCGTGCAGCTGCAGCCCGCCTTCCTGCACCAGCAGCGTGTCCAGCCGGGCGCGGTGGCGCTGCAGCTGGCCGCTGCGCTCCAGCTCGCTGACCTGGGCATGCACCGATTCGGCGATGCGGTGGCGGTGCACGTCCCAATGGCGCACCACGTGGCGCAGGAAACGACGCTGGTCGGCCTCGCCCAGGCTCAACCACAATGCCTGGCCCATCGGCCGGATGCGGTCCATGACGCTTTGCCAAGGGATGCCCTGCGCCACGGCGGCACGGGCCTGCCCACGCAGTTCACGCACGCGCTGACGCAGCGACATCGTCAACAAGGGCTGCGGATCGAAGGTGACCGCTGCGCCGTGCGCCTGTGGCAATGGCAGCAGCGCATGTCGCGACAGCACGAAGATGCGCCCGCGGTGTCCGGCGGCCGCCAGGGCCACCACGCTGTCGGCCATGCTCAGGCCCGAGCCGATGATGGCCAGATCGTCATCGCCGGCCAGCACGCGCACGCCGTCGTAATCCCAGGCCTCCACCGCCTGCGCCGGCGGCAGGGCATCGGCACCGGGCACCGGCAGTGGTCGCATGCTGTTGCCACAGGCCAGCACCACGCGCTGCGCGCGCCACACCACGTCGTCGTCGAGCCGCAACTGCACACCGTGTTCGGTCGGCTCCAGCGCGAACACTGGCTGCTCGACCACCTCCAGCACTGCCACGCTGCGCTCGCACGCCTGTTCCAGGCGCTCACGCAGGTAGGCGGCGTAATGGCGGCGCGGCACGAACTGGTCCGCCAGCACCTCGCGCGCCACATCGGCAATCGCCTGGCTGTCGATCAGGTAATCGAGGAAATCCGCAGGCTGATCGGGCAGCGCGCTCATCTTGCCGGCCGGCACGTTGAGCAGGTGCTCGGGCCAAGGCGTGGCGTAGGCGATGCCTTCGGCCAGCGCCGAAGCCGGCTCGAACAGCACGATGCGTGACGGTCGCGCAGCATGGCGCAGGGCCTGCAGGGCAACCAGGACGCCGGCAGCGCCGCCGCCGACGATGGCCAGATCACACTGGCGGTGGGTATCGGACGCAGTCATGCCTCGATTGTAGGCGATGCGCGTGGACCGCCCGTCCACGTGCGTCACAGCGGGCTACATCAAGGCATCGGCCAGCCGTGCGATGCCTTCGCGGCTGCGCTTCCACGCCGGCCGTTGGCGCCACGTCGCCAGATCGAGCTGACGTGACTGCTCGAGATAGTCGGCTTCGATCTGCGCCAGCTGCCGCACCATGCCGGGGTCATAACAGAGCATGCCGATCTCGGCATTGAGCGCGAACGAGCGGATATCCAGGTTGATCGAGCCGACCAGGGCGATGTCTTCATCGACGGTCAGGTGCTTGGCATGCAGGAAATGCGGTTCGTACAGCGCGATGCGCACCCCGCTGCGCAGCAGCTCATCGTAGTAGGCCTCCTGCGCCCAGGAGGTCAGCCGCTGGTTGGTGCTGGCCGACAGGATCAGCTGCACCTGCACGCCGGACAGCGCCGCGATGCGCAGCGCACTCAAGGTCGCTTCATCGGGAACGAAGTACGGCGTGACCAGCACGATTCGCCGGCGCGCCAGATGGATCAGCGCGTTCACCGCATCGCGCGCATTGCTGAAGGGGTATGCCGGGCCACTGGGCAGCAGCTGGGTCGGCACATCGGCCGAGCACACCGGCACGGCGGTGAGCACATCCAGGCGTTGCCCGGTTTCCATGTACCAGTCGCTGGCGAACACCGCTTCCAGGTGCGCCACCACCGGACCGCGCACGCGCGCGACCAGCTCTTTGTTCGGGAAGCCGGCGACGAACTGCGCCCGCGCCAGGTTCTGTGAACCGATGTAACCGACGCGGTTGTCGATCACCGCGATCTTGCGGTGGTTGCGCAGGTCCATGCGGCCACTGCGCCGCCAGCGCAGACCACCGGGCAGCATCGCGCGCACGTCGACACCGATCGCCTGCAGGCGATGGCGATAGTGGCGCAGCCCACGCTTGGCCCCCACTGCATCGAGCAGCACGCGGCAATGCACACCGCGCGCGGCCGCCCGCTGCAGCGCCTCCACGATGGCCTCGCCGACCGCGTCATCGAACATCAGGTAATACAGCAGGTGCACGCGGTCGCGGGCCTGGTCGATGTCTTCGATCAGGGCCTGCAGCGAGGCGTCGTAGTCATTGAGCAGATCCACCGCGTTGCCGTGGATGGGCATGAAATCGCCCTGGCGCTCGATCAGCGGCACGATCTCGGCGGTGGCCGTCTCCGGCGGCGGCGTCCAGCGCAGCGGCGGCTGCAGCGCCTGCTCCTCGCGGATCACCTGGGAGGCCTCGGCCTGGCGCTGCACGCGCTGGCGCGACAGCCACGGGTGGCCGAACAGCAGATACAGCGGCAGCCCGAGCAGCGGCACGAAGCCGACCAGCAGCAGCCAGCTGCGCGCGGCACCGGGCGTGGTGCGGCTGGGAATCCACAACAGCGCGGCCAGCCGGATCAGCCAATCCAGCATCAACAACCACGAACCCAGCAGCCACTCGAACAGCATCGCGTCGCCCGTCGGGAGGGAAACGCATTCTGCCATGGGCCGCTGCATGCAACCGGTCGTGCCGGCCGCTGGCCGGCGCCACGTATCGCCGGCCCAACAAAAAAACCCGCCACGAGGGCGGGTTTTTCGTCGGGAAGCTCAAGAACCCTTGCGGATTACTTGATCTTGCCTTCCTTGTACAGGACGTGCTTGCGCACGACCGGATCGTACTTCAGGAATTCCATCTTCCCGGGGGTGTTCTTCTTGTTCTTGTCCGTCGTGTAGAAGTGGCCAGTGTTGGCCGTCGAAATCAGACGGATCTTATCGCGCTTGCCTGCCATGATCGTTTACTCCTCAGACCTTTTCGCCGCGCGAACGCAGCTCAGCCAGAACGGAGTCGATACCGTTCTTGTCGATGGTGCGCAGGGCATGCGCGGAAACACGAAGCTTGACCCAGCGGTTTTCGCTGGCAACCCAGAAGCGGCGCTCGTGCAGGTTGGGCAGGAAACGACGGCGGGTCTTGTTGTTGGCGTGCGAGACGTTGTTACCCGTCTGCACTCGCTTGCCGGAAACTTGGCATACGCGGGACATTGCGCACCTCGATAAAAGTAGTTGTCAGCCCATAGCCCGGGCGACGGCGGCCTCGACGGTTTCCCGCCACACGTCATGAGAATCAAAGGGTTACGCTGTCGAGGGCGGACCGGATGACGTGTTCCCGGCCGCCGATCCAGAGATTTCTGGACACAGCGAGCCGCGCATTATGCCGCAGGCCGGTGTCTGGCGCAAGTTGTCCACAGGGCCATGGTGGTCTGTCAGTGCCGGGACGGCCTCCCGTGTTCGCATCGCCACCCACGGGCGATGGCGATACTGGCCGCCCCTTTTCCCCTGGCCCCCTCGATGCGGCTGCTGGCACTTACCTACGGCACCGAAGGCGACACCCGCCCGCTGGTCATGCTCTGCCACGGCCTGATGGCCGCCGGACACGAGGTCATGCTGCTGGCCGAGGGCGGCACCCTGGGCAGCGCGCGCGCCCTGGGCGTGCCGCACGCCGCGCTGGAAGGCGACATCCACGACGAGGTGGTGGCGCTGGTGTCGCGTGGCAACAACACGCTGGCCGCCTCGCGCGGACTGGCCCGGATGGCGCGCCGGCACGTGCCGGCGTGGACCCGGCAGGCCGATGCGGCTGCCGCCGGGTGCGATGCGGTGCTGACCGGTGGGCTGGCCGCCTTCGTGGGTATGACCGTGGCCGAGCGGCATGGCCTGCCCGCGATCGGGCTGGGCATGATCCCGCTGACGCCCACGGCCGCCTTCCCGTCCCCGTTCCTGCCCCGGCTGCCCCTGCCGGGTGCACTGAACCGGCTCAGCTACGGGCTGGTCAACCAGGCGGTCTGGCGCACCTTCCGGCAGCCGATCAACCAGGCCCGGCACGCGCTGGGCATGTCGCCGCGACGCAGCCTCTGGCGCGACCTGCCGATGCTATACGGCATCTCGCCCAGCCTGCTGCCGCAACCGGCGGACTGGCCCGCCAACCATCGCATCTGCGGCCAATGGCGCCTGCCGGACAGCCCCTGGCAACCACCGCCGGACCTGCAGGCCTTCCTCGACGCCGGGCCCGCCCCGGTGTACCTGGGCTTTGGCAGCATGACCGGCTTTGATCGCGACCGCGTGCTGCCAGCGCTGCTGGACGCCCTGGCCCCCCGCCGGGTGCTGCTGTTCCCCGGTTGGGCGGGGCTGCCCAGCCCCCCCCTGCCCGCCCGCGTGTTCGTGGTCGGGCCAACCCCACACGAGGCGCTGTTCCCGCGCTGCGCGCTGGTGATCCACCACGGCGGCAGCGGCACCACGCATTCGGCCTGCCGGGCCGGGGTGCCATCGCTGGTGATGCCGTTCGCGGCCGACCAGTTTTTCTGGGCGGCGCGGTTGCAGGCGTTGGGCGTGGCGCCGGCGGCGTTGTCGCCGAAGCGGTTGGATGCCAACACGCTGGCGCGGGCCATTGGCTTCGTCGAACACGCCGGAACGCGTGAACGGGCTGCTGCTCTGGGAAGGGCGATGGGCATGGAAACTGGCGTGGCCAAAGCAGCCGATCTGATCCAGCAATGGCTGGCAGGAAATCGATAAACGCCAAGTGGATGAGGCGGCCTCAAGGTGTGACCCCGCCATTTGACCGCCATGGCAACGGACTGCTGTAGTGGCCACACGACCCCGCCCTCGCCGTCGTCATTCAGTTGGCTAAACGGCTTGGGACGAAAAAACCGCCGAACGGCGGTTTTTTCATGTCAGTTGCCTCACTGGATCCAGACCGGGAAGAAGCCCATCGACAAGCCAGCGCATTGGTGAGGCAGCCAGGTCCGCACGTGGCATCACGTGCGGACCCATCCTTCAAACCGCGTCAGGCCCCTTCCGGTGCAACCACCGATACAGCACCGGCAGCACCAGCAACGTCAGCAGCGTGGACGAGAGGATGCCGCCGATCACCACGGTCGCCAGCGGGCGCTGCACCTCCGAGCCCGCACCAACATTGAAGGCCATCGGCACGAAGCCGAGCGAGGCCACCAGCGCGGTCATCAGGACCGGGCGCAGACGGCCCAGCGCGCCCTCGCGCACCGCCTGCGGCAACGGCATCCCCTGCTCGCGCAGGCTGCGCACGAAGCTGATCATCACCAGGCCGTTGAGCACCGCCACACCGGACAGCGCGATGAAGCCCACGCCGGCCGAGATCGACAGCGGAATGCCCCGCAGGGCCAGCGCGAGCACGCCGCCGGTGAGCGCCAGCGGCACGCCACTGAACACGATGGCCGCATCCTTGACCGAGCCGAACGCCCAGAACAGCAGGGCGAAGATGATCGCCAGCGTCACCGGCACCACGATCGACAGGCGCTGGCTGGCCGAAATCAGCTGCTCGAAGCTGCCGCCGTATTCGATCCAGTAGCCGTTGGGCACCTGCACATCGCGCCCGATCGCCTGCTGCAGATCGCCGACAAATCCACCCAGGTCGCGGTCGCGCACGTTGGCGGTGACCACGATCCGGCGCTTGCCGTTCTCGCGGTTGATCTGGTTCGGCCCTTCGCTGTTGCTCAGCGTCGCCAGCTCACGCAGCGGTACGGTGCGTGCACTGCCGCTGGTCCAGCTGCCGGTGCGGCTGGACTCGTCGGCGTCGTCGGCCAGCGCCGTCTCCAGCGACACCGGCAGGTCCGCCAGTGCGGCCGGGTCCTGGCGCAGTGCTTCGGGCAGGCGCACCACGATATCGAAGCGGCGGTCACCCTCGAACAACTGCCCTGCCACCTGCCCGCCCACGGCGGTGGCCACGGTCGATTGCACCTGGCCGGGATTCAAGCCATAGCCGGCCAACGCGGTGCGGTTGGGGGTGACAGTCAGCAGCGGCAGGCCGCTGGTCTCCTCCACCCGCACATCGGCCGCGCCCGGCACCGTGCCGGCTACCGCGGCAATGCGCTTGCCGACCGACAGCAGCGTCTCCAGGTCATCGCCGAACAGCATCACCGCCACGTCGGCACGCACGCCGGAGATCAGTTCGTTGGTACGCATCTGGATCGGCTGGGTGAACTCGTAGTTGTTGCCGGGCAGCTGCTCCACCGCGTCTTCCAGCTCGGCCAGCAGCGCGGCACGCGATTTGCGTGGATCCGGCCAGGCCTTGCGCGGTTTCATCATGATGAAGGTATCGGCGACCGAGGGCGGCATCGGATCGGAGGCGACTTCCGGCGTGCCGATCTTGGAGAACACCTTGTCCACCTCGGCGAACTGCACCAGCCGGTTCTCGATCTGCTTCTGCATCTCGATCGACTGGGTCAGGCTGGTCCCGGGGATGCGCATGGCGTGCATGGCGACATCGCCTTCGTCCAGGTTTGGTACGAACTCGCTGCCCAGCCGCGTCGCCAGCAGACCACAACCGATCACCAGCACCAGCGCACCGGCGACCATCCAGCGGCCGCGCCGCAGGGCAAAGGCCAGCATCGGCTCGTAGCGCCGGCGCACCCAGGCCATCAGGCGGTTCTCCTTCTCCTGCACACGGCCACCGAGGAACAGCGCGATCGCGGCAGGCACGAAGGTCAGTGCCAGCACCATCGCACCGGTCAGGGCCAGCACCACGGTGATCGCCATCGGGTGGAACATTTTTCCTTCCACGCCGGTGAGCGCGAAGATCGGCAGGTACACCGCGGTGATGATGCCCAGACCGAACAGGCTCGGGCGGATCACCTCGGCGGTGGCGCTGGCGGTTTCGGCGAAGCGTTCGTCGCGGGTCATGTCGCGGCCGAGCGCGTGCTGGCGTTCGCCGAAGCGGCGCAGGCAGTTCTCGATGATGATCACCGCCCCGTCGACGATCAGGCCGAAGTCCAGCGCGCCCAGACTCATCAGGTTCGCCGACACGCCACCGCGGGCCATGCCGGTCAGCGTGAACAGCATCGCCAGTGGAATCACCGCCGCGGTGATCAACGCCGCGCGGAAGTTGCCGAGCAGCAGGAACAGCACCACGATCACCAGCAAGGCGCCTTCGATCAGGTTCTTGGCGACCGTGGCGATGGTGCGGTCGACCAGCGCGGTGCGGTCGTAGCTGGCGGTGACGGTGACGCCCTCCGGCAGACTGGCCTGCGCCTGCTGCAGACGCGCCGCCGCGGCCTGGGCCACATCGCGGCTGTTGGCCCCGATCAGCATCACCACCGTGCCCATCACCACTTCATGGCCGTTCTGGGTGGCCGCGCCACTGCGCAGCTCCGGGCCGTCCTGCACCTGGGCGACGTCGTGCACGTGGATCGGCACGCCTTCACGGCGGGCCAGCACGATGTTGCCGATCTCCTCCAGGTTGGCGACCTGGCCGGGAATGCGGACCAGGAACTGCTGGCCGTTGCGTTCGATGTAGCCGGCGCCGACGTTCTGGTTGTTGGTCTCCACCGCCTGCGCGACATCTTCCAGCGTGAAGCCCAGCGCGCGCAGCCGGGCCGGGTCGGGGGTGATGTGCACCTGACGCTGGAAGCCACCGATGGTGTTGACCTCGGTCACGCCGGGCACGTTGCGCAGCTGCGGCCGGATCACCCAGTCCTGCAGGGTGCGCAGGTCGGTGGCGGTGTACGCCGTGCCATCGGCCTTGCGCGCCTTGGGATCGGCGTCGATGGTGTACATGAAGATCTCGCCGAGGCCGGTCGAGATCGGGCCCAGCTGCGGATCCAGGCCGTCGGGAATCTGCGATTTGACCTGCTGCAGGCGTTCGGCGACCTGCTGGCGGGCGAAGTAGATGTCGGTGCCGTCCTTGAAGACCACGGTCACCTGCGAGAGCCCGTAGCGCGACAGCGAGCGGGCCTGCTCCATCGCCGGCAGGCCGGCCATCACCGTCTCCACCGGGTAGGTGATGCGCTGTTCGGTTTCCAGCGGCGAGTAACCGGGGGCCGCGGTATTGATCTGCACCTGGACGTTGGTGATGTCCGGGGTGGCATCGATCGGCAGCTTGGTGAAGCTCCAGCTGCCGATGACGATCAGCACCAACGTCAGGGCCATCATCAACCAGCGATGGGCGATGGCGGCGCGGAGGATGCGCTCAAGCATGGGAGCGCCCTCCGTGTGCGGGGCGCGGCAACGCATCAATGTTCATGCGATGCCCCTGCCTTGCCGATGTCGGCCTTGACCACGTAGCTCTGCTCGACCACGACGTCTTCGCCGACGGCCACGCCACTGAGCACTTCGACCTTGCCGGCATCGCGCGCCCCCAGGGTCACCGCACGCGCGGTGTAGGTGTCCCCTTCGCGCACGAACACCACGTCCTTGCCGTCCATCGTCTGCAGCGCGCTCAACGGCACCACCTGCGCGGCCGGCGTGGTGGCCACCACGATGCGCGCCTTGACGGCCGCACCGGGCCGCCATTGGCCGTCGTCGTTGCGCAGCGTGGCGCGCGCGACCGTGCTCTGGCTGGCGGTCGCGGTGCCGGGCAGCACGCGTTCCAGCGTGGTGGCCTGGCTGACGCCGTCGGTCATGCGTGACACGGTGACCGGCACGCCGGCGGTGATGTGCTGGGTGTCGTTGCCGAAGATATGCAGGTCCACCCACAACGTGGACAGATCACCGATCTCGAACAACGGCGTGCCCTCGCCTGCCACCCCACCGACCTGCGCCTGGCGCGCGAGCACCACGCCACCGATCGGTGCGGTCACGGTGTAGGTGGTGAGGCTGAGGTTGCTCTCGATGCTGGCCACTACCTGGCCGGCGCGCACGCGGTCGCCCACATTGGCGCGCAGCGAACGGATCGGGCCGGGAAAGCGCGCCATCACCTGGGCAACGCGGCCATCGACCGGGGTCAGCAGCCCCTGCACATCGTGTTCGTCGGCGATGGTGCCGGCGACGACAGGTGCCACACGGATGCCCGCCTGCTCGGCCATGGCCGCGGCGATGGTGGTGCGTTCCGGGGCGTCGTGATCGTCGTGGTCATCGTCGTGCCCAGCCTCACCATGGCCGGCGTCCTCGTCGGCCGCGTTGGCCGGCGCCGCAGCGGGCTCAGCGCCGCCGCAGCCGGTGAGCGCCATCAGCGCGATCAACAGGCTGGCGGCCAGCGCGGTACGGGTCTGGGAAAGGGTCATCGGCGGTCCTCCGTGGACACGGTGTCGGTGGCGGCGACCATGCTCTGGCCGGTCAGGCGCTGGAGTTCGATCAGGGCGGTCTGTGCGGCGATGGCCGCGTCGAGCTGGCGCTGGCGTGCGTCGATCCGCATCGCCTGCAGCTGGGCCCATTCCAGGTAACTGATCGCGCCGGCACGCCAGGCCTTCTCGGCAGCGTTCTCGGCACGCTGCAGCTGCGGCAGCACGTCGCGCCCCATGCGGGTCACTTCCAGCCGCGAGGTCAGGTAGCGGCCATGCGCTTCGGCGAGGGTGGCGTACAGCTGCAGCGCGCGCGCGTCGCGCTCCACGCTGTTGAGCGCCAGTTCGGCCTCGGCCGCACGGATCTCCGGGTCGGCACGGCGCACGCTGCCCAGCGGCAGGCTGAAACCGGCGACCAGGGAGGTGTCGCGGGTATCGCGCGAATTGCGCACGCCCACCTGCCAGCTGACATCGGGCCGTGCCTGGGTGCGGGCCAGCTGCACCTGCGCTTCGCGGATGCGACGCTCACCGGCCAGCACCGCCAGTTCCGGGGTGCGCTGCAGTTCCTCGGCGAGCACGGCGAAGTCCTGCAGCGCGGGCAGCTGTATGGGGTCGCCGGTGACCACGTCGAAACCGGGCTCACGCTGGCGCCACAGTGCGGACAGCGCCGCACGCGCGGACTGATCCATCTGCCGGGCGCGATCGCGGTCCAGCTCGGCCTGGGCCTGCATCGCCTGCGCGGTCAGCAGCACCGACTCGGGCGAGGCACCGGCCTGCAGGCGCAGTCGCGCGGCGGCGACGGCGCGCCGGCGCTGCTCGATATCGGTCTCGGCGATGCGCAGCTGCTGGCGCGCGTCGGTCACTGCCAGATAGCGGCGGGCGACCTCGGCCATCAAATCCAGCCGCGCGGTTTCGCGCTGCGGGGCCAGGCTGTCCAGATTGGCCTGGGCCACGGCGCGGCGGGCATCCAGCTTGCCGCCGCGTTCCAGCACGCCGGCCAGGGTGACGGTGACTTCGGCGGCATCGAAGCCACGGGTGTCACCGCTGCCGAGTGCGTTCTCCAGCTCCACGCCAAGGGTCAGCGGGGGCGACAGGCCGGCCGCGTCACGGCGGGCTTCCCACACCGGGCGCTGCGCCTGCGCCAGGCGCAGGTCGGGGTGGTACTGGGCGACGCGCGCGATGGCGTCGTCGAGGGTCAACGGTGCAGCAGGTGTCGTGCCCTGTGCGTACACGCACGGCACGAACGCAATGGCAGCCAAGGCTGCCAGACGCATCCACATGGGAGTCTCCAGAAAGCGATCAGAGGGCAAACGGCGGCCGCGCGGCCGCAGGGCATCAGATCGCTATCGGAGGACGCAGCAGGTTCTCGGGCGGTTGGGTGCGCAGTTGCGCGATCAACCCGGCAGGCACGCCGTGGCTGGGGGCCGCCGGCAGGCTCCAGGCCATCGCGGCCATCGGCAGCACGCCGCCGTGGCCATGGCAGTGGCCGCAATGCACCAGGGCATGCAGCCAATCTTCCTTGCCGTCGTCGTCGTCCGCCACATTGGCGGCGGCGTCATCCAGGCTGCCATGCACGTCGCTGCTGTCCGCGTGGACGGTCAGGTGGATGTCGGCCAAGGCCGAGGCCAGCGAGCTGCCGAACACGCCCACCCCGACCACCACCAGCATCAGCAGGCGGAGCAGCAGGGACGGACGCGGGCGGGCACGACGGAACATGGCCCGCAGGGTAGCCGGGCGTGAAGCCGTTACACAATCGCAGCCCGGCAGGTCGGTTCACGTTGGCAGGGGCCGGCGCGATGGCCGGCCCCCGCGCATCTCAGCTGGCCGCGGCCTTGCGCTGGGCGATGAAGGCCTGGATCTGTTCCTCCAGCACCGGCAGCGGCACCGAGCCCTGGCTGAGCACCGCGTCGTGGAAGGCCTTGACGTCGAAGCGGTCGCCCAGCTCCTGCTCGGCCTGCGCGCGCAGGCGCACGATCGCGATCTCTCCGAGCTTGTAGCTCAGCGCCTGGCCCGGCCAGGAAATGTAGCGATCCACTTCGGTGGTCACTTCGTGCTCGCTCAGCGCGGTGTGGTCGCGCAGGTAGGACAGCGCCTGCTCGCGGGTCCAGCCCTTGTGGTGCACGCCGGTATCGATCACCAGGCGCGCGGCACGCCACATCTCGTAGGTCAGGCGGCCGAAATCCTCGTACGGGGTTTCGTAGATGCCCATCTCCACGCCGAGCTTCTCGCAGTACAGGCCCCAGCCTTCGCCGTAGGCGGAGATGTAGTTGTTGCGGCGGAACGCGGGCTGCTCGCCCTGCTCTGCCGCCAGCGCGCCCTGCAGGGCATGGCCCGGATCGGACTCGTGCAGGGTCAGCGCGGGAAGGTTGTACAGCGGCCGCGCCGGCAGGTTGTAGGTGTTGAGCCAGTAGGTGCCCATGCCACCGCGGCCGGCGGTCCAGAACGGGGCGATGTCCGGCGGCACCGGCACGATGGTGAAGCGCGCACGCGGCAGCGTCATGTACTTGCCGATCACGCCATCCACGCGCTTGGAGATCCACGCCGCACGATGCAGCAGCTCATCCGGGGTCTTGGCGTAGAACTGCGGATCGGTACGCAGGAAGGTCAAGAACTCGGCGAAGCTGCCCTTGAACTCGACCTGCTGGATGATGCCGTTCATCTCGGCCTGGATACGTGCGACTTCCTTCAGGCCGATCTCGTGGATCTGCTGCGGGGTCAGGTCCAGCGTGGTGTATTCGTGGATCTGCTGCTTGTAGTACGCCTTGCCGCCCGGCATCGCCTCGGCGGCCAGGGTGGTGCGCGCCTGCGGGACGTACTCGCTGACGAAGAAGGTGCGCAACGTGCCGAACGCCGGCACCACGCTGCCGCCGATGGCCTGGCGCGCCTGTTCCTGCAGCTGCGCCTGCTCGGCGGCCGGGATGCTGGCCGGCAGCTTCTTGAATGGCGCGTACAGCGGCGACTGGGTCGGGTCCTTCAGTTCGGACACGGTGGCGATCGAGACCTCGCGGCCATCGAGCACTGCACGCGGCACGCTGAAGCCGCGCTTGAGGCCGGCACGCATGTTCTCGGTCTGCTGCTCGAAGTAGCGCGGCACATCGTTCAGGCGCGCGATGTAGTTGCGATAGTCCTGCACGGTCTTCATCTCGCGCCGGGCCATGAAGGACAGGTTGGACCAGAACGAGGAGTCCGCGTTGAACGGCATTTCGTAGGCGCGCAGGCGGACATCGGCAGCCAGGTTGAACACCTGGTCGCGGTAGATCGCGTAGTTGATGCGGTTCTCGGCCGAGAGGGCCTGGGTGTCGACCTTGTCCAGCTGGGCCAGGACGTCGTCCCAGACCTTCAACCGGCCCTGCTGCGCGGCCGCGCCGACATCGGGCATGCGGGTGGCGTTGGCCGGGCCGTCGCCGTCTTCGCTGGCCTCACCGCCGCCGGCTTCGCGCCAGGCCCATTCCTTCTCGTAGATGGCACGGAACTGCGCGTCGGCAGGGCTTTCAGTGGCCAGGCTGGCCGGGGCGGCAGCCGGGGCGGCCGGAGGCACAGCCAGGGCAGTGCCGGCGGGAAGGGCCAGGGCGAGCAGCAGCGCAGCAACGAGCGGTGATTTCACGGTCAAGGGTTCCCGAGGGACGGCAAACCCCGATCATGGCACCCGGCGAAGGGGCTGCGCATGGATCAAAGGTCCTGCCCGCCCCGCGGGCAGGACCGGGGACCGGCCGCAGGCTGGGACCCCAGCGCCGAAGGCGCGAGGTAGCCACCGACCGTTGGTCGGTGGGCACGCCCTCAATGCGCCGCCTTGTCCCGCTTCCAACCACGGTGCGCGATATCCAGCTTCAGGCTGTACAACGCGGTGAACGCCGGAAACAGGTTCTGCAGCACGCCCACCGAGTCCTGCTTGGCCGAGAACAGGAAGTAGCTCAGCGTCATCAGGCTGCCGACCACGCTCATGTACCAGAACAGGCGCGGGATCACCGGCTTGCCGGCGCGGCGCGAGGCGATGAACTGGACCAGCCAGCGGCCGCCGAACATCAGCGCCCCGGTATAGCCGATCAGCTTCCAACCGGTGACGTGCAGGCCGGTCCAGTACAACCAGGTGAGCGGCTGGTCGAGCCAATGCAGTTCCATCAGCGCTCTTCCACGACAGTGCGCTTGCTGCGCGTGATCAGCCAGGCCACCCCGCGCAGGTCACGGATGCCGACCAGGGCCCGGCCGAGGTTGTTGTACTTGGAGACACCTGCGGTGCGATGACGGTGATTCACCGGCACGCTGAGCGTCTGCCACCCGGCACGCTGCATCAGTGCGGGCAGGTAGCGGTGCATGTGATCGAAGTACGGCAGCTCCAGGAACGCGGCGCGCTCGAACAGCTTGATGCCACAGCCGGTATCGGGCGTGTCATCGCGCAGCATGCGGGCGCGGATCGCGTTGGCCCACTTGCTGGCCCAGCGCTTGCTGCCCGAATCCTGGCGATTGACGCGCCACCCGGCGAACAGCTTTACCTCGCTGGCGGCGGCAGCGCGCGCGGCGAGCAGCCCGGGGATGTCGGCCGGATCGTTCTGGCCGTCACCGTCCAGGGTGGCGATCCACGGCGCGCGCGCGTGCTTGACGCCGTTGCGCACCGCGGTGCTCTGCCCGCTCTGGGTGACATGGTGCAGCACCCGCAGTTCCGAGGTGGTGGCCTTCAGGGCCTGCAGCACCGCCAGGGTGTCGTCGCGCGAATGGTCGTCGACATAGACGATTTCGAACTCGATCCGTCCGCGCAGCGCGGTGGTGATCTCGTGGATCAGGGGCGTGACGTTGTCGCGTTCATTGAAGACCGGGACGACGACCGACAACTGGGGTTGGCTCATGGTCGGACTCTGCGAATGGCCAGGATCGAAAAAGAGCGCGCATTTTCCGCACCCGAGGTTATCCGAAGATGAATGGGTCCGCGTGTGTCAGGCGTGAGCACCGAAATAATCGCGGCACCAGGCCACCACCGGCGGCAGACCGCGCTCGATCGGCATGGCCGGCGCGTAGCCGAACGCGTCATGCGCCCGCGTGGTATCGGCCATGGTGCGGACCATGTCGCCCGGCTGCATCGGCTTGTAGACCTTCTGCGCTGGACGTCCGGCGGCGGCCTCGATGACACCGATGAAGTGCTCCAGCTCGATCGGCGTGTGATTGCCGAGATTGAAGACGCGATGCGGAACGACCTCGCTGGACGGATGCGCCAGCGCGCCGAGGATACCGTCCACGATGTCGGAGACATGTGTGAAGTCGCGCTGCATTTTTCCGTCGTTGAACACGTCGATCGGGCGGCCGGCCAGGACCGCGCGCGAGAACAGCAGCGGTGCCATGTCCGGGCGGCCCCACGGGCCGTACACGGTGAAGAAGCGCAGGCCGGTTGCATGCAGGCCGAACAGCTGGGCGTAGGTGTAGGCCATCAGCTCGTTGGCGGCCTTGGTCGCGGCGTACAGCGAGCGCGGCTTGTCGATGCGCTGGTCTTCGGAGAACGGCGGGGTCGCCGAATCGCCGTACACCGAGCTGCTCGAGGCATACACCAGATGGGCCACGCCGCGATGGCGGCACAGCTCCAGCATGTTGACGAAGCCGGTCAGGTTGCTGTCGACGTAGGCATGCGGGTTCTCCAGCGAGTAACGCACGCCGGCCTGTGCGGCCAGATGGATGACCCGGGTCGGCTGGACCTCGTCGAACAGCGCGGCCAGGCCGTCGCGGTCGGTCAGGTCGAGCACGCGGATGTCGGCGTCCGGGCACAGCGCGGCCACGCGATCGCGCTTGATCTGCGGATCGTAGTAGTCGTTGTAGTTGTCCAGGCCGACGACGCGCTCACCGCGCGCGAGCAGGGCCTTGCAGGTGTTGGCACCGATGAAACCGGCTGCGCCGGTCACGAGAATCGTCATGGGGTCCGTCCGTCATACTTGCCACGTATCAATACAGTGCTTTCCCGGGACGCCCGCGTGGCGTTGCACACGTCCCGATGGTCCGCTTCACCAGAGGCTGAGCGGCGCTTCCTTGGCCAGGGTGGCCTTGCGTTCCTTGCTGAAATCCCACCACGGTCGCGGCGCTTCGCCCTGCATGAAACGCAGCACCGACAGAAATACATCGATCACACAGGGGTCGTGCATCACCCCGGTGCGCAGACACAGCTGCGCGTACATGTCGTAGGCATCGCGGCCGCGCAGATGCGCTGGCACGCGGATGCCGATCAGACGGAGATCTTTCTCACAGGCCGGCCCGACATTCGGCAGGTCGGTCAGACGCAACAGATGGTTGCGGTCGACCTTGGTGGGGTTCATTGGTTGGGGGAAATCCTCTGACGCCTGCGGGGGACTCAGCCCTTCTGTGCGCGAAGTCGGTCGAGCACGCCATCCAGCGTGTCCAGGTCGGTGTAATGGATGATCAGCTTGCCCTTGCCGCCACGGCCATGGGCAATCGCCACGCGGGCGCCCAGTGACTCGGACAACTCGGTTTCCAGCGACGCGATATCGGCCTGCGGCGCGGCGGCGGTGGGCTTCTTGCGCAGCGCGCCGGGCACTTTGCCAGCAGCGAACTGCTGCGCGCGGTGTTCCACTTCGCGCACCGACCAGCCCTGGTCGGCCGCTTCCTGGGCCAGCTTGCTGGCCAGTTCCGGCGCCAGGGTGAGCAGCGCGCGGGCATGGCCCATTTCCAGCCGGCGGGTTTCCAGCAGCAGGCGGATCGCGATCGGCAGCTCCAGCAGGCGCAGCAGGTTGGACACCGCCGCACGCGAGCGGCCAACGGCCTGGGCGGCCTCGGCATGGGTCAGGGCGAACTCGCTGATCAGCCGCTGCAGCGCTTCGGCTTCCTCAAGCGGGTTGAGGTCTTCGCGCTGGATGTTCTCGATCAGCGCCATCGCGATGACGGTGCGGTCTTCCAGCTCGCGCACCACCACCGGCACTTCGTCCAGGCCGGCCAGCTGCGAAGCGCGCCAACGGCGTTCGCCGGCCACGATCTCGAAACTGTCCGGGCCCAGCTGGCGGACCAGGATCGGCTGGATCACGCCCTGCGCCTTGATCGACTCGGCCAGCTCGGCAAGCTTGGTCTCGTCCATGTCGCGGCGCGGCTGGTACTTGCCCGGCTGCAGATGGCCGACCGGCAGCTTGCGCAGGCGTTCGCCCGGCAGCGGTTCGACCACGGCCGCCGCCTGCACCTGTGTCACCGCCCCCTTGGGCCCCAACAGCGCGTCGAGGCCGCGGCCGAGGCCGCGTTTCTTGCCGAGGGCAGGCTTGGTGCTCATCAGGCGGTCTCCATGGCCTTGTCGGCCTTCTTGCGTTGGTTGTTGCGACGGATGATCTCGCCGGCCAGGCCGAGATAGGCAACGCCACCGCGCGAGGCACGGTCGTACCCGACGATGCTCTGGCCATGGCTGGGTGCCTCGGCCAGGCGCACGTTGCGCGGCACGATGGTGCGGAACACCTGCTCGCCGAAGTGCTCGGTCAGCTCGGCCGACACGGCATTGGCCAGGTTGTTGCGCACATCGAACATGGTCCGCAGCACGCCCTCGATCTCCAGCGCGGGATTGAGGTTGGCACGCAGTGCTTCGATGGTTTCCACCAGCGCGCTCAGGCCTTCCAGCGCGTAGTACTCGCACTGCATCGGCACGATCACCGAATCGGCGGCGGCCAGTGCGTTGAGCGTCAGCAGCGACAGCGCCGGCGGGCAGTCGATCAGGATGTAGTCGTATTCGTCGCGGATAGGGGCCAGCGCGCGTTTGAGGCGCTGCTCGCGCTCGCTCTGGTCCATCAGCTGGATCTCGGCGGCGGTCAGGTCGATGTTGCCCGGGAGCAGGTCGAAGCCTTCCGGGGTCTTGACCCGGACCTCGGCCGCAGTGCTTTCGCCCAGCAGCAGATCACAGGTGGACGCGGCGACTTCACGCTTGTCCACGCCGCTGCCCATGGTCGCATTGCCTTGGGAATCGAGGTCGACAAGAAGCACGCGCTTGGGTGCAGCAGCCAGGGAGGCGGCCAGATTGACGGCGGTCGTGGTCTTGCCGACGCCACCTTTCTGGTTGGCGATGGCGATGATGCGGGCCATGCGGGTGAGCCTCATCGGCAGGGAGTGGGACTGGTCATTATGCGTATATGGGGCGTGTCATGCACTGTGAGATGCGCGGAAGGCACGCGCCGCAATACCGCAGCGACGCCCACGGGCATGCCTATGGCGCCGCGTGGGGCCACCGCAGGAGGGGGGCGGGACGACCGTGGGGCGGGCGATGCAGGCGGTGAGATCACCGGCTCACGGGCCGGTGACCACCACCAGATGGCGCTCGCCGGTCAATCCGGGGACGCTCAGCGGCACCACCTTCTCCACCGCCCAGCCGGCCGGCAGCTGCGCGATCTCGTCGTGCGGGTACACGCCTTTCATCGCCAACAGGCGGCCACCCGGGCGCAGCAGATGCCCACCGACCCGGATGATCCCGGCCAGGGTATCCATCGCGCGGGCGGTCAAATGGTCATAGGCGGCCGGTTCGGCCAGCGCCTCGGCGCGCGACTCGGCCACGCGGGCGTTGCCCAGGCCCAGCTGGCGCACAGCCTCGCGCATGAAGCGGGCCTTCTTGCCGTTGCTCTCGACCAGGGTCACCTGCAGCTGCGGGCGCGCGATCGCCAGCGGGATGCCCGGCAGCCCGGGGCCGGTACCCAGGTCGGCCAGGGTGCCGGTCTCCAGGTACGGCTGCATCGCCAGCGAATCGAGCAGATGGCGGGTGACCATCTCCAGCGGGTCGCGGATGGCGGTCAGGTTGTAGGTGCGGTTCCAGCGGTCGAGCAGGGTCAGGTAGGTCAGCAACGGCGGTGCCAGCGCGGCATCCAGCTGCAGGGCGGCCAGGCCGCGCTCAAGCGCATCGGCCACGCCGGCGGGGAGGGTGTGTTCTGTCATGGCACCATTATCGCAGGTCGGTAGAGCCGACCGTTGGTCGGCGCCCCATCTCACATCGCATGCCAGGCCAGCGCCGCCCGGAAATCATCGGCTGCCTGCCACTCATGCAGGTGCCAGCGCTCGGCCGGCCCCAGTTCCGGATCGCACCAGGCCAGGTGCAGGCCACCGTCGATGCCGGGCGCGAGCTGCAGCCGGTGCAGACCGAAGGAGATGCCCTGCCCCTGCGCCTTCAACAGCGCTTCCTTGGCGCACCACACGCGGAAGAACCAATGGTTGCGGGCGTTCTCGTCCAGCGATTCCAGCCAGGCGATCTCGGCCGGGTGGAAGAAGCGCTGCACGATGTCCAGCATCCGTGGCCTCGGGCGCAGCGGCTCCAGGTCCACGCCGAGGCGGACGCCTTCACCGAGGGCGACCAGCAGCTGCCCATGGCTGTGGCTCCAGCCGGTCCCGATATGCGCCAACGGGCCATGCAGCTCTGGCCGGCCGCGCGGGTCGCGCTGCAACGGCACGTCCTCCGGCGCCCCGCCCAGCTGCTCGGCCAGCAGCACCCGGGCCTGGGGCTCGCCCCGGGTGCCCGGCACATGCGGCAGGCGCCAGACCGTGACCGGGCCGAAGCGCCAAGGGCCGTCCAGCGTCGCCGGCAGGGTCATGCCACGGCTCCGCCGTCGCGGCTGCACGACGATTTCACAGGGTGTGCCGTCCACTGCAGGGGTTGCAACCGCACAGAGGGAGTCAACGTTATGGGCATCATCATCTGGTTGATCGTCGGCGGCATCGTGGGCTGGCTTGCCAGCATCATCATGAAGCGGGACGCGCAGCAAGGCATCATCCTCAACATCGTGGTCGGCATCGTCGGCGCATTGCTGGCCGGTTGGCTGTTCGGCGGTGGCATCAATGAAGCGATCACCATCCGCACGTTCCTGTTCTCGTTGATCGGCGCAGTGATCCTGCTCGCGATCGTGAATCTGTTTACGCGCAGGAACGTGCGGTAACGAACGCACGTACAACGTTTGATCGACAAGGCCCGGCACTGCCGGGCCTTGTTGTTTCCGCGGTCAGCCCAACTGCACCCAGGCCGGGGCATGGTCGCTGGGGCGCTCCCAGGTGCGCGGCTCACGGTCGATGCCCGAGGCCAGCGCGCGCGCCTTGAGCGCGTCGGAGACCAGGGTCAGGTCGATGCGCAGGCCCAGGTTGCGCCGGAAGCCGGCCGCCCGGTAGTCCCACCAGCTGAACACGCCCTCTTCCTCGCTGTGCAGGCGGAAGGCATCGTGCAGGCCGAGCTGCAGCAGCTTGTTCAGGGCGCCGCGCTCGGCGGTGGAGGTCAGGATGTGGTTCTCGTTCCAGACCAGCGGGTCGTGCACGTCGCGGGCATCGGGCGCGATGTTGAAGTCACCCATCACCACCAGCTCCGGGTACTTCGCCAGCTCGGCTTCGACCCAGGCATGCACGGCCTCCAGCCAGCGCAGCTTGTAGGCGTACTTGTCGGTGCCCACGTCCTGGCCGTTGACCACGTACAGGTTGATGATGCGCACGCCGTTGACGGTGCCGGCGATGGCGCGCTTCTGCTCATCCTCGAAGCCGGGGATGCCGATCTGCACGTCCTGCGCCGGTTCCCGCGAGAGCAGCGCGACGCCGTTGTAGGTCTTCTGCCCGGCAAACACGCTGCGGTAGCCCAGCCCGGCCAGCACCGCGTCGGGGAACTTGTGGTCCTCCATCTTGGTTTCCTGGATGCCGACCACGTCCGGCGCGAATGCCGTGAGCCATTGTTCCAGGTGCGGCAGGCGCACGTTGAGCGAATTGACGTTCCAGGAGGCGATTTTCATGCGGGCCATTCTACCGGTAGCCACCGACCGTTGGTCGGTGGAGCCGGTAGTGCCGGCCGCTGGCCGGCAGCCTCTCGCATCCGGGCACGCAGATTTTTGCCGCACGCCTGCGTCTCCCGCTAGGCTCTGGCCCACCCCCGCTAGCGCAGATATCCCATGAACGCAGATGCCTTCGTAGCAAAATGGTACGCGGAGAAAGCGAACCTGCTCGCCATGGCATGGACCCCAGGCACGGCGTGCGCAGCACGGATTGCCGCGATGGACCTGTCGTCCGAGCAGACCCAGCTGTTGCGGGAGATGCTCGACGTCTTCACCACCGACACCCTCTACACCCTGCTGCTCGGGTTGGATGGCAGCGCCGCGCTGGGCGGCGACCAGCGCCACTACACCCTGCTGGACGAGGACGGTTCGGTGATTGCCAAGGAAGGCGATCTTGAAGCTGCGGCCTATGCGTGGTTCCACGAAGGCCCATCGTCGCAGCCGGGGCGTTGAGGGTGCTTTGCGCCACATGACGTGATTGATCCGCAGCGCCACTCGCCAGCGGAGGCGCCGGGGCCAGCGGCGCAACACATTGTCCAGTGGGCAAGGGGATATCACGCTGCAATTGTTGCCGATGACTCGGAGTTCTGTAGGTGCTTTCGCACATGAAAGCGAGGAGCTTCCCCACTTGCATCGCTGTCGACTGGAGGAAGATTCTCGACATGTCGCCCCGTGACTACCGCCTATACCTGCAGGAGCTCCGACGCCCCATGCCCACTGAATTCGCGATCCACGCGTTGAATTACAAGACACTCGCTGCGGTGCTGCTGATCGGGGTCGTCCCGCTGCTGTTGGTCGGCATGGCGGTCTACTTCCTCGGGAAGGACAGAATGTCCCGGTTGGCCGCGCTCGGCGCCACCTCTCTGGCCGTCATCATCGGCCTGCTTGGCGTCTGGCAACTCAGCGCGATCCGACTGACCGCGGACGCCACGACCCTGACCGTCGGCGGCGGCGCGTATTCCGTTTCAGTTCCGATGGCACAGATCGATCATGCCGGTGCACGACGGCGGCTGCCCGGCAGCGATGACACTGCGTTGGGTCTACGCACCCATGGCATCGGCATGCCAGGCCTTTCATTGGGGTGGTTCCGCACCGGCAAGGGGAAGGCATTCGCAGCAGTGACCGATCCAGCGAAGGTGGTGATCCTGCCGACGACGGCCGGTTACACGCTGCTGGTATCCCCGGAGGATCCCGACGCGTTCCTGGCCGCGCTCAGGCATCGGTAGCGGGCGTCCATGCCGGCGGCCCCTACCGCACCATCGCCTTCAACATCCCGGCGATCTTCGAATACGGCGGCTTGAGCAGATCGCTGGCGGCCCAGCGCGACTGCCACAGGATCGGCAGTTGCTTGCTCATCGCATCGAAACCGGCGCGCGCGTGGTACGCGCCCATGCCACTCGGGCCAACACCGCCGAACGGCAGCCCATTGACCGCGAAATGCAGCAGCGTGTCGTTGACGGTGACGCCGCCGGCCACGACCTGCGCCAGCACCCGTTCTACCTGCACACGTTCGTGACTGAAGATGTACAGCGCCAACGGGCGGTCACGGGACTGCACGTCCGCGATGGCGGCGTCCAGATCCGGATACGCGCAGACCGGCAGGATCGGACCGAAAATCTCCTCGCGCATCAGGGCCAGATCGGCCGGCGGATCGAGCACGATGGTCGGCACGATCAGCCGCTCGCGCTGCGCACGCTCGGGATCGACCGTCGCCAGTTCGATCACCGGCACGCCCCGCGCGCGGGCTTCATCGAGATAGCCACGCAGGCGCTGGTACTGGCCGTCGTGGATGATCCGGGTGTAATCGGCGGTGTCACTGAAATCGCCGTAGCGCGCCTGCACCTGGGTCTGCAGCTGCTGCACCAGCTCGCGCTGGCGATGGCCGTCGATCAGCACGTAGTCCGGCGCGATGCAGGTCTGGCCGGCATTGAAGAACTTGCCGGTGGCCAGGCGCGCCGCCGCCTTCTCCAGCGGGTAGTCGCTGCAGACAATGGCGGGGGATTTGCCGCCCAGTTCCAGCGTGAGCGGGGTCAGGTGCTCGGCGGCGGCCGCCATGACCTTGCGGCCGATGGTGGTGGAGCCAGTGAACACCAAGTGGTCCAGCGGCGAGCCGGCCAGGGCGCTGGCGAGGTCTCCATCGCCCTGCACGACCGCCACGCGATCGGAGGGGAAAACCTCGGCCAGCAGCGACTGCAGGAAGGCGCTGGTGCGCGGCGTGTGCTCGGACGGCTTGAGGATCACGTGGTTGCCGGCGGCGATCGCGGTCGCCAGCGGAATCAGGGCCAGGTTGACCGGGTAGTTCCACGGCGAGATCACCCCGACCACGCCCAGCGGCACCGGCCGGGTCTGCGCGCGCGCCGGCCAGAACCGCCAGCCGACACCGACCCGGCGCGGCCGCATCCAGCCGCGCAGATGGCCGCACAGATGATCGATGTCGCCGAGCACGGTCATGCCATCGGCGATCAGCGATTCGTGGGTGGAGCGGTGGCCGAAGTCGGCCGAGATCGCCGCGGCCATTTCCGGCAGGCGCGCCTTGAGGGCCGCGCGCAGGCGCTGCAGGTCGTCGCGGCGCTGTTCCAGCGTCGGGCGGTTGGCCTGCCAGGCGGTGCGCAGGGTCTGCAGGATCGCGGGAAGCGCGGCGGGATCGGTGTGGGCATCGCTCATGGCCCGACTATAACGGCAGGCTGCGTGAGAGCGGGTCAGGGTAGTGCCGGCCGCTGGCCGGCAGCCTCGCACGCGTGCCCGTCGATTGATCGGGAGCCGGCCAGCGGCCGGCACTACCCGAATGCGCCTGACGCCCGGTGTACGGCGCGGTCGTGTCCCCTCATTTCGCCGGTAACGGCGAGAATTCGCCCGGCACCCACGCGAACGCCTCTCCTTCGCGGCGCACATGCCCCAGCCCTGGGAACGGCAGGTGCGCGCCGGCCACCCACCAGCCCTGATCGGCTGCCTGCGCCATCATCCGGCGCCGGCTGGCGATCGCGGCCACGCGGTCGCTGTCCGCTTCAAACGACGCCTGAGGCTGCGCGAACTGCACCGCGTGGAAGTGCACGATGTCGCCCCATACCAGCAGCTGCTGGCCGGCGCCGCCATCGATCCGGTAAGACACGTGGCCGACCGTATGACCGTGGCTGTCCAAGGCGGTGATGCCCGCCGGCAGTGTGTCGCCAGGTGCAAAGCGCTTCAGTTTCCCGCCCGCTTCATACGGCGCCACCGCCTTGCGCGCCAAGGCGAAGGCAAAGCGCACACCCTGCGGCGCGGTTGCCTCGCTGGCCGGATCCAGCCAGAACGCGGCATCGGCCGCCGACAGCCACACCGTGGCATTCGGGTAGGCAATCCTGTCCTGCGCATCGAGCAGGCCGCACAGGTGATCCGGGTGCGCGTGGGTCAGCACCACCTCATCCACCTCGGCCGGGTCGTAGCCGGCCTTGCGCAGGTTGCCCAGCACCTGGCCCAGGCCGGGGCCGAAGCACTGCGCGGTGCCGGTGTCGACCAGGGTCAGGTGATCGCCCTGCTGCACCAGGTACGCATTGACCGCCGTCTGCAGGCCCTTGCCATCTTCGGGGACGTAGCGGTGATCGAGCAGGCGGGTGACTGCCCCGGGGGCGATCCCGACCAGTTCCTGCCGGCCCAGTGCGACCGTGCCGTCGAACAGCGCCGTGACCTGCAGCGTGCCGATGGTCTGGTGATAGACGCCGGGGACCTGCTCGCGCGGGGTGTGCGTGGTGGTGGCCCATGCGGGGCTGGCGACAACGGCCAGCAACACGGCGGTGGCGAGCGTGCGAACGCGGGGGAAAGGCATGGCAGGTTCCGGACAGGGCGGCGGCGCCGCGGTGCCTCCATGCTGCGCGCCTGGTCGGCTGCGTTCCGCTCAGAATGCCGCGCGATCCGCTCGCGCTCAGCTGTTGCCTATCGCCGCCGGTTCCAACCCGTAACGTTCGGCGAAGCGCTTGTTGAAGCTGCCCAGCGAACGGTAGCCCACGCGCGCGGCCACGGTCTTCAACGGCAGCCGGGTGGTGTAGAGCAGGCTCATGGCATGCGCGAGCCGCGCATCGGTGATCAGTTCGCGCACGCTGGAGTGCTCGCTGGCCAGGCGCCGCCGCAGCGTGGCACCGCTGAGGCCGAGCTGCGCTTCGAAATCGCGTGACTGCCAATCGCGCTCGGGCTGGGCAGCGATCAGATCGCGGATGCGTTCCCCCAGGCTGGGTTCGGGGGGAACCAGCAGGCTGCCGTGCCCGCGCCGGCAGAACGCCACGGCAAGCGATGCCAGGGCCAAGCGTGCTTCGGTGTATTGGCCTTGTTCCAGTGCCTGCCGCCACTGCAGCAGGGTCGCCCCATGCTCGACCAATGGCAGCCTGGCCAGTGCATCACCGGCCTGCGGCAGCGGCTCGTTCCACAGCGCCCGGGCGGCAGTGAGCGCCTCGGCACACATCGGCACGATCGCACTGAGATAGAGGCCGCTATGCGGATCGGGAATGTTGACCACATCGATGCGGCAGCGCCGGGTGATGAGGAACAGATCGCCCGGTGCGAATTCCAGCGATTGCTGCGCGGTACGCACCTGCTTGCGCCCCTGCAGCAGGATCGCGAACTGCGGCTGCGGAATCTCCACGGAGGAGGCGCCATGCTCGCGGCGCGCGGTGATGCAGGCGTAGCCATCGGCGCGCTGGCAGTCAGCCAGGCTGGCCATTGTCGCCAGCAGCGAGGAGGTCGTATCGATCGACGCGGACACCGCTCAGCCCGCCACGTTGAACAGTCGGCCGACCAGCGCGGCCGCGGCCATCGCGATCGCACCCCAGAAGGTGACGCGCACCGCACCGCGCAGACGTGGGGCACCGCCGGCATGGGCGGCCAGGGTGCCGGTCAGGCACAGCCCCAGCAGCGTCACCACGGTGGTGGCCTGGCCGACGACAGCATGCGGCGCGAGCAGGGCGGTCAGCACCGGCAACGCGGCGCCACTGACGAAGGCGCCGGCGGAGGCCATGGCCGCCTGCATCGGGCGCGCCCGCAGCTCCTCGGTGATGCCCAGCTCATCGCGGGCATGTGCCCCCAGCGCGTCGTGCGCGGTGAGCTGGGTGGCCACCTCACGCGCCAGGCCGGGACTCAGCCCGCGATGGCGGTAGATCGCGGCCAGCTCTTCCAGCTCGCTGTGCGGGTCTTCGTGCAGTTCGCGCCTCTCCACGGCCAGGTCGGCCCGTTCGGTATCGGCCTGCGACTGCACCGAAACATACTCGCCAGCCGCCATCGACATCGCACCGGCCACGGTCCCGGCGATGCCGGTGGCCAGGATCGTGGCGGCCGAGGCGCCGCTCGCCGCGATGCCGACCACCAGGCCGGCTACCGAGACAATGCCGTCATTGGCGCCGAGCACCGCGGCACGCAGCCAGCCGACACGGTCGGAGCGATGTACTTCCGGATGTCGGGATCGGCTCATCGAATCAGTGTAGGGGCTGGCGGCGGCCAACAGCGGAATGACTCGCAGCCGCGGCGGGGCCGGCGCAGCGTCAAGCCCATGCCAGTAGGATGCTGAAAACCGTCACGGTGACACGACGGCAGGGGACGCCACGATATAGTGCGCCCTTGCGATGCGGGGGCGTGAACCCCACATCCCCGCCCTGACCAGAATTCTGCGAGCCTCCCCTTGTCGAGCCCCAGCCACGTCGCCGAGACGCCGATCACCGACCGTAATGAACTGGTCGCCACGTTGGCCTCCGGCGAAAAGCCCCAGGCGCAGTGGCGCATCGGCACCGAGCACGAGAAGTTCGGCTTCCGCCTGGATGACCTGCGCCCGCCCACCTTCGACGGTGACCGCGGCATCGAAGCGCTGCTCAACGGCCTGACCCGCTTCGGCTGGGATCCGGTGCAGGAAGAGGGCCGCACGATAGCGCTGCTGCGCGACAACGCCTCGGTGACGCTGGAGCCGGCCGGCCAGCTGGAACTGTCCGGCGCGGCGGTGGAGACCATCCACCAGACCTGCGTGGAAACCGGCACCCATCTCAATGAAGTGGCGCAGGTCGCCGGCGAACTGCAGCTGGGCTTCCTCGGCATGGGCTTCCAGCCGAAGTGGGCCCGCGATGAAATGCCGTGGATGCCCAAGGGCCGCTACAAGATCATGCGCGAGTACATGCCCAAGGTCGGCACGCTTGGCCTGGACATGATGACGCGCACCTGCACGGTGCAGGTCAACCTGGATTACGCCACTGAAGCGGACATGGTGAAGAAGTTCCGCGTGTCGCTGGCGCTGCAGCCGATCGCCACCGCGCTGTTCGCCGATTCACCGTTCACCGAGGGCGCGCCGAACGGCTACCAGAGCTACCGCTCGCACATCTGGACCGACACCGACAACGATCGCACCGGCATGCTCGACTTCGTGTTCGAAGACGGTTTCGGTTACGAGCGTTACGTGGATTACCTGCTCGATGTGCCGATGTACTTCTCTTACCGCGATGGCAAGTACCACGATGCCAGCGGCCAGAGCTTCCGCGATTTCATGGTCGGTAAGCTGCCGGTGCTGCCGGGCCAGCTGCCCACGCTGCGCGACTGGTCCGACCACATGACCACCGCCTTCCCGGAAGTGCGCCTGAAGAAGTACCTGGAAATGCGCGGCGCCGATGCCGGCCCGTGGAGCCGCCTGTGCGCGCTGCCCGCGTTCTGGGTAGGCCTGCTGTATGACGATGCCGCACTCGATGCCGCGTGGGATCTGGTCCGCGATTTCAGCCTGGTTGAGCGCAACGTTCTGCGCGATGGCGTGCCGAAGCATGGCTTGAGGCTGCCGTTCCGCAACGGCACCGTGCTGGATCTGTCACGCGAAGCGTTGAAGATCGCGGTAGCCGGGCTCAAGCGTCGCGCCGCGCGCAATGCCGACGGTCAGGACGAAAGCAAGTTCCTGGAGGTGCTGCAGGAGATCGTCGATTCCGGGTTGACCCCGGCCGACCGCAAGCTGGCGCTCTTCCACGGCGAGTGGGGCGGCAACATCGATCCAGTGTTCAAGGAATTTGCGTACTGATCGCAAAACCACCGTGGAAGAACGGCGCTCGCCCGGTCCGGGTGAGCGCCGTTTTTCCACGTGACACCTTACGACCAAGGTCGGGAATTTTCGACGCCACCTGGACGTTACGAACTCAGGGGAGGGCAGAGTCCGCCCGAGGCCTTACGGGAGAACGGCACGCTCTTTGCGTGGCCCCACGACAGGCAGACGTGTCAGTTCCAGATCATGTTGCTGCCGTCAGGCCCAGCCATCCAGTCAGGCAGGCCTTACCGCCGACAAGACAGCTTCAATTCCGACGTCTGTACAGATCTCGAGCGCGAGCTCCCGCGCTTCAGAGGCCGTCAGTCGCCCTGCCGTCTTCAATGCTTCGAATGAAAACTCCGGATCAACCGAAATCCTGTTCACGACTTCCTCTTGGATTCGGCGATGCAATTCGATAGCCGGACCTAGCCGAACCCTATCTTCCGCATGTATTGCACTTGAAACCTCGTGGCCGTCCAACGCCTCGTAGTAGTAAAAATTAGAGTACGTGTCGATGAAGCTCTGGGCGTTGACAGCGCCGAGTGCAAATTCTCTGACAAGCCTCGTCATCTGGATGAGTTCTGCCTCGCTATCCATGTTCCACGCACTCCTTACTCATTGCTTTACGGGAAGCCAAGGGGTTCCATCGGCATTGGTTACACCTGGCACATGGCCATGCGGCTGCTGCGCTCGGGGATCGGGATGGGTTGATGGTTTATGTCCTCCATCAATACGCACTCCAGTAGGCTGGCCGTCGGGGCCTTTCGCTTGAACGAAGCGGCCATCTGGAGATCCTTCAATTCTTCCGCCTGGAGGTGTCGGGATCGCGTTTCCCTTGGAATCGACATAGATGGTTCCAGAAGCCTTGTGCTGGCTGGCGACCTTTCGTCCTAGTTGCGCGGCTTCGTCACCGTGCTTCAACACTGCCTTTCCGGCGTCACCGGCCAATGGAATCAGACCAATTGCCGCCCCGGCAATGTTCGCAGGTGTTGGAGCTTGGATTGCCTCAACGATACCTTTGACGTCCCCCAGGACCGGCGTGAAGTCGGCAACCACTGGGAGAATCTGCTGGGCTTGCTCAGCTGTTACAGGATTGTAGAAATCCCTTGGTGCTCCCAACGCTTGACGCCCATCTGGGTCAGTAAAGCGATATGGGTTGCCGTTCGCATATCGGTATCGATTGAATTGCCCCACCGGCTGGTCATACGCCGTCACAGGGTCCACCGACAGGAACCTGCCCAACTGCGGATCCATGTACCGCTGCTGCATGTAGCTGAGCCCCGTGGCCGCATCGCTCACATGCCCCGTATATCCCGGTCCATCCGTGACCTGTCCGCCCACAACAGCGCCATAGGGCTCATAGTCGTAGCGTTTGATCACGTTGCCATTGGCATCAGATTCGGCAACGACCGAACCGAGTGCATCGGTATGGATATAGGTGACGGTCTGAGCGCGTGCAGATGGCACAAGGGTCATGCTGACCAGTAGCACACAGAAGAGCCATGCGCCCACGACACTCAGCTTCCGAAAGAAATTCTCCACTTCTCTGCGGAGAGCAAACGTGCCGCCAGCACTTCCACCGAATCTGCGCATCCTTCCAATCCCTGAAAGAGCCTTGAAGCAAGGCGTGCCATTGATAGCACAGCAATGAGAGGCCTGTGGCTGAACTGCTTCAGCAAGGCCAAAGGTGCCATGGCGGGTCGGATCGTGCGAGAAGCGCCAAGCGCCAAGGGAGTCGGGCCAGGGAGCAGTGGCGAGGCCAGTGGCGACGCGTCAGCGGAAGATGACAATGGGAAGATCGCATCTTGGCAACCGGCAGCTAGGTGTCACAGCTCCGATCGGAGAGGGGGCGCTCCTGGGGCACCGTCCTCGGCCAACTACGCCGAGGACGGTGAAGATCTCCAAATCCCATCATCCGTTCGGTGTCAAGACTGCTCCTCTCAGACGAACAGTATTGCGGTGTCTCCGGGATGTTTCACTTGAACCTGTGGAAGGATCAGGCCGCCTTTTCCAGCGTGCCCATGTCGATGACGAAGCGGTACCGCACATCGTTCTTCGCCATGCGCTCCCAGGCCTCGTTGACGGTCTTGATGTCGATCACTTCCACGTCGCTGACGATGTTGTGCTCGGCACAGAAGTCCATCATTTCCTGCGTCTCAGCCATGCCGCCGATCGCCGAGCCGGTGATGTGCTTGCGGCCGAACATCACCGAAGCGCCCATCAGCGGCGGATCCAGCTCGGTCAGCACGCCGACCAGGCACATGGTGGCATCGCGCTTGAGCAGGGACATGTACGGGTTGGTGTCGTGGCTGACCGGGATGGTGTTGAGCAGGAAGTCGAAGCTGCCCGCATGGGCCTTCATCTGCGCCGGATCACGCGAGACCAGCACTTCATCGGCGCCCAGGCGCTTGGCGTCGGCACCCTTTTCCGGGGTGGTGGTGATCATCACCACGGTGGCGCCCATCGCCTTGGCGAACTTCACGCCCATGTGGCCCAGGCCACCGAGGCCGATCACGCCGACCTTCTGGCCGGGGCCGACCTTCCAGTGGCGCAGCGGCGAATAGGTGGTGATGCCAGCGCACAGCAGCGGCGCGGCGGCCTTGAGGTCGAGCGTTTCGGACACCTTCACCACGAAGCGCTGCTCGACCACGATGTGGTCGGAGTAGCCGCCGAAGGTCGGCTGGCCGCTCTCGCGCTCGGTGCTGTTGTAGGTGAAGGTCGCGCCCTTCTCGCAGTACTGCTCCAGATCTTCATCGCAGGCCGCGCAGTGGCGGCAGGAATCGACCATGCAGCCGACGCCGGCGAAATCGCCGACCTTGAAGCCGGTGACGTTGGCGCCGACCTCGGTCACGCGGCCGATGATCTCGTGGCCGGGCACCATCGGGAACTTGGAACCACCCCAGTCGTCACGGGCCTGATGCAGATCGGAGTGGCAGATGCCACTGAAGAGAATCTCGATGCGCACGTCATCGGGACCGGCCGGGCGGCGTTCGAAGGAGAACGGCACCAGCGGCGCGGTCTGGTCGTGCACCGCATAACCATGGGCGAGGGACATGGGGGAATCCTTGGCAGGTTTGTAGAAAGGCGCTTTACAATACGCCCCGATCCCGTGCACAAAAAGTCAGGATATCGGCATGATTCATCAAGTGAAACGGGATAATCATGGCCACTGACAACCTGACCCATCTGGCCGCCTTCGCCGCCGTGGCCCGCCACCGCAGCTTCCGCAAGGCCGGGGCTGAGCTGGCGCTGTCCACCTCGGCGGTCAGTTATGCGATCCGCGCGCTGGAAGAGCGCCTGGGCGTGGGCCTGTTCCACCGCACCACCCGCAGCGTGGCCCTCACCGAAGCCGGCCAGCGCCTGCTCGAACGGCTGCAGCCGGCCCTGGATCAGGTGCATGACGCGCTGGAGGAAATGAATCACTTCCGCGCCGCCCCGGCCGGCCTGCTGCGCATCAACGCCACCCGCGCCGCCGTGCAGACCCAGCTCGGTCCGCGCCTGGCGCGGTTCCTGCAAGCCCACCCCGACGTGCGCATTGAACTGGCGCAGGATGATGGCCTGGTGGATATCGTCGCCAAGGGATTCGATGCAGGCGTGCGCCTGCACGAATCAGTGCCCGAAGACATGGTGGCGGTGCCATTGGGCCCGCCGTTGCGCGGCCTGATCGTCGGCGCGCCGTCCTACCTGCAGCGCCGCGGCATTCCAGCGCATCCGCACGAACTGGTGCAGCATGAGTGCGTGCGCTTCCGTTTCGCCAGCGGCCATCTGTACAAGTGGCAGTTCGAACGGGACGGCCAGGAACTGGACGTGGACGTGCCCGGCCGGCTCACCCTGGGCGATCAGCACACCATCCTGCAGGCCGTGGTCGACGGCCTTGGCCTGGCCTACGTGCTGGAAGACTCCGCGCGCCCGTACCTGGACGATGGCCGCCTGGTGGCGGTGCTGGAAGACTGGAGTGAACCATTCCCCGGCTTCGTCCTGTATTACCCGCGGCAACGGCAGATGTCGTCGGCGCTGCGCGCGTTCGTGGATATGGTGCGGGCGACAGTTTGAAGTGCGAAGTGGTTGCCGCGGCTGCACCGCCAGTGGCACGCTTGCCCGCCGCATCGGATGCACCCTGGCATGCCCATCGCAACGCCCCACGACATCGAACAGCAGCTCGGCCAGGCGTTTCCCGCGCTGTACCACCAACTGCAGGGTGATCGCATGCTGGACTGGGGTACGTTCTGCCACGGCTGGGTCACCAGCGTGTACCCGACGCTGCGTGCGCGCCCGCCGCTGCTGTTGTACGCGCGTGAGTTCGAGCTGATCGCGCCGGCCGATATCGTGGGCCACGCCGAACAGTTCACCGATGAAGACAGTCACGTGCGCCTGCGCGAGCGCCTGCAGCTGTTGCCATTCGGTAGTACCGGGGCGGGCGACTACTACTGCTTCTGGCAAGATCCGAGTGCACCGGGCGAGCCGCGCGTGGTGCTGCTCTGGCACGACGATGACCGCGTGGACCTGCTAGCGACCAACCTGCAGGACTTCATCTTCCGGATGATGGTCGATGCGGTGGCCGACCTTGACGACGGCTTGCTGGAAGAAGGCGATATCGCCGACAACCTGCAGCGTTGGCTGAGGTCGCATCGCCCCTATCTGCGCGCAGCGCAGGTGCAGGCGTTGGAAGAGCTGTATGCCGATCCTGCGATCCAGGCCGGTGGCGTGGGCGAGGATGTCGCCACCGCGTTGATCCGTCGCGTGATCGGCTTCGAGGGCATCGATACCCACTTCAGCTACGTACCGGCATGACGGCTGCGATGCCGGCGTCTGCTGCACTCAGCGACGCGGACGTCCGCCAGCTGGCCGACCATCTGCTGGCGTTGGATGCCGGACGGTTGCCGGCGCCGTTGCCGCCGCACCTGCGCGCGCACCCGGTGGCTACCCTGGCCGCCACCGGGCAACTCGACGCGGCGGTGGTGGCTCTAATGGGCGATGTACCCAACCCCCTAGCGGGGCCTGCTGTTGCGATGACCCCGCAGGTCGGACGGTAGAGCCACCCCATGGGTGGCTGCCCGCAGCGCGGACGTCGAAAATCCAGCCACGCATGGCGTGGCTCTACCGCCGGCAGGGCACGGGTAGAGCCACCCCATGGGTGGCTGCACGCAGCGCAGACGTCGAAAATCCAGCCACGCATGGCGTGGCTCTACCGCCGGCGGGGCACGGGTAGAGCCACCCCATGGGTGGCTGCACGCAGCGCAGACGTCGAAAATCCAGCCACGCATGGCGTGGCTCTACCGCCGGCGGGGCACGGGTAGAGCCACCCCATGGGTGGCTGCACGCACCCACGGAATCACCACGCCCGCGCCGGCCCCATGATCAGCCGGCAACCGGATAGTCGGTATACCCCTCCGCACCACCGCCGTAATACGTGGCCCGATCCGGCACCGCCAGCGCCACATCGCGCTCCAGCCGCGCCACCAGGTCCGGGTTGGCGATGAACGGCTGGCCGAACGCCGCCAGATCGATGATGCCCTCGTCCACCAGTCGCAGCGCGCGCTCGCGGGTGAGGCTGCCCGCCAGGATCAGGGTGCCACCGTAGCTCTGCTTGAACGTGCGCAGGAACGCCTCGCTCAGGACCGACACGCCCCGTGCATGGTTGTCGTTGAGGTGCACGTAGGCCAGGCCGCGCTTGCCCAGTTCCTGCGCCAGGTACAGATACGCCGCTTCGTTGCCGACGTACTCGGGCATGTCGAACTGCAGGTTGTTCGGTGCCAGCCGCACGCCGACGCGGTGCGCCCCGATCCGCGCGGCCATCGCATCGACGGTCTCCAGGATCAGGCGCGCGCGGTTCTGCAGCGTGCCGCCGTAGCCGTCGGTGCGGTCATTGGTGACCGGGTTGAGGAACTGTTCGAACAGGTAGCCGTTGGCCGCGTGCAGTTCGATACCGTCGAAACCGGCGGCGATCGCGTTGTCGGCCGCGCGCGCGAAATCGTCGACGATGCCGGGCAGCTCGTCGGTGCGCAGGGCACGCGGCGGGGTCGGATCGGCCTGACCACGGCTGCCGTCCTCGCGGTACACGAAGGCGCTGCTCTTCGGGTCGCTGGCCACCGGGCGGGTGCCAGCGCTGACCGGCTGGCCGCCGTCGGGCTGCAGTGAGGCGTGCGACATGCGGCCCACGTGCCAGAGCTGGGCGAAGATGACGCCCCCTTCGGCATGCACGGCAGCGGTGACCGGCTTCCAGCCCTCCACCTGTTCGGCCGACCACATGCCCGGCACGTCGATGTAGCCCTGGCCCTGCGGCGACACCGGGGTGCCTTCGCTGATGATCAGCCCGGCACTGGCGCGCTGCCGGTAGTACTGCGCGGTGAGGGCGTTGGCCACGGTGCCGGGGTTGCGTGCGCGGGTCATCGGCGCCATCGCGATGCGGTTGCGCAGGGGGGTACCGGCGAGGTCGTAGGGCTGGAAGAGCAGGGCGGTCATAAGGCGAACTCGTGGGGAAGGGGGCGCCAGCGGCGCGACCCCTTCAAGATAGGGTTGACCTGGAGGCACATAAAGGACTTCAATTTCCCAGCAAGTGGGACATTGTGTCCCCAATGGAGCGCGGTGATGCTGCCAGTGGAATCGTTGAATGGGCTGGTCACCTTCGTCACCACGGCGCGCTCGGCCACGTTCACCGAAGCGGCCGAGACCCTGGGAATCTCGCGCTCGGCGGTCGGCAAGGCGATCGCGCGGCTGGAAGAGCGTCTGGGTGTGCGGCTGTTCCATCGCACCACGCGGCGCATTTCGCTCACCGCCGATGGCCAGGCCTACTTCGCCTCCTGCGCCACCGCGCTGGAAGAGATCGCCTCGGCCGAGGCGTGCCTGGGCTCGGCCTCGCACCTGCCGGCAGGCCGCCTGCGCATCGACATGCCGTCCTCGTTCGGGCGGCTGATGATTCTGCCGGTGCTGCTGCGCATCTGTGCCGAACACCCCGAACTGCAGCTCACCATGACCTTCACCGACCACTTCGTGGACCCGGTCGAAGAAGGCATCGACCTGTTGATCCGCTTCGGTGGGCTGGACCAGGCCCAGCACCTGGTTGCACGACGGCTGGGCACCCAGCAGTTGATCACCTGCGCCTCGCCGGCCTACCTGGACAGGCACGGCACGCCCGCCACCGCGGACGACCTGCATGCGCATCGCAGCATCGTTGGCTATCGGTATGGACAGCCGGTGGCGTGGCGGATCGGAGAAGACGCCGGGCAAGCGCGCTTCATTCCCAGCGGCACCCACCAGCTCAACGATGGCGATGCCGTGATCGAAGCGGCCATCGCCGGCCTGGGCATCTGCCAGATGCCGCACTTCCTGGTGAAGCGGCACCTGCAGTCGGGCGCGTTGCAGCAGGTGCTGGGCCACTGCATGCAGCACCATGTGGAGATCCACGCGCTATGGCCGCAGACCCGGCACCTGCGGCCGAAGGTGCGCTACGTGGTGGATGCGCTGGCGACACTGGCCGATGCCGGTGCGTTCGACTGAGCCGGGCGGGCGGTTCACGGGAGGGAGCACCGTTGCAGGCGATGGACCGCGCCAAGGCAACCGCGAGGTGACCCCCGCGACTGGTTGTGTATACTATCCCCCAGTATAGTTCTCTGGTCATTCGCCCGTGCCGCACTCCCCGGAAGAAAAGAAGAAGGTCCTGGCCCGCGTGCGTCGCATCCGCGGCCAGTGCGATGCGCTGGATCGGGCGCTGGATGCCGGGGCCGAGTGCGGGCCGGTGCTGCAGCAGATCGCGGCGATCCGCGGTGCGGTCAACGGGTTGATGTCCGAAGTGATGGAAGCCCACCTGCGTGAAGAATTCGGCCAGCCGGCGCAGTCCGATGCGCAGCGCGCCGAGCGTGTGCGCGACATGAGCGCGCTGATCCGTTCCTACCTGAAATAAGCGTGCGGCTACCCGCGCGCGCACCTGTCTTGTTCCCTGCCTTGGAGTGCTCCCCATGAAATCCCGTGCTGCCGTTGCCTTCGCCGCTGGCGAACCGTTGAAGATCGTCGAGATCGACGTCGCTCCGCCGCAGAAGGGCGAAGTGCTGGTCAAGATCACCCACACCGGCGTCTGCCACACCGATGCGTTCACCCTGTCCGGCGATGATCCGGAAGGCCTGTTCCCTGCCGTGCTGGGCCATGAAGGCGCCGGCATCGTGGTGGAAGTGGGCGAGGGCGTCACCAGCGTCAAGCCGGGCGACCACGTGATCCCGCTGTACACCGCCGAGTGCGGCGAGTGCCTGTTCTGCAAGAGCGGAAAGACCAACCTGTGCGTCGCCGTGCGTGCCACCCAGGGCAAGGGCGTGATGCCCGATGGCACCACCCGCTTCAGTTACAACGGCGAGCCGATCTACCACTACATGGGCTGCTCGACCTTCAGCGAGTACACCGTGGTGGCCGAAGTCTCGCTGGCCAAGATCAATCCGGATGCCAATCCGGAACACGTGTGCCTGCTCGGCTGTGGCGTGACCACCGGCATCGGCGCGGTGCACAACACCGCCAAGGTGCAGGAAGGCGATTCGGTGGCGGTGTTCGGGCTGGGCGGCATCGGCCTGGCGGTGATCCAGGGCGCGCGCCAGGCCAAGGCCGGCCGTATCTTCGCGATCGACACCAACCCGTCCAAGTTCGAACTGGCCAAGCAGTTCGGTGCCACCGACTGCGTCAACCCGAAGGACCACGACAAGCCGATCCAGCAGGTCATCGTGGAGATGACCACCTGGGGCGTGGACCATACCTTCGAGTGCATCGGCAACGTCAACGTGATGCGGGCGGCGCTGGAATGCGCGCACCGTGGCTGGGGCCAGTCGGTGGTGATCGGTGTGGCCGGCTCGGGTCAGGAAATCTCGACCCGTCCGTTCCAGCTGGTCACCGGGCGCTCCTGGAAGGGCACCGCCTTCGGTGGCGTCAAGGGCCGCAGCCAGCTGCCGGGCATGGTCGAAGACGCCATGAAGGGCGACATCGAACTGGCGCCGTTCGTGACCCACACGATGGGCCTGGACGAGATCAACGACGCGTTCGATCTGATGCATGAAGGCAAGTCGATCCGCTCGGTCGTGCATTTCTGAGTCACTGCGGGCGGCGCGTGGTCTGCGCCGCCCCTACGGAGAACCATCATGGAACGCATCGAACATCGCGCCGCCTCCGGCGGCTGGCAGGACGTGTACCGCCACACCTCGCAGGTGCTGGGCTGTGACATGAATGTCGCTGTCTACCTGCCGCCGCAGGCCGCCACGCAGAAGCTGCCGGTGCTGTACTGGCTCAGCGGGCTGACCTGCAACGAACAGAACTTCATCACCAAGGCCGGCGCGCAGCGTTATGCCGCCGAACATGGCGTGATCCTGGTCGCGCCGGACACCAGCCCGCGCGGCGATGACGTCGCCGACGCCGAAGGCTACGACCTGGGCAAGGGGGCGGGTTTCTATTTGAACGCCACCGAGCAGCCGTGGGCGGCGCACTACCGCATGTACGACTATGTGGTGGAGGAGCTGCCGGCGTTGATCGAGGCGCATTTCCAGACGACGGGTGCACGCAGCATCAGTGGCCACTCGATGGGGGGGCATGGTGCGCTGGTGATCGCGTTGAAGAATCCGGGGCGCTACAAAAGCGTCTCGGCGTTTTCGCCGATCGTCGCGCCGACCCGCGTGCCGTGGGGGCAGAAGGCCTTCACTGCCTACCTGGGTGAGGACCGCGCCAGTTGGGCGGCGTGGGATGCCAGCGAGCTGGTCGCCGCCGCGACCGAGCGCCTGCCGTTGCTGGTGGACCAGGGCGGTGGTGATGAGTTCCTCGACACCCAGCTGCAGCCGCAGTGGTTGCAGGCGGCCTGCACGGCGGCCGGTCATCCGCTGACGCTGCGCCTGCAGCCCGGTTACGACCACAGCTATTACTTCATCAGCAGCTTCATCGGCGAGCACATCGCGCATCACGCCAAGGCGTTGCACGGGTGATGCCCGCCCAACGGCCACGCGGGAGCGTGGCCGTTGCGTCGCTCATTGGCGATCGTAGGAGAACTGGATGCCGGCAGTGCCGCCCGTCTGGATGAAAAGTTCCATGAACGCCGGCACCGTGTCCTGGCGCTGCCAATCGCGCTGCAGCTCACAGAACAGCTGAGGCACGCTGATCATCCTGCCGCCGGCCTGTTCGATGCGGCGCAGGCCCGCGTCATGCGCGGCCAGGGAGGTGCCGCCAACGGCATCGACCACGACGTACACCTCGTAGCCCTCCTTCAAAGCATCCAGGGCGGGGAAGGTCAGACAGGCTTCGGTCCACAGGGCGGTCATGATCAGCTTGCGGCGCCCGGTGGCCTGCACCGCGTCGCGGAATGCGGTGTCTTCCCATGCATTGATGGTGGTGCGGTCGTAGGTGGGATGGTCGGCCAGCACCTTGCGCAGCTGCGGAATCGGCGGTTTGTTGAGGCCGCTGCGCACATTGACCGTGGAATGCACGATCGGCAGCCCGTAGGCGACGGCGGCCTTGGCGGTGCCGACGATGTTGTTGACCAGCAACTGCCGGTCCATCGAGGCGATCGAGTTCACCTGTACCGGCTGGTAGTCGATGATGATGAAGGCGGCGTTCTGCGGGGTCAGCAGGTGATCGGTGACAGGATCACGGATGGGTTCGCTTGCCATGGGAAATACTCCTGGGAATGGGGAGGCCGCTGGGCGGCCGGGGTATGGCGATGGCAACGACCATCGCCACGGAGGACAGGGGATGCGTCAATCGCGCTGCGAATCCAGCACGTCGCCGGAATTACGCGTGAGCGATCTGGCCGAAGCGGCCGCTCTTGAAATCGGCGAAGGCCTGGCTGATGTCGTCCTGGCTGTTCATCACGAAGGGCCCGTAGCCCACGATCGGCTCATCGATCGGTTCGCCACTGAGCACCAGCACCGTGGCATCGCTGTTGGCCTCGATCTGCAGGGCGCTGCCATCGCGATCGAGCATCACCAGCTGCGCCTCGTGCACGGCCTGGCTGCCATTGACCTGCACGCTGCCGCGCAGCACGACCAGGGCGACATGGCGCCCCTCGGGCACCGGCAGGTGGGCGCTATGGCCCTGGAGCAGCCGCAGGTCCCACACATCCATCGGCGTGAAGGTGCGCGCGGGGCCACGCTGGCCGTCGAACTCACCGGCGATCACGCGCACGCGGCCCGCCTGGTCCGGCAACGGCACCGACGGAATCTGCGCGTTCAGCAGGGTCTGGTAGCCGGGCGCGGCCATCTTGTCCTTGGCCGGAAGATTCACCCAGAGCTGCACCATCTCCAGCGTGCCGCCGGTGCGGGTGAAGGCGTGGGAGTGGAACTCTTCATGCAGGATGCCGGAGGCGGCGGTCATCCACTGCACGTCGCCCGGGCCGATGGTGCCGCCCGCGCCGGTGGAATCGCGATGCTCCACTTCGCCCTCATAGACGATGGTCACCGTCTCGAAGCCGCGGTGAGGATGCTGGCCAACGCCGCGTGGCTGCGCAGCGGGGGTGAACTTCATCGGGCCGGCATAGTCCAGCAGCAGGAAGGGGCTGACCTGCTGGCCGTGGCTGGAATAGGAGAACAGGGTCCGGGCCGGGAAGCCGTCGCCCACCCAGTGCGCCTTGGGGGCGCTGTAGATGCCGAGAATCTTCTTCATGTCGTACTCCTCCGGGGGCAGGCCCGTGTCTGATGGAAGAGATGATGAATTCAGGACGCTGGCGCCGGTAGTCAGCAGAATTTATCCTCATAGTCCTATTTGGTGAACGCTGGAGGCGGCGTGCAGGATCTCAATGACCTCTACTATTTCGCCCAGGTGGTCGATCACGGTGGTTTCGCGCCGGCGGGGCGGGCGCTGGGGGTGCCCAAGTCGAAACTCAGCCGCCGGGTGGCGCTGCTTGAGGAGCGGCTGGGGGTGCGCTTGATCCAGCGTTCGACGCGGCACTTCTCGGTTACCGAGGTCGGCCAGACGTTCTACGCGCACTGCAAGGCGATGCTGGTGGAAGCCGAAGCCGCCCAGGAAGCGATCGAACTCACCCGCAGCGAGCCGCGCGGCATCGTCCGGGTGGCCTGCCCGGTCGCGCTGCTGGACACGCGTGTCGGCGAGATGATCGCGGCCTTCCTGGCGCAGTGCCCGGGGGTGGCGATACAGCTGGATGCCACCAACCGCCGGGTCGATCTGATTGCCGAGGGCATCGATATCGCGATCCGGGTGCGGCCACCGCCATTGCAGGACACCGAGCTGGTGATGCGGGTGCTGGCCGAGCGCAGCCAGTGCCTGGTCGCCAGCCCGGCGTTGATCGCGCGGCTGGGCCTGCCGCAGGTGCCGGCCGATCTCGCTGCGTTGCCGAGCATGGAGCTGGGCCTACCGCAGAACGAGCACGTCTGGAATCTGTTCGGCCCGGACGGCACGCGCGCGGACATCCATCATCGGCCGCGCCTGGTCACCCGCGGCATGCTGACCCTGCGCGCGGCCGCGGTGGCCGGCGTGGGCGTGGTGCAGCTGCCGCGGATGATGGTGTGCGACCAGATTGCCGCTGGCACGCTGGTGCACGTGCTGCCCGCGTGGGCGCCACGGCGGGAGATCATCCACGCGGTATTCCCCTCACGGCGCGGACTGCTGCCCTCCGTACGCGCGCTGATCGATTTCCTGGCGGAACGTTTCCAGCAGCTCGAGGAAGAGTAGCCGACGCTGCCCGGCGCCCTGCCGCGCCCACGCCGTCAACGCGGGATGAATTGATCCCCAGGTGCCGGGCAACCTTGTATGTTGGTCGCAACGCCGCATCGGAATGGAAAGCCGCATGGTGGTCTGGCTGTCGGTACTGTACCTGCTGTGCCATGGCATCGCGCTGGTGCTGATGCCCGCGCATGCGCTGCCGGTGTCCTATGCGTTCCTGATCGGAGCGCCCCTGCTGGCGGGGCTGGCCTGTGTGTGGCGGGGGCGCCGCAGCGCCTCGATCGTCGGCTGGGTCGCGATGGCGCTGGGCATGGGGCTGTGGGCGGCAGGCATGGCGTTGAACATGTACCAGGAGGTCGGCCGAGGCAACGCCGATGCGACGCCGGGGCTGAGCATGCTGCTGTACGTGCTGTACGGCGTGCCGCTCACCTTCGCGATGGCCCATCCGCGGCATGAGCCGTGGTACCTCAGCCTGATTGATGCGCTGCTCGCGCTGCTGCTCGGCTACCTGTTCTTCGTCTACACGTTCTCCTTCGCCACGCTCAACGATGCGGGCGAGGACGGGATCGCACACCTGCGGCTGATGTTCGATGTGGAGAACATTTTCATCGCCGGCTTTGCGCTGCTGCGCTGGCGGGCGAGCGAAGATCCCTCTCGGCGCGTGTTCTTCCGGACGTTGTGCGTGTTCGCCTGGGTGTACCTGGGTGTTGCCGCGTACATCAACCACGTCGAGACGGAGGGCAGCTACGGCGGCCTGGTCGATCTGCTGATCGATGTCCCGTTCCTGTTGCTGGCGATCATGGCGCTGCGGCCTTCCCGACGCAGTGAAGTGCGTGTGCCGCGCGCGCTGGTGATGGCCGTGCGCGCCGGGAGCCCCTTGATCCTGGCCCTGTCGCTGATGGTGGTGTCGGCATTGATGGTGCGCGAGCATCCCTATCTGGCCGTAGCCGGGTTTGCATTGGCTACCGTGGGGTCGGGCCTGCGCAGTGTGTTGATGCAGATGCGTTCGTTCGCGCGGCAGGACCAGCTCGATGCATTGTCGCGGATCGACAGCCTCACCGGCCTGGCCAACCGACGCCAGTTCGACCAGAGCCTGCGTGATGCGTGGGAGCAGGCGCGGCGAAGCGGGCAGGGGATCGCGTTGCTGATGGTCGATATCGACTGCTTCAAGGCGTTCAACGACCGCTTCGGGCACCCGGCCGGCGATCAATGCCTGCGCCTGGTCGCTGCAACGTTGGCGGGGTGCGCGGTGCGCAGCACGGATCTGGTTGCCCGTTATGGCGGTGAGGAATTCGCCGTGGTGGTGGCATCCACGCCGCTGGCAGGCGCCCCTGCACTCGCCGAGCGCATGCGCCGTGCAGTGGAGCAGCTGCAGTTGCCTTCCGCTGAGTCGGGACGACCGGTGACGATCAGCATCGGCGTCGGGACCGTGCCGAGGGTGTTGGACGCCGATCCTGCCGAGCTGCTGGCGGCGGCGGATGCCGCGCTGTACGCCGCCAAGCGGGGCGGGCGCAATCGGGTGGAAGCGGGCGGCGCACCGGGCTGAGCGCGATCACCGTTCGCCGCCGGGCCAAGGCACGGCCGCGGCCGATGGATGACGGCACGCCGGCGTTCGCTCAGGCATCGCCACCGCGCACTTCCACCAGCACCGGGCAGGGCGCATGGTCCACTGTCCATTGCCCGACCGAGCGGTCCAGCAGGCGTTCCAGCCGCGACAGGTGGCGATGGCCAATGACGATCAGGTCACAGCCGTGCTGGCGGGCATGATCGCAGATCACCTGCGCCGGCTCGCCGGCCGGGTGGTGGCCGATGCCGTCGATACCGCGCTCGCGCAGGCTGTTCAGGGCGGTGGCAAGCAGCTGTTCGGCCTGGTGGACCTGGGCGTCGGCGGCCGGATACTCGGCGTGCTCGGCACGGGGTGCGTCGTCGGCCAGCGCGAAGGCGGGGTCCAGCACGCACAGCAGGTGCAACCGGGTGGAAGGCCCGGCCAGCGACCCGGCGAGGTCCAGTACCTGGGCGTGCTGTGGGCCGCCATCCAAGGCGACGAGGATCTTGGTGAACATCGGCAATCTCGGCAGAGGGGGCGCTAGGGTCGCGCACCGTTGGCGCTGGACCCATGCCGTGCGCCGCAGCGGAGCCGTGCGTTGGGCGCATCAATACCGGTTTTGGATTGCAGTAAAGTCACCGCCACACGTTGAAGGTGATACTGCCGTGACCATGCCCGATCTGAACCTGCTCATTGCCCTGGATGCCCTGATCGAGGAGGGCAGCGTCGTGGGCGCGGCGCGGCGGATGAACCTCAGTGCCCCGGCGATGAGCCGTACCCTGGGCCGCATCCGCGAGGCGATCGGCGATCCGGTGCTGGTCCGCGCCGGCCGTGGCCTGGCCCCGACCCCGCGCGCGCTGCAACTGCGTGAGCAGGTGCGCGGGGTGATCGAGCAGGCCCACCTGGTTTTCAATGCCGGCCGCGAGGTCGACATGCTGACGCTGGAGCGCACCTTCAGCATCCGCGCCAACGATGTGTTTGTCGGCACGTACGGTGGCCGCATGCGCGAGTTGTTCAAGGCGCAGGCGCCGTGCTCGGTGCTGCGGTTCGTGCCCGAGGGCGATGGGGACGACGATGCGATGGCGCAGGGCCGGATCGATCTGCACATCAGCGCTGTCAGCAAGCTGAGCGCCGATACCAAGGTGCAGAACCTGTTCAGTACCTCGTTCTTCGGTGCCGCCCACGAGGGCCACCCGATCTTCGCCGGCGAGATCACTGCCGAGCGCTTCGTGGCCTTCGACCACATCGCCGTATCGCGCCGTGGCCGGTGGTATGGCCCGATCGATGAGGACCTGGAAGCGCTGGGGCTGACCCGACGGGTCGCGCAGATCATGCCGACCTTCCACTCGGCGATCTTCGCCGCGGCCGATTCGGACCTGATCCTGCCGCAGATGCCCAGCGTGATGCTGGGCCGGCTGGAACGCCTCGGGGTACCGCTGCGCCTGTTTGAACTGCCGATTCCGGTCCGCAGCGCGATTGTCGTGCAGGCATGGCATCCCCGCCTGGACAGCGATCTGGCGCATCGCTGGCTGCGCCGCAGCATCAAGGCGATGTGCGACGCGGAGTCCACGCAGGCCTGACGCACTGCGACCCCGGCCGCCTGCACGGTCACCGGTGAGGCGTGCGTCTGATGCACGCCAGCGATGGCCGGCGCAGCATTTTTCGCAGCATTGGCGCTGCCTAGACTGCCGCTCCCCGTCGTGGAGTGGACCCATGTCCGTGTTGTTCCCGCTGCATCCCCCGTACCCGGGGGGTGTTCGATGACTGCTGTTGCCGCCCCGTTGCCGGCAGCAACTGCCGTGCCGGCTGCACCGCCCGCGCAGGCGGTGTTCGGCCTGCGTCTGGCCGTGGGCCTGTGCGGCGTGCTGCTGGCTGTGCTGATCTCGGGTATCAACGAAAACGTCACCAAGGTCGCGCTGGCCGACATCCGGGGCGCGATGGGGTTCAGTGCCGATGACGGCAGCTGGATCATCGCGCTGTACACGGCGATGTCGGTCAGCGCGATGGCGTTTGCGCCGTGGTGCGCGGTGACCTTCTCACTGCGTCGCTTCGCACTGGTGATGATCGGCGCCTTCATGGTGCTGGGCGTGCTGTGTCCGTTCGCACCGGATCTGCCCTCGTTCCTGATCCTGCGCGCGCTGCAGGGGCTGGCGGGCGGCGCGCTGCCACCGCTGCTGATGAGCGTGGCGCTGCGCTTCCTGCCGCCGGGCATCAAGTTGTACGGCCTGGCCGGCTATGCGCTGACGGCCACGTTCGGGCCGAGCCTGGGCACACCGATGGCCGCGCTGTGGGTGGACTACGTGGGGTGGCACTGGGCGTTCTGGCAGATCGTGCCGTGGTGTGTGGCCGCGCTGGGCATGGTGGCATGGGGCCTGCCGCAGGACCCGCTGCGGCTGGAGCGTTTCGCGCAGTTCAACGGGGTCGGCCTGGCGCTCGGGTTCCCGGCGCTGGTGATGCTGGTCATCGGCCTGGTGCAGGGGCCGCGCCTGGACTGGTTCGCCTCGCCGCTGATCTGCCTGCTGCTCGGCGGTGGCACTGGCCTGTTGGCGCTGTTCTTCTACAACGAATGGTCGCACCCGCTGCCGTTCTTCAAGCTGCAGCTGCTGGCCAACCGCAATCTGAGCTACGCGCTGATCACCCTCGGTGGCGTGCTGTTCGTGCTGCTGGCGGTGATCATGATTCCCTCCAGCTTCCTGGCCAAGGTGCAGGGCTACCGGCCGCTGCAGACCGCGCCGATACTGCTGTGGGTCGCGTTGCCGCAGCTGATCGCGCTGCCGCTGGTGGCGACCCTGCTCAACCAGCGCCGGGTGGACAGCCGCTGGGTGCAGGCGATCGGCCTGGGCCTGCTGGCGTTGGCCTGTGGCCTGGGCGCGCAGCTGACCACCGATTGGCACCGCGACAACTTCGTGTGGCTGCAGGTGATCCAGGTCATCGCCCAGCCGATGGCGGTGCTGCCGCTGCTGATGCTCGCCACCGGCAGCCTGGCGCCGACCGATGGCCCCTTCGCTTCAGCATGGTTCAACACCGTCAAAGGCTTCGCCGCGGTCCTCGCCGGTGGCCTGCTCGAGGCGGTCACCACCGCGCGCAGCCATCTGCACTCGACCGCGCTGGTCGACCGGATCGGCAACGCACCCTGGTTTGACGCGGGCGCCGCACCCGGGCTGGGCGCGCGTCTGCATGCGCAGGTCGTGGCGCTGACCTCGGCCGATCTCTATCTCCTCGTCGTGTGGGTGGCGGTGGCGCTGATCGCGCTGATTCCGTGGCTGCCCACACGCATGTATCCGCCACGTGCCGTGGCTTGAATTCAAGGAACTCCCCTGTGTCCCTGCATCGCAACTCCGTTCCCTTCGTCATCGCTGCCGGCCTGCTGCTGCTCGCCGGCGGCGCCGGGTGGCTGCTGCACGATGGCCGCCATCAATCCACCAACAACGCCTATGTCACCGCGGACTTCACCGTGGTCGCGCCGAAGATCGCTGGCTTCGTCAGCGAGGTCCGCGTGCGGGACAACCAGACGGTCAAGGCCGGCGATGTGCTCGCGCGCATCGATGATCGCGACTATCAGGTCGCGCTGGCGGCCGCGCGTGCCGATCTCGCCAATGCACGGGCGCAACTGGCCAATGCGCAGGCCGCGTTGGCGCAGCAGGGTTCGGTAATCGATCAGGCCCAGGCCAGTGTGGATGTCAGTCGCGCCGAGCTCAGCCTCGCCCAGGCCGATCAACGCCGCTATCAAGCGCTGGCCAGCGACGGTGCCGGCACCGTGCAGAACGCACAGCAGGCGCAGTCGCGCCAGGCGGTGGCCAGTGCGCATCTGCAACAGGGCACCGCGGCCGTGGTCAATGCACGCCAGCGCACTGCGCTGCTGACCGCCAGCGTGCAGTCCGCGCAGGCCGCCGTGGAGCGGGCCGACGCCGCACAGGCCCGTGCCGAACTGGATCTGTCGCATACCGAGCTGCGCGCGCCCATCGATGGCATGGTTGGCCGCCGCGCAGTGCGCGTGGGGGCTTACCTTACCCCGGGCACGCCGGTGCTCGCGGTGGTGCCGCTGCAGCAGGCATTCGTCGTCGCCAACTTCCAGGAAACGCAGATGACGCGCATGCACGCCGGACAGCGCGTAGACGTGCAGGTGGATGTGTTCCCCGGCCAGTCGCTGCACGGCCGGATCGACAGCATCGCCCCGGCGACCGGGGTGACCTTCGCCGCGATCGCGCCGGAGAACGCCACCGGCAACTTCACCAAGGTGGTGCAGCGGATACCCGTGAAGATCGTGCTCGACGAAGGCCAACCGCTGGCCGGCAAGCTGCGCGCCGGCATGTCGGTGGAGGCGCGCGTGGATCTGGACAGCGGCGGGCGTGGGCTGCCGGGGGAGGGCGCATGATGCGCCGGCAGACGGTGCGCCTGATGGCAGGCAGCGCGCTGTGCACCGCACTGGCGGCCTGCACCCTCGGCCCGGACTTCGTGCGGCCCCAGGCAAGCCTGCCCGCGCAGTGGGAGGGGGGCGTGATCACCTCGGCGGCCTTCGCTGATGACGCGGCGTGGTGGAACGGCTTCGAGGATCCGCTGCTGGTGGCGCTGGCGAGCCAGGCCATGCGCGCCAATCTGGATGTGCAGCTGGCGGCCAACCGCGTCGCGCAGAGCCGCGCGCTGCGCCGGAGCAGCGCCGCCGACCGCGTCCCGGCCGTCGGCGCGACGGTCGGCGCCACCCGTGCGCGCAACAGCGAAGTGGGTTTGAACGATCCGTCCGGCAATGCCGGGCGGGAGGACTATGGGCTGTTCCAGACCGGTATCGGCCTGAGCTGGGAGCTGGATCTCTGGGGCCGTGTGCGCCGCCAGGTGGAGATCGCCGATGCCCGCGTGCAGATCGCCAACGAAGACTGGCACGCGGTGCAGACCGCGGTGATGGCCGAAGCCGCCGGTACCTATCTGCAGCTGCGCGCGACGCGTCAGTTGCTGGCGATCACCGAGGACAACCTGCACATCGCGCGCGACGTGCAGCGGCTGACCCTTTCCCGCCAGCAGCAGGGCGTAGCGACCACCTTGCAGGTGGCCAGTGCGGCCGCGCAGGTGGCAGCGCTGGAGGCGCGGGTGGCACCGCTGCAGCATCGGCAATCGCACCTGCGCAATGCGCTGGCCCTGTTGCTGGCGCGCTCCCCGCAGGCGCTGGACGCACAGCTGGAAAACGCGCGGCGCGATTGGCCGGCGTTGCCCGGCATGGCGGCCGGGCTACCCAGCGACCTGGTCGAGCGCCGCCCGGACATCCGCCGCGCCGAAGCGGCCCTGCATGCGGCGACGGCTGGCATCGGTGTGGCCAAGGCCAACTTCCTGCCGCGCATCACCCTCAATGGCGATGCCGGCTTCCAGGCCAAACAGCTCGACGACCTGGACGGCTGGAACGCCCATCGTTTCAGCATCGGTCCGGCGATCAGTCTGCCGATCTTCCAGGGCGGCAGGTTGAAAGCGAACCTCGCTCTGAGCCGGCTGCAGGAACGCCAAGCTGCGCTGCAGTTCCAGAAGACGGTGCTGCAGGCGTGGCACGACGTGGACGATGCGATAGACGGGTACAGCGCGGAGCAGCGACGCGGGCAGGCGCTGCAGGTGGCAGTGGAGGAAAGTGATCGTGCCTTGATGGCTGCGCGTCGTCAGTACCAGGCCGGGGTGATCGATATGCTCGACGTGCTGACCACCCAGCGCATCGCGCTGGACAACCAGGCAGCGCTGGCTGACAGCCAGGCGGCGGCTGCGATCGCACGGGTGGATCTGTATCGCGCGCTGGGTGGCGGCTGGCGCGATGTGGGGGTAGGCGTGACCCGCGCTGGCAGCGCGTCGGCTGCCAGCGGGCCGGGCAACATGGCTCAACGCACGTTGCGCAGTTCCCAGTGACTGCCGGCCAGCATGCGCAGGCGCTGCTTGAACACGTCGCTGTCGATGCTGGTGGTGGCGCAGAGGTTGATGCGCAGATCATCCTGCGCGCCGGTCACGGTGGCGGCCGGATCGGTCGCGCCCCACTGCGGGTCGACCGCGTCGGGATCGTCCTGTTTGGCGCGCCAGCGGTCGAACAGCACCGGGGTGCGCAGGGCATTCTGAAGCTCTTCGGCCAACCCTGCCGCGCCCTGGGCGTGGAAGGACAGGTCCGGATCGCTGCCGCGCGCCTTGGCCGGGTCCGGCAGGCTGATGTCGTAACTAACTGGCATGGTTACCTCCATTGAATGCGGCAAGGCTGGCAGAGACGCGGTGCAATCCGCGTGCAGAACCCGCGGCCGTGCCCGGATCGTGGCATGGCCGCGGCGATGCTGACCAGTGCGGTCAGCCGTTGAAGGTGTGGGGGCCGTCGGCAAACCCGATCGTCACCGCGCCCTTGCCCACGTTGACCATGCCGGTCAGGCTCATCACCGCCTCGAACACATCCACGCCATGCGCCTGGCAGGTCTCACGCAACATGGCGTAGCCGGGCAGGGCCTGCAGGTCGGCCAGCTCGCCGCCGTAGCTGATGCACACGGTTGGCGTCATCAGGCCGCCCTTGACCCGCTGGCCGACGAAATCGAACAGCTTCTTCACCGCATTGTCGAAGCCCTTGATCTTGGCCACCGGCCCGGTCTCGCCGCGGTAGCCATGCAGCACCGGCTTGATGTCCAGCGCGCTGCCCAGCGCGGCGCTGATCAGGCCCACGCTGCGGTCGCCCTTATGGCGTGCACGGGCGCGCATGTAGTACAGATCGCGGGTGATCATGTAGCCGTGCACGTTGTTGGCCAGCAGCTCCAGCCGCTCGCGGATCTGCTGCACGCTCGCGCCACTGTCGCGCAGGCGCACCGCTTCCACCGCGGTCACGCCCTGTGCGGCGAACAGGTTCTGGGTATCGAGCACGCGCAGCGCGAACGGTGAGTTGAACCCTGCCGCCTGCCGTACCGGCTTGTAGTCGTTGAGGATCGCGAAGCTCGCCTGCATCGCGTTGTCGTGGATCGGGCTGCGGGTCTTGGTGATCGTCATGCAGAAGACATGGTCGTAGTCGATCACCAGCTTGCCCAGGAACAGGTCCCGGATCTGGTTGACGCTGAACGGAATGGTTTCCGCCTCGGCGCCGTGCTCGGCCACATGGGCATGCAGAAAGCTCAGTGTCGCCTGTTCGTCGCGATGGTCCGCCAGCACGGCCTCGCCAATGCGGACGGTGATCGGCAGCAGCACGATGTTGTGTTGTTCAATGAAATCCTGCGGCAGATCGCACGCAGAGTCGACCACGATTCCGATGCGCATCCTGTGCCCCTCCGGCAGGTTGTAGGTTCGGAAACGTGAACGCTATCTCAAAACGGCTCGCCTTGCCTGACCGGGGAGCCGGCCCGGGCTCAGCGGCTGCGTTCCACCGCCACCGGCAGATCGTTGATCCGGGCCCACTCCCCCTGCTCAAGCAGGCGCGGATCGGCCAGCACCGCCTGCATCAGCGGGTGGGCATCGTTGCCCCAGAACAGTTCGCTGCCGATCGCCAGCGTCGGGACGCCGAACACGCCGGCCGCCAAGGCGGCATCCGTATTGCGGCGTAGCGCTTCCTTGACCGACGGCTCGCTGATCGCCGCGGCAACGTTGGCGATGTCCAGCATCGCGCCGGGCAGGGCGAGCGCGGCCGCACTGTCACCGGCGTGGCCGTCGCGCCAGATCCAGTTGAACAGGAGGTCGACCGTCTCGTGAGTGGCCCCGGCGGCCAGGCACAGGCGCAGGGCGGCCAGCGGATTGAATGGGTGGCCCGCTGGAAAACGCAGTGTCACCCCGGCGCTGCGGGCCTGCCACAGCGCCTGGCGATAGGTGAACACCCGCTTGGCCGGAATCTCCGCCGGGCCCAGATTGCCCAGGTGGTGCAGCACCGCGCCGAAGGCGATCGGCACCGGCACAATGCTCTTGAACTGCGGCAGGGCCTTGAGCTGCTGCCAGTGCAGGTAGGCGAACGGTGAGACGAAATCGAAATACCAGCGCAGGGCCATGATCGGATGCTCACGTTGCGGGACGGCAGTGCCGCCGAACGCAGGGCCGCCGCAGGCAGCGGCCCTGTGCAGGGACTCAGCGCGAGTATGCGCGCGGTTCGCTCGACGCCGGCGCCTGGTAGCGGTCGCGCAGCTCGGTCTGGCGCGACCGCATCGGCATCGCGCGACCGCCCAGCCAGACCTGCTCGGCGTAATGCCCGACATCCAGCGGATCGCCTTCCCACAGCACCAGATCGGCCAGCTTGCCCGGCTCGATGGTGCCAAGCCGGTCGCCGACGCCCAGCGCCTGGGCCGGCACCCGGGTCAGGCCCGCCAAGCCATCATCCCAGGGCAACCCGTTGGCGACGGCATTGCCGGCCAGCTGGCGCATCTTGCGCGCGTTGTGCGAGGCATCGTCGCGCTGGGCGAAGCTGACCGGCACGCCGGCCGCCTTCAGGCGCGCGGCGTTCTGCAGGGTCGCGCCGAGCTGATCGAAGCTGCTCGGCAGGTTGCCCAGCCCATCCACGAACACCGGCACGCCGGCCTGGGCCAGCTGCGGGGCCAGGCGCCACGCCTCGGCACCGCCGGCGATGGCGATCTTGACCTTCTCACGGGCGGCCCAGCGCAGCAGCTGGCGGATATCGGCCGCGCGGTCGACCTGCACCACGATCCGGCCCTGGCCGGCGAGGTAGCGCCCCAGCGTGGCGCGCCCGGCCGGTGTCAGCAGCGCATGCGGAGAGTCCGCCGGCACGCGCCCACGTGCCTCGCTGACCATCTGTTCCAGCAGCATCCACTGGGCGGCACGCGAGGTGCCGGTCAGCTCCGCACCGGACGCGCCGAGGCGGATGAACAGCGCCTGCGGGCCGACCGGGTCAGCGCTGCCGTCCAGCCGCATCACGCCGCCCTGGCCGGCGATGAAGCCGCCGCCGGTGTTCGCCCCGAGCAGCGTGAAGCCGATGCCATCCAGCCGCGCGACCGGGATCAGCACCGAATCCGGATTGAAGGCCAGGGTGACATCGAATTCCGGACGCAGCGGCTGGTCTTCCAGCTTGAGCGCGCTGTCGACCGTGGCCGATTCGCTGGACACCTCTTCGATACCGATGTCGGTGATGCCGCCGAACAGCGCCGGGGTGAGCGGCTTGCCCGCGGCCTCGACCACCGCTACACCGGGCGGTGCGGACAGGCCGGGACCGACGGCGCGGATCACACCGCCCTGGATCAGCACATCGCTGTGCTCCAGGCTGCCGCGCGCGGCGGCGGTATGCACGGTGGCATTGCGGATCAGCAGATCCTGCGCGAACACGGATGTCGCCACGCAGGTACCCGCAAGCAACAGCAGTGCGCGTGGCAGCAGGCGCATCGGGACGCGGCGGCTCATGGGCGTGCCTCCTGGCCGAGCATGAAGTCCGACAGCGGCTGCCGCCTCACGTCCTGGCGGTCATAGACCTGGTGGCCATCCACGTAGACTTTCTCGGCCAGCGCATAGGAGCTGAAAGGACTGCCGTTCCACACCACCACATCGCCCATCTTGCCGGCCTCCAGGCTGCCGGTCTGCGTCTCCACGCCGAGCGAGCGCGCTGCGTTGGAGGTCAGCCACATCATGGCCCGCTCCGGGGCGATCTCGATGCCGGCACGACGTGCGTTGGCGATCACCTTGGCCGCCTCCTGGTTCAAGCGCTGGATGCCCTCGGGCGAATCGGAGTGCACGATCGCGCAGCTGTTGGCGGGGCGGTCGACCAGGGCGATGTTCTCCTGGATGCCATCGAAGGCTTCCATCTTGAAGCCCCACCAGTCGGCCCACAGCGCACCGCACACGCCTTCCTCGGCGAGCCGGTCGGCCAGCTTGTAGGCCTCCACCGCATGATGGAAGGCGGCGATCTTGAAGCCGAACTCCTTGGAGAGATCCAGCATCGTGGCCATCTCATCGGCGCGGTAGCAGTGGATGTGCACGCGGATGTCGCCCTGGATGGCGCCGGCCAGCGTATCCAGCTTAAGATCGCGCTTGCCGCCACTGTCGCCGGCACTGTCGCCCTTGTCGTCACCGCTGAACCAGCGCTTCTTTTTCGGCTGTTTCGGGGTGTTCTTGGCGATGTATTCGCTGGCATCGATGAAGGCCGCGCGGTAACCGGCGACATTGCCCATGCGCGTGCCCGGCGCCGTGCCCTTGCCGCCGTAGACGCGCTTGGGGTTCTCGCCACAGGCCATCTTCAGGCCCCACGGTGCGCCGGGGAACTTCATCGACTGATAGGTCGTCGCGGGTACGTTCTTCAAGGTCACGCCGCGGCCGCCGACCAGGTTGGCCGAGCCGGGCAGTACCTGCATCGAGGTCACGCCGCCGGCCAGTGCCGCAGCAAAGCCGGGATCCTGCGGCCACACCGAGTGCTCGGCCCAGACATTGGCGGTGACCGGTGCGGTCATCTCGTTGCCGTCGCTGTGCGCACTCACGCCCGGGCTGGGATACACGCCCAGGTGCGAGTGCACATCGATGATGCCGGGGGTGACCCACTTGCCCTGGCCGTCGACACGCACCGCATCGGCGGGGGCTGTGAGGCCGGTACCCACCGCCGCGATGCGGCCGTCGCGCAGCAGCACATCGGCGTTGTCCAGGCGCACGCCGGTGCCGGTGAGCACGGTGGCATTGCTGATCAACACCGGGGCCGAGGCGATCGGCGCATAGGTACTGGGGTAGGGATCCTGGAGGAAGCGCGACGCGGCGGGCGCCGGCGCGGACACGATCGACATCAACGCCAGGCCAACGCCGACGCTCAACAACTTCTGCATGGTTCTCCCCAAGCCGCATGGACACAATTCTTCGACGCTATCCGGGACGCGGGTCGTTTGCCAAGTGACCTTCTGCATAGTTTTAGCAAATGAGACCTAGCACTGATATGAGAAACAATTGTGAACTTTTCATGAATTTTTCGGGTAGGCTCAAAGCGGCGACGAGGACCGATGCGCGCCCGTCGCAAGAGAGTCGCAGTGCATCCAGTTCCAGATTCCAACACTCGAACCAGATCAAGGAAGTTCTCAGTACATGACCGTGAATTCACTGTCCCGAGCGACGTTCCGTCGCCCTTCGCCGTCCCTGCTGGCCTCGGCCATCATCGGCACCCTGCTTGCCGCCAGCGCCGTTCCGGCGCTGGCCACTCCTACCAGCGATGCCCTGCAGCGTTATCAGCAGCAGCGCGCCGAGCAGTCCGCCGCATTCGGCCGTGATCTGCAGAGCGTCCCGCTGGCGGCGGCGTTTGCCGCGCCCACCGCCTCCATTGGCCAAGCCGGTTACCTCACCAGCCCGCGCGTCAGCGCCGAGGCGGCCAACCCCATCCTCGGCAAGCCGGGTGATGTGGAAAGCTGGCACAGCGATGAGTTCAATGCCGACTGGGGTCTGGCCGCGATGGGGGCTGATTACGCGTATGCGCGCGGCCTTACCGGTCAGGGTGTGCGCCTGGGCGTGTTCGATTCGGGCTCTGCCCTTGCCCACGACGAATTCGCCGGACGCAACACGTCCAGCATCTCCATCGGCAACGGCGGCTGCGCCGACCCGAGCATCGTGGCGGGCGAAGGTGCCTGCGGCAGCACCCGGGGCGACCAGCCCGGGTATAACTACTACGGTCTGGGGCCGGGTGTGCCGCCTGCGCTTGCTGATCGCCTGATCGCGGCAGGCCAGCCGTACGGCTTCAGCTACGCCGACCATGGCACGCACGTGTTGGGCACCGTCGGCGCCAACCGCGATGGCAACGGGATGCATGGCGTGGCCTTTGGCGCCAACCTGACCGCTGCCCGCGTCTTTGGCGACACGTATTACGAGTGGCGCCTGGATCCTGACAACTTCTACCGGCCGCGCGCGTTGTATCGCACGGATCCGGACGATGCCGCCACACTGGACATGTATGCCCAGGCAGACGCGCAGGGCGTGCGCGCGCTCAATCACAGCTGGGGCATCTCGACCCGCCATGCCACGGTGGAGAGCCTGGATGCGCAGTACGCTGCGATCGGCGCGGACTACGGCGTCTACGGCAGCATCTATGGTGAAACGGAGGGTGCACCGGGTTCCAAGCTGATCCAGGTGTGGTCGGCAGGCAACTCTGCTGGCGGCATGGCTGGCATCACGGCGGCATTGCCGCGCTGGAACCCGGAGATCGAGCCGTACTGGCTGGCCGTCGCAAATGTCCGTCTCCCCACCGCAGGTGAGACGGACTACGTCATTGATGCCAGTTCCAGCATCTGTGGTGCTTCGGCCAACTGGTGCCTGTCCGCGCCGGGTACCAACATCGCCAGCACGATCGTGGCCGGCGAGATCAACGGTCGCATGGAGCTGACCGAGGATTACCTGCGTTTTCTCATCGAAAGCGAAAGCCCTGAGTACACCTACGGCTACAAGACCGGCACATCGATGGCGGCACCGCACATCACCGGTGCGCTCGGTCTGCTGATGGAGCGCTTCCCGTACCTCGACAACGCACAGGTGCGCGATGTGTTGTTGACCACGGCACGCGACCTGGGCGCGCCCGGCGTCGATGCGATCTACGGCTGGGGCATGGTCGATCTGAAGACCGCCATCGAAGGCTACGGCCTGCTGCGCGTGGACACCGACGTGGTCATGAACCAGAAAGCCGGTGGCCTGAAGGTGTGGGAAGGCGATGCGTGGGACGACTGGACCAATGACATCGGCGGCCCGGGCAAGCTGACCAAGTCCGGTATCGGCTGGCTGCGCCTGAGCGGTGACAACAGCTTCAACGGCGCCATCGTGCGCGACGGCGTGCTGGAACTGGACGGTGCGAATGCACTGACCGCTTCGGTCGATGTACAGGGCGGCCAGTTCCTGCTCAACGGCAGCCTGGTCTCCACCACGCTCAACAGCCTTGGCGGTACCAGCCTGATCACCAGCACGGGTGTGCTGGATGGCTCGGCGCTGAACGTGACCGGCGGCGTGGTGTCGTTCAACGGCGTGCAGCAGGGCGGCTCGACCGTGGTCGGCGCCAAGGGCACGCTGAAGGGCGTCGGCACGCTGGGCAGTACCCGCGTGGAAGGCATCATCGCCCCGGGCAACTCGATCGGCACGCTGACCATCAACGGCGACTACGTGCAGACCGCCAGCGGCATCTACCAGGCCGAGCTGGCCCCGGGCAGCCGCAGCGATCTGCTGCGCGTCACCGGTACGGCCACGCTGGATGGCACCCTGAAGGCACTGCCGGAAGCCGGCGTGTACTACCTCGGTGAGCAGTTCAACTTCCTGCAGGCCGCCGGTGGCATCAACGGTCAGTTCGCCACGACCGACTTCTCGGCCTTCTCGCCGTTCCTGAAGTTCAGCCTGGGCTACAGCGCCAATGGGCTGCGCATCGACGTCGCCCGCGGCAACGCGCTGGCCAGCACTGCGGTCACGCCGAACCAGATCGCCGTGGCCACCAGCGCCGATGGCCTGGCCATCAACCAGGGCCTGCCCAAGCCGCTGACCCAGCTGTTCCCGGCCCAGGTCGGTGCGGCACTGGACGCGCTGAGTGGTGAACTCCACGCCGCCACGCCGATGGCGCTGGTGGAAAGCAGCCGTTACCTGCGTGATGCGGCGCTGAGCCGTGCCGTGGGTGTGCGTTCGCCGGGGGCCGCGGATGAGGCGGCCGGTGGCGGCGCGTGGGTGCAGGCGATCGGTGGCAGCGGCAAGCTCGACGGCGATGCCAATGCCGCGCGCACCGATTCCAACAGCAATGGTCTGCTGGTCGGTGCCGATCATGTGTTCGGCGGCGGTTGGCAGGTCGGTGGGCTGGTTGGTACCGGCCGGACCGACATCAAGCAGGCCGCGGGTCGCGGCGCCCGGTCGGAGATCGACAACACCCACTTCGGTGCCTACGTGGGCAATCAGTGGGGGGCGTTCGGTCTGCGCGCCGGTCTGGGTTATTCCCGCCATGACGTGGACAGCAAGCGTCAGCTGACGTTTGCCGGCTACCAGGACGCGCTGTCGGCCACGTACGACGCCACCACCCGCCAGGGCTTCATCGAGGGCGCATACCGCTTCGGTGGTCGCGAAGGTGGCCTGGAGCCGTACCTGCAGTTCGCGCGCGTTGAGGTGGACGTGGACGGCATCACCGAGCAGGGCGGTGCTGCGGCACTGCACGGCCAGGTCGCCGACACCCGCACCAACGTGGCGACCGCCGGCGTTCGGTTCGACAAGGGCCTGAAGACCTCGTGGCAGCAGGAAAGCTGGCTGCACGTGCGCGGTGGCGTCGGTTACCGCCGTGCCTCCGGCGACCGCAGCCAGGTCGCCGATCTGGCCTGGACCGGCGGCAGCAGCTTCGCGGTCAGCGGTGCGGCGATTGCCGACAACGCCGTGGTCGCCGAGCTGGGCCTGTCGGCCTGGTTGAGCCCGCGCAACCAGCTGGAGCTGGGCTACAACGGCACCTTCGGTGACGACGCCCGCGACCGCAGCGTCACCGCGCGCTGGTCCGTGCAGTTCTGATCCAGCGGTACTGGTAAACGGGAAAAGGCGGCCATTGGCCGCCTTTTTCTTGCGGCTGCCGTGAGGTCGCGATCGCCACTTGCGCCGTGATCATCCAGCGTGGGAGGGTCAGACAGGCGGGGGCCGTCCGTGCCACTCTGCATTCACAAGGAAGTGTCGATGAACGTTACCGAAGGCTTCGATCGCAAGCACGCCACGCATTACCACCGGTTGCTTGTCCTGCTGGCGTTCGCGTCCGGCCTCATGCTGGTGGCTGGATTCTTCGAGCAGTCGCCCAGCGCGCTGCCCAAAGAAGCGCGCATCCTCCTCGCAGCACTCTCCCTGCTGACGGCCACCGCCAGCTACCTGGTGATCAAACAGATCCAGTACGCCTTTCCGTTTGTCGGCATATCGTCCATCGCCTTTGCCGCCTCGCTCTGGGCGTTCGGTGCGCCAACGGCCCTCGTCCTGCTGCTGGCCATACCGGCTGCCCTCCTTTCGCTGGTCTCCCTTGTCCTCAAGGGCAGGGCCGATGGGATCGACCACCGGGAGTAAGCGGCCACGCTCGACGCCGCGCGGCCGGTCTCGCAGAATTGTCGCCTGTCGTTTGTCGGAACAGCCCCATGAAAACCAAACAGGACATCGTCGAAAACTGGCTGCCGCGTTACACCGGCGTGCCGTTGGAGCAGTTTGGCCAGCACATCCTGCTGACCAACTTCGGTGGCTACCTGCACACCTTTTCCCAGCTGACCGGTGCCCCCATCCAAGGCGCGGACCGGCCCATGGCCTGCGTCACCAGCGACGACATCACCCTGATCAACTTCGGCATGGGCAGCCCGAACGCGGCCATCATCATGGACCTGCTGTCGGCGGTCATGCCCAAGGCGGTGCTGTTCCTGGGCAAGTGCGGTGGGCTCAAGCGCAAGAACCAGCTGGGGGATCTGATCCTGCCGATCGCCGCGATCCGCGGCGAGGGCACCTCCAGCGACTACCTGCCGCCGGAAGTCCCGGCCCTGCCGGCTTTTGCCCTGCAGCGCGCGGTCTCGACCATGGTCCGCGACCTCGGCCACGACTACTGGACCGGCACCGTCTACACCACCAACCGCCGGGTCTGGGAGCACGACGAGGCCTTCAAGGAAAAGCTGCGGGTGATGCGCTGCATGGCCATCGACATGGAGACGGCGACCCTGTTCGCGGCCGGTTTTGCGAACCACATCCCGATCGGGGCCTTGCTGTTGGTGTCCGACCAGCCGATGATTCCCGACGGCGTGAAGACCGAGGTCTCCGACGCCAAGGTCAGCTCACAGTTCGTCGAGAACCATATCCAGATCGGTATCGAGGCGCTTAAGCTGATACGGCGCAACGGCAAGTCGGTCCGCCACCTGCGTTTTGACGAGTAACGGCAATGGAACGGATGGACGTCTTGGGGCGTGCCATCCACAGGGGTAGTGAATGGACGTGGCGGCACAAGTAGTGGAGTTCTGGCGCGACGCCGGACCGCAGCAGTGGTTCGCGCGCGATGACGCGTTCGATGCGCGGTTTCGCCATCAATTCCAGGAAGAACATTTTGCCGCCGCCCGCCGCGCGCGCGAGCATTGGTTGAGCAGCGCAGAAGGCGCGCTGGCGCTGATGATCCTGCTCGACCAGTTCCCGCGCAATTGCTTCCGCGATACGGCGCACGCCTACGCCACCGATGGCCTGGCGCGGCATTACGCCATGCGTGCGGTGGAGGAGGGCCTGGATCTGCAACTGGTGCCCAAACTGCGGGCCTTCATCTACCTCCCGTTCGAGCACTCCGAGGATCCGCAGGACCAGGAGCGTTCGGTGGCGATGTTCGATGCGCTGGGCGACAAGGAATACCTGCAGTTCGCCGAACTGCACCGCGACATCATCCGCCGCTTCGGGCGCTTCCCGCACCGCAATGCGGTGCTGGGGAGGATGCCGACGCCGGAAGAGCTGGATTATCTGGCCGAGGGTGGGTTTGCGGGTTGACCGGTGGAAGGACGCCACCGGCGCCACGAACAAAAAAACGCCGGCAATGCCGGCGTTTTTCTTACCCGCAACGTGCTGAAGATCAGTACTTCGGCACGCCGTTGTCCACCTCGTTCGACCAGGCGTCGATACCGCCGGTGATGTTGGACACCTTGGTGAAGCCCAGGGCACGGAACTGCTCGGCGGCCTGCGCGCTGCGGCCACCGTGGTGGCACAGGAAGGCCAGCGCGGTGTCCTTGGGCAGGGCTTCCAGGCGGGCGCGGTTGTCACCGTCGAAGGTTTCGAACGGGGCGTTGATCGCCGCGATCGCACGCTCGTCGGCCGGACGCACGTCGACCACGGTGATGCTGCCGGCGCGGAGCTGGTCATCAGCGTCGCGCACGCTCAGTTCCTGAACGGCCTTGGGCGCGTTCGGGTTGTCGATCGCCAGGCCCTTGCCGCGGATGTCGTCGACCCAGTCGATGGTGATGCCTTCGGCGCGGCGGGCGCTGGCCAGATCGAACTGCACGCGCAGGCCGTTGGACTCGGCGGCGATCGCGTTGTCGTCGTGCGGGGCGAGCTGGAAGTTCGGCTGGAAGCGCGCGTCGATGCCCAGCTGCAGCGAGGCACCCGGGGAATCGGCCAGCGCGCCACGCAGCATTTCCACGGCGGCCGGGGTCACGGTGATGCGCGGCGGGGTGCGGTCGGGGGCGGCAAGGCCGAGCACACTGCTCAGCTCACCGTTGCCGGCCATCTGCAGGATGATGTCGCTGCCACCGATCAGCTCGCCGTCGATGTACAGCTGCGGAATGGTCGGCCACTCGCCATAGGCTTTGATGCCTTCGCGGATGTCGGCGTCGGCGAGCACGTTGACGTGGTCGAACTCCACCCCGAGGTCCTGCAGGGCGCCGACGGCTTTGGCCGAGAAACCGCACTGCGGCATGCTCGGCTGACCCTTCATGAACAGCACGACGCGGTTGGCGTTGAGAATGGATTCGATGCGCGAGCGCAGGGCGGGATCAAGGGACATGACGGTCAGGGTCCGGATATGCGAACCGTCTATTCTACGCGGCATGGCATCATGGGGCATGACCGTACCGGAAACGTTGTATCGCATTCCCCGCCGCCCCTGGCGCTGGCTGCCGTGGCTGGTGCTGTCGCAGCTGCTGGTGGTGCTGGTCTGGGCCGCCTGGGGCTGGCGCTACGGCCTGCCGCTGATGGTGGCCACGCATGCCCTGTTCATGGTGCCGGTCTTCCTCCCCAACAGCCGCTTCTACGCCCCCGTGCTCAGCCGCCTGCCCGGGGATGCCCGCAAGGTCTGGCTGACCATCGATGATGGCCCGTCGGCGGAAACCCCGGCGGTGCTCGATCTGCTGGACCGCTACGAGGCCAGGGCGACCTTTTTCCTGGTTGGTGAACGCGCGCAGGCGCAGCCGGACCTGGTCCGCGCGATGCTGGCCCGGGGGCACAGCCTGGGCAACCACAGCCACCGCCACCCGCAGACGCGTTTCTGGCGGCTGGGGCGACAGGCCATGGCCGCGGAGATCGCGCAATGCCAGCAGGCCCTCACCGCGATCGCCGGCACGCCACCGCGCTGGTACCGCTCGGTGGTCGGGATGACCAATCCATTCGTGGCCCCCGCGTTGAAGCAGTGGCAGCTGACCCGGGTGGGCTGGAGCGCGCGCGGTTTCGACGGGGTGGAGTGCACGCCCGATCAGGTGGTCGAACGGATCACCCGTGATCTGGCGCCGGGCAGCATCGTGCTGCTGCACGAGGGCGCCGCACATGGCCACAACCTGGCCATCATCGAGGCGGTGCTGCAGGCGGTGCAGGCACGTGGCCTGCACGCCGGGCTGCCGGACTGAGGCCGAGGGCTACGCCGGCGGGAGTGCGGGGATCAGCTCAGGGAGCCGATGATCATCAGCAGCACCACACCGAGGATGCTGCCGATCGAGATCACCAGGCCGAGGATCGCGAACACGCGGCGGCGGTCTGCCTGCACTGCACCGGCAACGCTCAGGCCAAAGGCCACCAGCTGCATCAGGGCCGTGCACATCAAGCCGAGGCCGACCAGGATCGCCGACATCGAGGTCTCCTCCATGCCGCCGGGCGTGGTGGTCTCGATGATGCCGGCGATGACGATCAGGCCCAGCATCAACACGGCACCGCACAGGGCGGTAATGAACGCGGCAATACCCATGCCGGAATGAGGGGTGTGCATCAGGGCTCCTTGTCGATGCGGTGAAACGGAGGAATCAGGGGGCGAGGGGCTGCGCGGCCGCGGCGTCTGTTGGCGGATGCGAGGCGTGCCACTGGTCGCGGATCCAACCGCCAAGCGACAGCTGTGCGATCAGCAGACCCAGCGTCACCAGCAGCGCGATGATGCCGAACAGGCGGCGCCGGCGCGGCTGCAGCACGCTGCCCAGGCCGAGCAGCAGGGCCAGGATGGCCAGGCCGACACTGCTGCCGAGCAGCGCCGCCAGCGACCACGGCAGCTCGCGCATGGCCGCGTGTTCGGGCGCATGCGCGTAATGCATGCTCAGCAGCAGCATCACCAGGCCACAGGCGCTGACGATCAGCGCGGCGATGCCAAGCGCGGAATGTCGGGTCTGTCGGGGCATGGGCGGCTCCTTGCCGGAAGGGGGGCGGGAGTATGCGCGTGTGCGGCCCGCGGCGCGAGCCACGGCGACTACGCAGCGAGCGGACGATCGCCGACGATCAGCCAGTTGTTGAACGGGGTATTGCCGTACAGCGGTGTCATCCGCAGCTGCAGCCCGGCGGTTTCCAACGGAGTGCGCAGGCTCCCGGCATCGGGATAGTGGCGTGGACGCGTGCCCATCCAGCCCACCAGGTGCGCGAGCATGTCGGTGATCCGCGTGGTCCGGTCGCGGCCACTGTGGTCAGCCAACGTGGTGCGGATCACCAGCCGCGCCCCGGGTGCCACGCGCGCGGCGGCATCGTGCAGCAGTTGAGTCTGCGCGGGCGCGGGCAGGTACTGCAGCACGTCGAGCAACGCGACGTTGCCGAGGTGGGGGGGCAGGGCCGCGCTGGCGTCCATGCAGGTGAACCGTGCATCCGGCAGCGCGGCCCGGGCACCGGCCTGCTCGGCGCGGGCGACCTTGCCAGCGTCGATGTCCACACCGTGATACGCAAGTGCACTGCCCTGCTGGCGCAGCACGTGCGCCAGCAGCCCCAGGCCGCAGCCGATATCCAGCAACGGCGCCACAGGCGCATCGTTCAACGCCGCGAGCACGCCGGGATACAGCGGATCACTGCCGAGCTTGCCGCGGCTGTAGTAATAATCGCGGCGATTGCCGAACCGCTGCGGCGGCAGGAACGCCGTGGCGATCCGGCGGGCCTGCTCCCTGGCCAGCGGCAGCGTGGCCTCGCTCAGCGGGTCGGCTCCGCCCACAGCACGCGCGTGACTTCGAAGGCGCGCTGGTGCCACAGCGTGTACATCGCGGCGGACGGATGCAGACCATCCTCGGCCAGCATGACGCGCTCGCCGCCCAGCTGGCGGCTCAGGTCGGTGATGTCGACAAAGGCCACGTCATGTTCGGCGCAGATGGCCGCAGCGGCAGCGTTGTAGGCATCCAGTTCCTGCCCGACCTGCACGCGGTCGCGGCCGGATGCCACGGCATAGGGTGTCACGCCCCAGTCCGGGATCGAGAGCACCAGCACGCGCGGTGCACGCTCGCCGGCGAAGGCGAGCGCGCGCTGCAACAGCGCGGTGAAGCGCGGGCGGTACTCGTCCACGCTGCGGCCACGGTATTGATCATTGACCCCGATCAGCAGGCTTACCAGCGCGAACGGACCCTGCGGTGCGTCGGCATCGATGCCGGCCTCAAGCTCGTCGGTGGTCCAGCCGGTGGTGGCAATGATCGTTGGATCGTCCACGTCCACGCCGATATCGCGCAGGGCGGCGGCCAACTGCGTCGGCCAGCGCCCGGACGGCTCGACGCCTTCGCCGATCGTGTAGGAATCGCCCAGCGCCAGGTACGGCCGGCCCATCAGGCCACCGCGCTGCGCGGCTTGAGCGGGACCACCTTGGTGTTGGCCTCGGCACGGCGTGCCAGGGCGCGGTCGATGCGCGCGAACACATCGCGCATCACCTCCGGCTCGGGCAGCAGGGTCACGCGGAAGTGGTGGCGGTAAGGCACGTTGAAGCTCGAGCCCGGGACCACCAGTACGCCTTCTTCGTTCATCAGTTCCAGCGCGAAATCATGGTCGTCGAAGCTGCGTGCCGCCGCACCGACCACCGCCGGGAACGCGTACAGCGCGCCGGCCGGGGCCACCAGCGACAGATGCTCGCTGGCGTTGCAGGCTTCGATCACCGCGCGGCGGGTTTCATACAGACGGCCACCCGGCGCGCACAGCGGCGAGATGGTGTCCGGCCCGTTGACCGCGGCATCGATGGCGTACTGGCCCGGCACGTTGGCGCACAGGCGCAGCGCGCTGAGCAGGTCCATCGCCGCACGGAACTCGCCCAGCCGCTCGGCCGCGCCGGACAGCATCGCCCAGCCCACGCGCCAGCCGCAGGCGCGATGCACCTTGCTCAAGCCGCTGAAGGTGATGCAAGGGTGCTCGCCGGCCAGCGGCGCGACGGCATGGAACTGCGCGTCGTCATACAGGATCTGGTCGTAGATCTCATCGACCATCAACAGCAGGTTGTGCTTGGCGGCGATGGCCACGATGCGCTCCAGCAGATCGCGCGAGTAGCTGGCGCCGCTGGGATTGTTCGGGTTGATCAGCACGATCGCGCGGGTGCGCGAGGACACCAGCGCCTCGATCTCGACCGGGTCGGGCTGGAAGCCGTTCTCCGGTGCGCAGCGGTAATACACCGGGCGGCCATCGTTGAGGATGGTCGCGGCCGACCACAGCGGGTAATCCGGCGAGGGCACCAGCACTTCGTCGCCCGGGTTGAGCAGGGCGCGCAGCGACAGGTCGATCAGCTCGCTGACGCCATTGCCGATGAACACCCGATCCGGGTGCGCATCGGGTGCGCCGCGACGGGCGTAGGCGGCGGCGATGGCTTCGCGCGCCTCCGGCAGGCCCTGCTGGTGGGTGTACGGGTCGGTGCGGCCCATGTCATCGGCGATCGCGCGCTGCAGGTGCTCAGGCGCGCGGAACCCGAAGTTGCCCGGGTTGCCGATGTTGAGCTTGATCAGCTTGCGGCCCTGGGCCTCCAGCTCCCGCGCTCGTCGCGCCAGTTCGCCCCGGATCTCGTAGCGGACTTCGGACAGGCGCTCGCGGGTGGCGAGCGGCTTCAGCGGGGGCGTGGACATGAACGGGCCGTCATTCAGGCATGGAAACCGCATGTTAGCGGAATTGTTGCGTTGCAGGGCAAGCGTTTCCGGCCCAACGCCCAGCCCTGCAAGGCAGTTGCAGATGAAAGGATTTCCACCCGTCCACGCCTGCGCCGCTCCGCCGCGGCAACGCCTGGTCGCCACACCCATTAGAATGGGCACGATGAGCGAACCCACTGATTACCTTGCCCTGCAGACCATTGGCTGGCCCTGGCCGGGCGGCCCGGAGCTGCCGGACTGGCAGGCCCTGTTCGAGCAGTTCCCGCAGGCGCGCCCGGGCCGGGTGATCGAGCAGCATCGCACCGGCTACATCGTCTCCGATGCGCCCGAAGCGGCGATCAAGACCGAATCCCCGCCGGAATGGCAGCGCCCACGCTTCCCCAGCCACGAGCGCGCGGCGGTAGGCGACTGGGTGCTGCTGGAGGGCATCAAGATCGTGGCCCTGCTGCCGCGGCGCACCGCGATCAAGCGCGGCGCGGCCGGCGAGCATTACCACCAGCAGGTGATCGCGGCCAACATCGATACGGTGTTCATCGTCTGCGGGCTGGATGCGGACTTCAATCCGCGCCGGATCGAGCGCTACCTGCTGCTGGTCGGCGGGGGCGGTGCACAGCCGGTGGTGGTGCTGACCAAGGCCGACCAGACCGAGTACAGCCAGGACGCCCTGGACGTGCTGGAAGAACTGGCAGCGCAGAATATTCCGCTGCTGGCGATCAACGGCAAAGACCCGGCCAGCGCCTCGGCCCTGTTGCCGTGGCTCGCCGCTGGCCAGACCGTGGTACTGGTCGGCTCCTCCGGTGCTGGCAAGTCGACCCTGACCAATACGCTGCTCGGCCACGAGCGCATGAAGACCGCCGATGTGCGCGTCAACGACTCGCGCGGCCGCCACACCACCACCCACCGCGCACTGATTCCGCTGCCGGCCGGCGCCTGCCTGATCGACACCCCTGGCATGCGCGAGCTGAAGCCGACCGGTGAAGAGGCCCTGAGCGAAGGCGGCTTCTCCGACGTGGAAGCCCTGTCGGCGCAATGCCGTTTCCGCGACTGCGCCCACCAGCGTGAGCCGGGCTGTGCGATCCGCGCGGCCATCGATGACGGCACGCTGGATGAAGAGCGCCTGCTCAACTACTTCAAGCTGAAAGAAGAAGTGGCTGCCGCCGCGGCCAAGCTGGCCGTGCGCCAGGCGCAGCAGGCCATCGAGCGCAAGCACGTGGGCAAGGGCGCGCAGTGGCGGCCGGGCGGAAAGGGCGGCCGACGATAGCTTTTGCTACTGTCCGTCCATGGACACGCCAATGACCGTGGATCGTGACGTCGCCCACCACACCGCGCTCGATGCCCAACTGGTCGAGGCGGTGGGCGGGATCAAACTGCTGGGGCTGACCAGCTGGCCGGCCGCGCTGCAGGCGCCGTTCCTGGCCAGCGTCGCCCGCGGGCAGCCGGTGCTCCCGCAGGTCGACTACCCCAAGCTCGATTTCACCGATACCCGCCACCGGCTGGCCGCGATCAGCGCGCAATGCGATCCCGACCATCCCATCGGCCTGTACGTGCAGCGCTCGGCGCACAGCTGGGACCAGGCTGCCGGCCTGCTGGAATCGCTGGGCACCGCCGAGGTGGATCGTTACTCGGTGGAACTGTTCGGCGCGCCCGAGCAACCGCTGCCCGGCAACGGCCCCAGCACCCGCGACGCCGCCCGCCACTTCATCCAGATCGCGCAGGAACTGGACCACGAGCTGCTTGCGCCCGAAGAACAGGTGCCGGTCTCGGCCACCGCGCTGCAACTGCAGTTGCAGAGTGATCTGGATGCCTTCTTCGAATCGCGGATCATCAGCGTCCAGCTCGATCCGGACCTGATCTCCAAAGCGGCCGCCGGCCCGAACCGGATCCGCCTGCGCACCAGTGCGCGTTTCAGCGCCTACGACCGTGCGCAGTTGTTCCATCACGAGGCGCTGGTGCATTCCTTGACCGCGCTCAACGGCCGCGAGCAGCCGCACCTGCCCAGCCTGGCGCTGTCCTCGCCGCGGGTCACCGCGACCCAGGAAGGACTGGCGACCTTTGCCGAGCAGATCACCGGCAGCATCGACATCGAGCGCCTCAAGCGCATCAGCCTGCGCACCGAAGCCATTGCCATGGCGCGCGAAGGAGCCGATTTCATCCAGGTGTTCCGCTACTTCTGCGAGGCCGGCCAGAACAACGAAGAGAGCTTCGCCTCCGCCCAGCGCGTGTTCCGCGGCGTGCCCCCGAGCGGGGGCGCGGCCTTCACCAAGGACACGGTGTACCTGCGCGGGCTGGTCTCGGTGCACACCTTCTTCCGCCACATGCTGGCCGAAGACCGCCTGCAGGTCTGCCGCTGGCTGTTTGCCGGCAAGATGTCGCTGACCGATGCGATCGCCTTCGCACCGCTGTTCGAAGAGGGCATCCTGCGCCCGCCGCGCTGGTTGCCGCATTGGGTCAGTCGCGCGAACGGATTGGCCGGCATGCTTGCGTTCTCCTTGTTCGCCAATCGCATCCGCATGGATCAGCTCGCCCCCGAGTAGTGCCGGCCGCTGGCCGGCAAGCTCGCGCGCCTTCCACAGGCACCCAGTGCGTCAATGAGCACTGCATCGCAATTCATCTGCGATGCGCTGAACCGTAAACATCCTTTCATCTTCCGCTCGCATGCTGGTCATGCACCTGCATTGCGCAGGTCATCTTCCCCCATGTAACGGACGACCATGCTTACCCGACCCCTGACGATCGCGGTGGCGCTCGCGCTGTGCGCCGCCCATGCCAACGCCAACGCTGCCGATGTAGACGCCACCGCCGCTGCCAACGTCGCGCTCAGTGCGCAGACCCTGGACACCGTTTCGGTGATCGGCCAGGGCGAGACCCGCCAGGTGCAGCGCATCACGGCCGTGGACAAGGAAGTACTGCCGCCGGGCACCAGCGGCCAGAAGATCCTCGATCGCCTGCCGGGCGTCTCGGTACAGTCCAACGATGCCTTCGGCGCCAACGAAGAATCGCAGACGATCAGCCTGCGCGGCTTCGACAAGAGCCGCCTGGGCTACACGCTGGATGGCATTCCGCTGGGCGACAACAGCTACGGCAACTACAACGGCCTGAGCATCGCCCGTGCGCTGATCGCCGAGAATCTCGCCGGTGCGGAACTGTCGCAGGGCATCGGATCGCTGGGCGTCGCCTCGACCAGCAACCTCGGCGGCACCATCCAGTACTTCTCGCAGGACCCGTCCACCGAGTTCGGCGGCAAGGCCAGCGTCACCGTCGGCGATGACAACCAGCGCCGCGGCTACCTGCGCGTGGACACCGGCGACATCAATGGCTTCTCGGCTTATGTGTCCGGCGTGCATCAGGATTCGGACATGTGGGCCGAACCGAACCAGAACCAGACCACCCGCCAGTTCAACGCCAAGGCGGTCTGGAACGTGGGTGACAACCGCTTCGGTGCCTTCGCTGCCACCTCGCGCGTGAGCCAGGCCAACTACGCCTACCTGTCCAAGAGCATGCTCGCACGTGGCCTCGGCTGGGACTGGAACATCTACGCACCGGACTGGGATCGCGCCGTTGCCGCTGCCTACTGCGCACCGGGCACCTACAACGCGCAGAAGTGTGCGTTCACCGGTGGCGTCAACAGCATCGATGACGCGTACTACCAGAGCCGCGCGCTGCGCGACGACAACCTGTACTCGCTGGATGCCGACCTCGCGCTGGGCGACAGCGCCCGCCTGAAGCTGCTTGGCTACCACCATGAGAACCGTGGCCAGGGCCACTGGTGGGCACCGGGCCAGCCGTCCAACCCCGGCACCCCGGAGATGTTGCCGATCTCCATCCGCAGCACCAACTACACCATCAACCGCCAGGGCATCACCGCCGCGCTGAGCTGGCAGTGGGGCATCCATTCGCTGGAAGCAGGGCTGTGGTATGAGCGCAACGACCACAACGTCGAGCGCAATTTCTACTACATCACCGGTCCGTTCCTGGATGACGGCTACCTCAACCACCCCGACCGCCGCCTGTTCGATCAGGACTTCGACATCCGCACGCGCCAGTTCTACGTGCAGGACCGCATGCGCTTCCTGGACGACCGCCTGACCGTGGATGTGGGCATCAAGAGCCCGAACACCCGCATGACGGCCAACGCGAAGCCGGGCACGGAAGCCAGCTACGCCTCCGGCACGCTGACCGCCAAGGAATCGGTACTGCCGCAGGCCGGCATCGGCTTCAAGCTGAGCCCGAACCAGGAAGTGTTCGCCTCGTACTCGGAGAACATCGCCGCCTTCGTCGGTGGCGGCAGCGGCGGCCCGCTGCAGGTCTCGCCGGAATCCTTCGCGGCCAGCGCCGGGCTGGAACCAGAGAAGTCCAAGACGCTGGAAGCCGGCTTCCGCACCTTCGGCGAAAAGTACCAGGCCTCCATCGCGGCCTATCACGTGACCTTCGACAACCGCCTGCTCTCGCTCAATCCCTGCACCAGTATTGAAGTCGGCACGCGCCCGGAGTGCATCACGCGCTTCATCAACGTGGGTTCGGTGAAGAGCCGCGGTGCGGAACTGACCTTCATCCTCAAGCCGATGGACGGCCTGCAGTGGTACAACGCGCTCTCGTGGAACAAGACCACCTACGAGGACAACTACACCTCGGGCGGTGCGATCGTGCCGGTGGCCGGCAAGATCACGGTGGACACGCCCGAGCGCATGGCCTCCAGTGAGATCAGCTGGAACCGCGATGGTTTCTTCGCCAGCCTGCGCGCGAAGTACACAGGCAAGCGTTACTACACCTACACGAATGACCAGTCGGTGCCCGGGGTGACGACGTTCGATGCGGGCATGGGCTATTCGTTCGGGCCGGGCATGGGCCTGCGCGATATCAAGGTGTCGCTCAACGCGACCAACCTGACCAACAAGCGCTACGCCGGCCAGCTCAGTTCGTTCGCCCCCACCGATCCGACGGGTACCCGCTATGCGATCCACGCCAGTGCGCCGCGTCAGCTGTTCATGACGGTCGCTGCGGAGTTCTGACCAACGCGGGCACCGCCAACCGTCCATCGCGGTAGCCACCGACCGTTGGTCGGTGGTGCCGGTAGTGCCGGCCGCTGGCCGGCAACCCCATGAACCCGTCATCGCGAGGCGCCGGCCAGCGGCCGGCACTACCAAGACGACGCCCACACAACGCAAATCAGCCAAAAAAAGCCGCGATGCCAACCAGCATCGCGGCTCACCTCGTGGGGGAGGCCACGCATCACATGGGATGCGCAAAACCGTCAGAACATGTGCAGACCACCGTTCACCGCATAATCCGCACCCGTCACATACGCCGCATCGTCCGACGCCAACCACGCACACAGACTCGCCACCTCCTCCGGCTTGCCCAAGCGGCGGATCGGCACCGAGCCCGCCAGACGATCCAGCACATCCGGCGGAAAACTGCTGATCGACTGACTCGCGATATACCCCGGCGAAATCGTATTCACCGTCACGCCCCGCGTCGCCACCTCATTGGCCAACGCCCGGCTGAAGCCATGCATCGCCGCCTTCGCCGTCGCGAAGTTCACCTGGCCGATCTGGCCCTTGTGCGCACTCACCGAGCCGATGTTCACGATCCGGCCCCAGCCGCGCGTGCTCATGCCGTCGATCACCTGCTTGGTGATGTTGAACAGCGCATGCAGGTTCGACCCCATCACCGCATTCCAATCATCCGGGCTCATCTGGCGGAACAGCACATCGCGGCTGCCGCCGGCATTGTTGACCAGCACATCGATCTCGCCGACTTCGGCCTTCACCTTGGCGAACGCGGCCACCGTCGACGCCCAGTCCGCGGCATTGCCTTCCGAGGCGATGAAATCGAAGCCCAGTTCGCGTTGCTCGCGCAGCCAGGCGGCTTTGCGCGGTGAATTCGGGGCGCAGCCGGCGACCACGGTGTGGCCGTTGCGGGCCAGCTTCTGGCAGATGGCAGTGCCGACACTGCCCATGGCGCTGGTGACGTAAGCGATGCGAAGAGTCATGGCGGAAGGCTCCTTGGTAGGCGGATCAGGACGCAAGCGGATACAGGCCGAACAGCAGCCCACCGAACATCAGCAGCATCGAAATGGCGATGGCCCACTTCAGGGTGAACTTCTGGTGATCGGCGAACTCCACCTTGGCCAGGCCGACCAGCAGGTAGGTCGAGGGCACCAGCGGGCTGAGCAGATGCACCGGCTGGCCGGCCAGCGAGGCACGCGCCATCTCCACCGGCGTGATGCCGTAGTTGCCGGCCGCTTCGGACAGGATCGGCAGCACGCCGAAGTAGAAGGCGTCGTTGGACATGAAGAAGGTGAACGGCATCGAGGCCAGCGCGGTGATCACCGCCAGGTAGGGGCCCCAGCTGTCGGGAATGATCGCCAGGAAGCTGTGCGACATCGCCTCGACCATGCCGGTGTTGTTGAGGATGCCGGTGAAGATGCCCGCCGCGAAGATCAGCGAGACCACCGACAGCACGTTGCCGGCATGGTTGACCACGCGGCGGCGCTGCTCGGCCAGGTTCGGGTAGTTGATCACCAGGGCGATCGCGAAGCCGACCATGAACAGGACCGGCATCGGCAGCACGCCCAGGATCAGCGCGGTCATCAGGGCGATGGTCAGGCCCAGATTGACCCACAGCAGCTTCGGGCGCTTGGTGTCCTCGGCGTCTTCCACCGTCGGCAGCGTGTTTCCATCATCGGAGACGCTGTTGTCCATCCAGCTCCCGCCCTGCGGCAGGGTCACCACGCCCAGGCGACGGCGTTCCTTCATGCCCAGGTACCAGGCCAGCACCAGCACGCCGGCGCAGGCGATCACCATCGAGGGAATCAGCGGCACAAAGACGTCGGCCGGGTCCACGTGCAGCGCGGTGGCGGCACGGGCGGTCGGCCCGCCCCACGGGGTGAGGTTCATCACGCCACCGGCGAGGATGGTCACGCAGGTCATGTTCAACGCGTTCATGCCCAGGCGCTGATACAACGGCAGCATCGCCGACACGGTGATCATGTAGGTGGTCGAGCCATCGCCGTCGAGCGAGATCAGCATCGCCAGGATGGCGGTGCCGAGCACGATCTTCATCGGGTCGCCCTTGACGAAGCGCAGGATGATCCGCACCAGCGGATCGAACAGGCCCGCATCGATCATCACCCCGAAGTACAGGATGGCGAACATCAGCATCACGCCGGTCGGCGCGATCTTCTTGATGCCTTCCAGCATCATGTCGTCGATGCCGGCCGCGAAGCCGCCGATCAGCGCGAACAGGATCGGAATGGTGATGAGGGCGACCAGCGGCGAGAGCCGCTTGCTCATGATCAAATACATGAATGTAATGACCATGCCAAAGCCGAGGATGCTCAGCATCATCTGCATTCTCCAGAAGAAACGGTGCGGAAAGTAGGCATCAGAAGTCGTACTGCAGGCGGCCGGTGACCGCGCGCGTGCGATCCACGGTGGCATCGGCCAGGCGGTCGCGGTTGCGGCTTTCGATCAGGTTGAGCATGAAGCGCAGGTTCGGGCGCATGTACCAGTTGCCACCTAGCGTCCACGCCTCGGTCTGGCCGTCGCGCAGGTCCGGCTGGCCGATCAGGTGCTGGTCGCCGCGCATCTGGTCATAGCGCAGTGCCAGTTCGAACGCGCCGGCGGTGTGCTGGAAATCCTTGACCCGGCCGAAGCGCCCCGTCTTGCGGTCGTACACGCGCGATTCGCCGGTGACGAACCAGCTGACCAGGCTGTAGCCGGCCAGCACCTTGCCGCGCTGGCTGCCGTCGTCGAAGGTGGCGCCGCTGAATTCGCCCTGCCAGGACAGCGGCCCGTTCACCTGTGCGTACTCCAGCGACCACTTGTTGACGTCGGTGTCGCGCCCGGCCGAGAAATCGACCAGGGTCAGGCGGCTGTTGTCCGAGAGATGGCCGGCCGGGCGCGGGCGGATGCGCAGGGCGGGGACGCCGTCGGCGCCAGGGGTGTCGTAGCGCTCATGCGCCAACGACACGCCCAGGTGCAGGACATCACCGGCGGTGGCGCCGGGGGCCCAGGTCGCACGGCCACCGGCGGCACGGCCCTTGACCTGCCACGCGTCGATGCTCTCCAGGCTGTAGGCGCTGGCGGCCCACGTCATGTCGCCGCGCGCGGCCTGCCAGGAGGCGCCGAGGCGATACAGCGGCGCCAGCGTGGTGCCGGCATTGCCGCGCTCCAGGAAGCTGCCGTAGTTCGAACTGGTGCGGTCATCCAGCGAGAAGAACTGCTTGAACTGGCCCACGGTGAGCTTGCCGGCATCGCCGAAGCTGCGGCTGACGAACACATCCTTGGCCTCGACCCGGTCGCCGGAAAAATCCGCTTCCAGCTTGTAGTCGACCACGAAGAACTTGCCGGATACGTCAAGCCATGCGCGACGGATCTCGGTGTCGTCCTTGTTCGGCGTGCCGCGGCGGTCGTTGTGGAAATCGGCGAAGTCCAGGTGCAGGCGGCCGCCAAGGCTGGCCGTGACCGGGCGGTCGTCAGTGTTGTCGTCGGCGGCCCAGGCGGGTGCGGCCAACAACAGCGTGCAGGCGGCCGGCAGGCACCAGCGCAGTGTGTTCAGTTCCATGGCCCCTCCCAGGTACCGTGTGTTCGGTGGTGTCGCGTTGGCGCAGCCTAGTGCCGGGATGCTGTCATCCACCTGTCAGCCATTGCTGCACCGCAGCGAAGTGCACGGATGCGGCCGCACGCGCTAGCATTCGTGCACCTTTCCCGATCCCGACCGATGCGCATCCTGCTGGTGGAAGACAACCCGGACCTGGCCGACGCGATCGTCCGCCGCATGCGCCGCAGTGGGCATGCCGTGGATTGGCAGAGCGACGGCCTGGCCGCAGCGAGCGTGCTGCGCTACCAGTCGTTCGATCTGGTCGTACTCGATATCGGCCTACCCAAACTGGATGGGCTGCGCGTACTGGCCGGCATGCGTGAGCGCGGTGACAGCACCCCGGTGCTGATGCTGACCGCGCGCGATGGCATCGAAGACCGGGTGCAGGCGCTGGATGTCGGCGCGGACGATTACCTCGGCAAGCCGTTCGATTTCCGCGAGTTCGAAGCGCGCTGCCGCGTGCTCTTGCGGCGCACCCGTGGCCAGGCCAGCGAGGTGGTGCAGATCGGTGGCTTCCAGTTCGACAACGCCGCGCACCGGGTCAGCCTGGACGGCCAGCCGATCGAGCTGCCCAACCGCGAGTACCGTCTGCTGGAGATCCTGATGGGTCGCCTGGGGCAGGTGGTCGGCAAGGACGAGATCGGCAACGGCCTGTTCGGCTTCGACGATGAGGCCGGTCCCAACGCGATCGAACTGTATGTCGGGCGCCTGCGCCGCAAACTGGCCGAGGCACCGCTGCGCATCGTGACCGTGCGCGGCAGCGGCTATCTGCTTGAGGCGCACGATGCGGCGGCCGAGGGCAGTGCCGATGGTGACTGAGGCCCGCGCGCCCACCTCGATCCGGCGCACGCTGTGGCTGTATCTGGGCGGCTTGATGGCGCTGTTCGCGGTCGCGTTGTTCTTCGGTGCGCGTGACTACGGCCAGCGTGCCGCCAACCGTTCCTACGATCACCTGCTGGTGTCCTCGGCGCTTTCGATCATCGATTCGGTGGCGCTGGTGGATGCGCAGTGGCAGGTGGATCTGCCGTACGCCTCGCTCGACCTGCTGGCCATGGCGCCGGAAGACCGCGTGTTCTATCGCGTCTTCGATGCGCGCAACCAGACCGTGACCGGCTACGGCGATCTGCCGGCGCCGCCGCGCGCGCCGAGCGATCGCCCGCAGTTGTTCGACGCGCCCTACAGCGGTGAGACCGTGCGCTTCGTGGTGGTCTCGCGGCGGGTGTCATCACCGTCCGCGCAGGCCGAGGTGCGTGTGCAGGTCGGGCAGACCCGGCGGGCGCGCGAGGCGCTGGCACAGGACATGGTCACCCGCGCGCTGGTCGCGATCGTCGTGCTTTCGCTGTTGTCGCTGGCGCTGGTCGCGCTCGGCGTTCACCGGGCGCTGCGGCCGCTGGTGCGGGTCGAACGCGAACTGTCCAGACGCGAACCGTCCGACCTGCGGCCGCTGGACGCCGCCACACCGCAGGAAATGGACCAGATGGTTGGTGCGCTGAACCACTTCATGGGCCGGCTGTCGACCAGCAATGAAACGCTGCGCGCCTTCATGGCCGAGGCCGCGCACCAGATGCGCACGCCGCTGGCGGCCCTGCGCGCGCAGGCCCAGCTCGCGCTGGATGATGAAGATCCGGAGGACATGCGACGCAGCCTGCAGGCGATCGAGCGCAACGCGACGCACATGAGCCGCCTTCTCAATCAGCTGCTCAGCGATGCCAGCGTTATCCATCGCGCGAACCTGCAGCGTTTCGCCCTGGTCGACCTGGCCGAGATCGTGCACCAGGCCCTGCACGAGGCCTTGCCGCAGGCATTGCCCGCACCTCGCGTACAGCTGGCGGTGACCAGCGATCCGGCGTGGGTCAACGGGGATGCACTGCTGCTGCGCGAAGCGATCAAGAACCTGATCGACAATGCGCTCAAATACGGCGGCGACGGCGTACTGCAGCTGGCGCTGACCACCGATGACAGCCACTGCGTGCTGACCATCGCCGACCACGGTCCCGGGATCGCGGCCGCCGATGCGGAGCGGGTGTTCGAACGCTTCGCGCGCGGCGAAGGCGCGGCGGCCGGCGGCGCCGGACTGGGCCTGGCGATCGTCAAGCGCGTGGTCGACAGTCATGGCGGCCACATCGATCTGGCCAACCGTGTGGGTGGCGGGCTGGTCGCCACCATCCGGCTGCCGAGGAGGCACGCATGAAACGCTGGCATGGCCTGTTGATGTTGCTGTTCACCACCACGGTCTTCGCTGATCCGGGTGATGTGCAGCGCTTCCCGGCACAGGGCGTGCCCACCGCGCAGCTGCGCATCCACGGCTCGACCGACATCGAAGTCTTCGCCACGGTGATCGCCGACTACCAGCGCCTGCATCCCGGCACGGAGATCGTCTACGAGGACATCATCACGCAGGACATGTATGCGCGCTACCTGCGCGATCGCAGCGGACCGGCTTCACCGGACATGCTGATCAGCAGTGGCATGGACCTGCAGGCCAAGCTGGTCAACGACGGCCATGCGCTACCGCACCGCTCGGCGCAGACCGATGCGTTGCCCGCTTGGGCGCAGTGGCGGCATGAGGCATTCGGGATCAGCTACGAGCCGGTGGCGATGGTCTACAACACGCGCATGCTGCCGGCGGCGCGGGTGCCGCACACGCGGCGTCAATTGCTGGAGCTGCTGCGGGCGCCGGATGCGCCGTTGCTGGGCCGGGTGGGGACCTACGATGTGCAGCGCAGCAGTGTCGGCTATCTGCTTGCCACCCAGGACGGCCAACGCGGCAGCATGGCCGGCGCGCTGCTTGGAGCGCTGGGCGACAACCGCGTGCAGCTGGAGGAGCGCACCGGCGTGCTGCTCGACCGGGTCAGCAGCGGCCAGCTCTCGCTGGTCTACAACGTGCTGGGCTCGTATGCGCAGGCGCGCATCGATGCCGGTGCGCCGCTGGGCATCATCGAGCCGGAGGACTACACCCTGGTGATGCTGCGCACCGCGGTGATCCCGCGCGGCGGCAAGCACCCCGATGAAGCCCGCCGGTTCCTGGATTATCTGCTGTCGCCCCGTGGACAACAGGTGCTCTCCCGCGAAGCGCGGTTGATGCCGATCCTGCCCGCGGCGGGCCAACGGCGGGGCGCCTCGCCCGAGCGCAGCTACCGCCCGATCCAACTCGGCCCGGGCCTGCTGGTCTACCTGGACGGCCTCAAGCGCCGCCAGTTCCTGGACGCATGGCGGGGCAGCATGCAGCAGGGGGGGGGGGGGCGCGGGGGGGCCCCACCCCCCCGCCGCCCCCCCCACCCCAAAAAGGCCCCCCGCAAAACGCGTGAG
>NZ_JBDJNT010000019.1:0-75255 GCF_039674525.1 Stenotrophomonas sp. TWI377
CCAGGCCAGCGCGCTCTCGATGAGATCGGCGTATACCGGCAGGTCCAGCGCTTTCTTCACCAGGGTGGGGTTGGTCGTGCAGTCGACCGGCTTCAAGCGCTTGATCGCCTCGTAGTCGCCGGTATCGGCAACCACCACGGACAGATCACGCAGCTGGGAGAGTTTGGACAGCGACGTCATGGAGAGCTCCTGGGCATCAGTCATCGGAGCACGCGTCGAGCAGCGCGCTGACCGCCGCCGTGTCCTGGTCGAACACCGGCGCGGCGAACGGCTCCGGGCCGGGTGTGCGGCCGAACACGATCGGCCGGGTGATGCCGCGGTAGCTGCCCAACAGCGGGTGCGGCAGCGACGTGACCATCTGCTCGGCCTGCACCTGTGGATGGTCGAACATGTCCTCGACCTGGCGCGCGGCCGCGCACGGCACCTCTTCGCCGAACAACGCCTCCCACGCCAGCGCACTGCGCGTGGCCAGCGCGGCGTGCAACTGCGGCAACAGTATCTCGGCCTCCGCAGCCCGCTTGCGCACCGTGTCGTAGCGCGCGTCGGCTGCCAGTTCCGGCCGCCCGATCCGCTCGCACAATGCCTGCCAGAAGCGCGGGGTATTGGCCGAGATGTACAGGTATCCATCCGCGGTGGGATGGATGCCGGTGACACCGCCTGAGCGCATATCGCGGCCCACTGCCGCCGGCTCGCCCTCGGCCCAGACCATCCGCGCCGACTGCATCGTCAGCGCACTGCGCAGCAGCGACACGCCCACGAACTGGCCTTCGCCGCTGCGTTCGCGCTCGTAAAGGGCCGATGACACACCGGCCGCCACCAGCGCGGCAGCGTAGTAATCGACCACCGAGCCGTACAGGATCTCCGGGGCGCCGCCCGCCTTGCCCTGCATCGTGCACATGCCGGTCATGGTCTGCAGCACCTGGTCGTACCCTGCCTTCTCCTTCAACGGCCCCTGCTCGCCGTAGCCGGTGACCGAGCAATACACCAGGCGCGGGTTGAGCTTGTGCAGGCTCTCGAAATCGATGCCCAGGCGTACCGGCACGCTCGGCCGGAAGTTGTGCACCAGCACGTCCGCCTCGCGCACCAGGCGCATCAGCACCGCACGCTGGTCAGGCTGTTTCAGGTCCAGCACCACGCCGCGCTTGGAGCGGTTCACGCCGAGGAATGCGCGGCTCTCGGCCTCCAGCGTGGAGGGATAGCGCCGCAGGTTGTCGCCGACCGGCGGCTCCACCTTGATCACCTCCGCGCCCTGGTCGGCCAGCAGCGTGCAGCCGTAGGGGCCGGCAATGTAGGCGCTCAGATCCAGCACCCGAATGCCGCTCAACGGCCCGGTGGCACCTTCCCGCTGTGCGATGGCGAATGGAGAACTGGGGTTGCTTCCGGTCATGGTCAATACACTCGATACCTTGATGGAAGTTTCCTCCTGGCCAACGGGAAGAAACAGATCGTGTGGGTATGTTCTGGGTGGACAAAAAGCACGCTGCGGCGTCGGCGGCGCCACCGCCGCCGAACACCGCCGGGACGTCAGCCCGACGGCGCCAGCGACAGCCAGCTCAACCGCCAGCTGCCGTGATCGCGCCCGCCACACCGGTAGTAGGGCTCGAACGTCAGCGGGCCGCGGCACTCCAGCTGCACGGTGATCGACGCGCCCTCGCCCGTGTCCTCACCCACCTGCAGCCACTGCGAGGGTGGCCGGTCCGGCAAGCGCACCGTCTCATCGGTTTTGTACCCGTCGATCAGGCCGGTGGCATACACCAGCGGCCCGTAGCTCAACCCCACGTACTCCCAGCGCAGGACCTCCTGCGCCACCGGCGCGCCATCCGGCGCGCGCGATTCCTGCACGTTGATGTTGGCCGCCCGGTGCAGGCGTGGCTGCATCGGCAGTTGCACGCAGATCGTGTCGCCGGACTGCCAGGTACGCTGCACGTGCACGAACCCGTCCGCGCCCGCCTCGGCCGCCTCGGGCTGTCCATTGACCTCGATCCGTGCGCCCGTCGCCCAGCCCGGTATCCGCACGCCGATGCTGAACTCGGCGACGCACTCGGGCAGCACGGTGAGGGTCACCGTACCCTCGAAGGGGAATCGGGTCGCCTGCAGCAGGGTCACCGCACCGGCCTGCGCGTGCAGCAACGTGGCCTCGCCCGGCCCGTACAGATTGACCCGCAGCCCACCATCGGCCGCGATTCCGTAGGCCACCTGTGGCAACTCTTCCACGGCCATCGCGCCGCTGGATTTGCAGCAGCGCCAGTACGTGGTGTGCACGCGCCGGCCGTTGGGATAGGTGTAGTAGCACCAGTCCTCGCCATTGGCGGCCATTGCCGCCAGCAGGTCGTTGTAGGCGGTGCGCTCCAGTTCATCGGCGTAGCGTGCGTGGCCGGTGATGGCCAGCAGCTCACGGTTGAGCTGCATCCACGCCAGTACCGAGCAGGTTTCCACATAGGCCTGCGGGAAGAAGGTGCGCGGCGCGTTGAATACCTCGCGCGACCGGTGCGCCACCCCACCCCACGGACCGCCGCCCAGCGTGAGGTGCTGCTCGCGGATGTTGTGCCAGAGATGATCCAGCGCCTGGCGATGGTCGTCATGCCCGGTGGCCTTGTACAGCTTGGCCAACCCGACCAGGTTCCAGCTGAGCTGATAGGCCTTGCCGGTTGCGATGAAGGCCGCGTCCTCACCAGCCAGCGCCTTGTCCAGCAGCGCCAGCCGCGGGTTGGCGTTGGCCTGCGCCAGGATGCATTCGGCCAGTGCCAGATAGCGCGGCTCGCCGGTGACCAGATAGAGATCGGCGGCAGGATCCAGCAGTACCGTGGCGGACATGCCGTGGTGGTTGCCCAGCGTGGTGATGTCGATGCCCGATTGCAGGGCCTGCCAGCACAGGTCGGCGATCCGGCACGCGGCCTGCAGGTAGGCTGCGTTGCCGAGCGCGCGCCACGTTTCCAGGAACCCGAGGATCAGGTAGCTGTGCGTCCAGATGTCCCAGGTGCGCAGCGCCGGCTCGCCGTTCCAGCTCTCCGGCTTGGGCGGCTGCGGCACGGTGAAGCGACGCTCAGGCGCATAGTTGCCCAGGTAGCCGTCATCGTCCTGCTGGCTGATCAACCAGTCGGCGACGCGGCGCAACGAGGCCTCCAGCTGCGGCTGCCCGCCCTGCGCCACCGCCCGCGCGGTGGCCGAGAGCCACTTGCCGGCGTGCTCGCCATACCAGTCGCCCTCGTGGTTCTGGTGCTTGTGCGCCTGGCTGAAGATGCTGATCGGCGCGCTGTGCTCATCCACGACGAACGTGCTCAGGCGCCCGCTGCGGTTGGCTGCCAGGGCATCGCCCAGTACGCCCTGCAAGGTGACCTGTTGCGGCGGGACCAGCGTCATGCCGCGGGCGGCGGGATGCAGACGGTTCATGCCGCATCCACCACGCAACGGAAGCCGACCGTACCGGCGCGATCCTTGGACGGACCCATCAGCAGGTACTTGCCGTGCTGATCCAGGCGGTAGGCCTGCGGGAAGTACCAGTGCGAGGTCTGCGGCTGATAGCTGCTGCCGCCACGCAGTACGGCCGCGCGGGTGTGCGCATCGCTGAATTCATCGGTCCATTGCCACACATTGCCGACCAGGTCCTCCACCCCGAACGGGCTGGCCCCCTGCGGATGTGCATCCACATCCGCCGGCGGGGTGAGGCGACGGCCACGATTGACCCGCGGCACGCGTGCGGCATCCCACGCGTTGCCCCACGGGTAGAGGCGCTCGTCGGTGCCCTGCGCGGCGTACTGCCATTCCCACGCATGCGGCAGCCGCTTGCCGGCCCACGCCGCGTACGCACGCGCGTCCTCGATCGAGACCCAGGTGACCGGCTTGTTGTCCCAGCCCGCACGCGGCGCGCCGTCCTTCCAGTCCGCCAGGAAGTTGTGGTCATCGGCCGGCCGGTAGCCGCTGGCATCGAGGAAGCGCTTGAACGCGGCGTTGGTGACCGGGTGGCGATCGATGTGGAACGCAGGCAGCGCCATGCGCCGGCGATGGTGGCGGCGCGCGCAGTCTTCCCACGGGTACTGCACATCCAGGCCGGCCCAGGTGAACCCTTCGATCTCGATACCGCCCACCTGGAACAGGAACTCGGCGGCCGGGATCGTGACCATGCCTGTCGGCGCCTCGGCCTGCGGGGGCGTGCTCGCGATCGCCAGCAGTTCCTGCGGAGCGGCCTTCCACGCGGCGGAGTAACAGTTGAGGGGCTGCTGTGCGCGCTCGGCGGTCGCCGCCAGGAATTCGTCCAGACCCTCGACCGCGGTACCTGCAGCCACACTCAGGATCGCCCCGAAGCCGCGCGCTTCCATCGGCAGCTCGATGTACGCCGCGCCGTCGATGATCCGCGGCGTCAACGCGCGGCCATGCCACGCATCGTAGTAACGCGTGCCTTGCGCATGCGCCAGCGCGATCTGCTCACCGTCCACGGCGTATTCGTTGCGGTTGATCAACGTGTGCAGCGCTACCCCCTCGCCCGGGAACCGGCTGGCGAAGATGCCGCCCTGCAGGCAGACCTGGTACGGCTCCCAGTCCATCGAGACCACCAGCTGCGGGAACTGCCGGTACAGCGTGGCAATCCGGCGCAGCGCTTCACCGTCGCGCGGGGTGAACTGGTTCCAGACGCCCCAGATGTTTTCCCAGGCGTTGTAGCCGATGCCGTTGAAGAAGCAGTACTGCAGGTCGTGATTGCGGTTGCGGCCCCAGCGGTTCTCGTAGTTCACCATGTGGCGTGGCTCCAGCCACTTCCATTTGGAGACGGGCGGCACCGGGCCATCGGGCGCCTTCTTGCCCCAGCTCTGCACGTTCCAGATCAACTGCTCTTCGGAACTGATGGTGGATTCGGGCTGCACCACCACTGGATTGCCGCGTGCATCACAGGCATCGAAGAACGCCCGCGGCACACCGTTGAAGGTATCGCCGTTGATGCCGTCGGCACCGACCGCCTTGACGATCTCGGCCAGCCCATCCCAGTGCGTCACGCCCGGGTCGCGGGTGCCGTGGTCCCACGGCTTGGCCGGCAGGAACACTTTGACGCCGCGCTTCTGGAAGGCCTGCACCGCGGCCTTCAATCCCGCCAGGCCGCCGGGCATGTCATGCGCCAGATCGAACTGGTTGCGGTCATCGATACCGATATTGGGGTAGATGTACCAGATCAGCACCGAATCCAGCCCGCCGAACCGTGCGGTCAGATCGTCCAGGTACCGGTCGACGGTGTACTGCCCGGTGGCCGCATCGAAGAAATAGCGATCCTCGACCATCATCTGTGCATGCACGAAGTTGCGCTGCGCCCACTGCAGCTCCGGACGACGGTAGTTCACATCGGTGTAGCCGATCCGGACCAGGTGCTCGCGGCGCCAGTCCTTCAGTTCTTCCAGCCAATCGCCCGCGCTGGCATTGGCATCGATCATCCAGCTGCCGATATCGGCGAAGGGCCACGCCGGCGCCTTGCCGGGCGTCGGCAGGTAACGCCCGGTGGTCACGTGCGAGAACTTGTACTCGGTGCGGATCGGCTCACGCCCGTAGTCGGCTGCATCGGTGTCGTAATCGGGGCTCTGATACGGCGTGGTCATGGGCAAGGCATCCAGCAGGAAACGGAAAGGAGGGACATCAGCGCGCGCACGCTGCCGCCAGCGCGGCATGGGCAGCGGCATCGGGAACGCGCGTGGGATCGCCCAGCAGCGCCTGCACCTCGGCGCGGGTGGGAATGCTCGCCTGTGCGCCCAGGCGGGTGCAGGCCAGCGCGGAAGCTGCGGTGGCGGCCAGCAACGCCTCGGCCATCGGTTGATGGTCGGCCAGCGCAGCGATCAGGGCGCCACAGAAAGTATCGCCGGCCGCGGTGGTGTCCAACGGGTCGATGCGGAACCCCGGCTGCAGCAGCACCTCGCCGTTCACCCGGGCCAGGCAGCCACGCGCACCCAGGGTCACGATCACGCAGGGCACCGGCACGCGCGCCAGCCCCGTGGCCAGGTCTGGGGGATGGCCGGCCACCACATCCAGCTCACCTTCGTTGACGATCAGCACATCCAGCAGCGCGAGCAGCGCATCGGACAGGACCTGTGCCGGCGCCGCGTTGAGCGCGACCTTGAGCCCGGCCGCACGGGCGCGGCGGGCATAGGCGGTGAGGGTGGGCACGGGGGTTTCCAGCTGCAGCAGCAGCCAGCCCACGCCCTCCAGTGCCGGCAGGTGCTCCTCGCGGAGCCCGAGGTTGGCACCCGGCGCGACCGTGATCGCGTTCTCGGCGGTGTCGGCCAGGCAGATGAAGGCGGTACCGGTGGGCAGCGCGGGATCGCGCACGGTCGACAGGGCCACACCCGCATCGCGCAGGGACGCCTCGATCGGCGCGGCGAAATCATCCTCGCCCACGGCCAGCAGCATCCGTGTCGGCGCACCGCCGGCCCGCGCGCAGGCCACGGCCTGGTTGGCGCCTTTGCCACCGGGGAACGTGCTGAAGCCACGGCCCAGCACCGTCTCACCGGGCGCCGGCACATGCGTGGCGCGCACCACGAAATCGAGATTGGCCGAGCCGGCGACAAGGACGGTGGAACGTGTCGCACTACTCATGGGTCTATCGCCTCATCAACGCGGTTGTAGAACGTCGTACTGATGCGCGGCAGATCGTCATTGCCGCCCGGAAGATGCTGCAGCATCAGAATCGCGACCAGGCGGCGTGCCGGGTCGATCGTGTAGTAGGTCGAGGCCGCGCCCGACCAGCCGAACGCGCCGACCGAAGCGGTGCGTCCTTTCAGGGCCGGATCCAGCAACACCGAACCGCCCAGGCCGAAGCCCTCGGCATCGCTGAACTCGGTCACCGGCCGGGGCAAGGCGGTGTGCACCAGCTGGTTCTGCATCATCAGGGCCACGGTGGAGGGTCGAAGCAACTGCACCTCGCCGTAGCGGCCGCCGTCCAGCAGCATCTGCGCGAACCGGCCATAGTCGCCGGCCGTGGAATACAGACCACCGGCACCGCTTGGATACGGCCGGAGCGCACTGCCGGGCACCCGCGCATGCACCTCATCGGCGAGCACCAGATCACCGTGCTCGCCCATGGTGGTCAGCGCCACCACCCGTGCGCGATCGCGCACCGGCACCACGAACCCGGTGTCGCGCATGTCCAGCGGCCCGAACACACGCTGTTGCAGGAACTGCTCGAACGGCAGCCCACCCACCACTTCCACCACGCGCGACAGAACCTCGATCGACGTGCTGTCGTAACGGAAGCGCGTGCCCGGCTCGGTCGCCAGTGGCACGCGGGCCAAGCGCGTGGTGTAGGCGGCCAGGCTGTCCGCGGCCTGCACCTGCTGGTGTTCCAGCAATGCGGTTACCGCCTCGAATCCCTCGCCACCCGCTGCGAAACCAGCGGTATGGGTGAGCAGATGCCGTACGGTCAGCGTCTGTGTCGCCGGCCGCAGCTGTGGCGCCGCGGCGGTGCCCCCGGCGAAGACCTGCAGACGCGAGAACTCAGGGAGATGGCGCGCCACCGGATCATCCAGATCCAGCCGACCCTCTTCCACCAGCATCAAGGCGGCCACCGAGGCCACCGTCTTGGTCATCGAGTAGATGCGAAAAATGCTGTCACGCTGCATGGGCGTGGCATGCGCCAGGTCCTGCCAACCGTAGGCGGCGTCATGCACGATGCGGCCATCGTGGATCACCAGCGCGACCGCGCCGGTATAGCCCTGGCGGCCCGTCGATTCGTGCAGGAAGGCATCGACTGCTGGCAAGCGCGCCGACGCAGCCGTCGTTTCCGTCTGGCTCGGCGGGTCCGGCAACGACGCCGCGGCCTGTCCCACCGCCAGCATCAGCAACGCGAACACGGCCAGGCGTGCCCGGGGGCGGCAATGACGGGCGTGGGCCGGTCCGTGCGATGGCCAGTACATCCGCTCTCCTGCTGTCGGTGGCGGTAACGTCATGACAGGGTAAGGCAATAAAAACGGACCGGCGCTGCAGTGCCTCGCAGCGCCGGTCCGCGGTGACGGTCAGAACGTGAAGGTATGGGTCAGCGACACCATGCGGCCACGGCCGGAGAAGAAGTTCTGCCAGCCCGGCAGCTGCGACCAGGTCAGCACGTACTGCTTGTCCAGCAGGTTCTCGATGCCCAGCGACAGCTTGCCGTAGGTGCCGGTGTCGTAGTTCATGCTGAGATCCCACAGCGCGTAGCCGTAGGTATCCTCGTCATTGCGATACACCGCACCGTTGGACGGATTGACGAAGGTCTCGCGCAGGTCACGGCTGAAGGTACGACTCACGCCCAGCGTCGCGTCGAAGCGATCGTTCGGCGTCCAGGTCAGCGAGGCATTGACCTTGTCCGGCGAGATATCGAGGATGCCCATCTCCTTGTTCAGGCCCGAGCCGTCGTAGTACTGGGTCTGGCCGCGGATCCGCGAGTACAGCAGCGTCGCCTTCCACTGGTCGTTGAAGGTCCAGGCGCTGTTCAGTTCAACGCCTTCGATCCGGGTCGGGGCGCGGGTGAGGATGAAGTCCTCGGTCACCTTGTCCACGGTCAGCGATGAGCCGAACTCGGACGTCGAGCGGTAAGCCGACATCCCGACCTGGGCCTGCTCGCCGCGCCAGTTGAAGCCCACTTCCTTGTTCTTGGTGATCAGCGGCTGCAGATCGGCGATGCATGCCACTGCCTTGCACGGGCTGTTGGCCTGGATGTTGCGCAACGGGATGCCCACGTTGGCGATACCGAAGCCTTCCGAGTAAGAGGCGAACACCGACCACGCATCGGTGATGCGCCAGATCGCACCGAAGTTGGGCAGGTTGGCCTTGTAGTCGAGCTTGCCGCCCTGCACCGGGGTGAAGTCGCGGTAGGCGGTGGTGGTGTAACCGTCGATTTCCAGCTCACCGTCTTCGCGGCGGATGCCGGCATCCAGCGTCACCGGGCCGATGTCCCAGCTCAGCTGCGCGTACGGCGCCAGGCTGGTGTACTTCATCGGCGGCACCCATACCCGGTCGGTCAACGCCAGGCGCTGTTCCGCCGTGTCTTCCACCAGGTCCAGGCCGGTGCGCAGGCGCAGGCCTTCCACCGCGAACAGGCCACTGTAGGCATACGCCGCGCGCAGCCCCTTTTTCTCGGAGTTGATCTCCGACTGGTCCCAGATGCGCTGGTCTTCCGGCGGGGCCGGCTTGACCAGCTGGCGGTCCGTACCGTTCTCCGGCACATAACGCATCGCCTGCTTGGCCCAGTACAGGTCCACGCTCAGGTCACCGCCGAAGAAATCGGCATGGGTGTACTTGGCAGCGAACTGTTCGAAATCGTTGAACTCGGCCAGCGAATCCTTGATCGAGCCCTTCTCGGCGGTATTGGTGCTCGGCACCGGGCACTCCACGGCGTCGTAGCGGCAGCCTTCGACCGGAATGTAGTTGTGCTTCCCACCGATATGGAAGTTGCTGTAACTGGCCTGGATGCGCTGCATCTGGCCCTCGCCGAAGTTGTAGCCGCCCTTCAGGAACAGGTTCTTGCTGTAGGAATCGGACAGCGAGCCGGAGGTGTTCAAGCCAACCCGGCGGCCGTCGCCGTCGTAGGCGATGCCGCGATCGATGTAGGCGCCGCTGATCAGGAAGTCGGCCGCATCGCCCTTGAAGGTGTGGGTGATGCCGATCTTGGACTGGCCGCTGTCATCCTTGAACTGGGTGCCGTAGCGCGTGCTCACCGTGGTCTGGTGGCCCTCCACTTCCGGATTCTTGGAGAGATAGTTGATGACGCCACCGGCACCGCCGATGCCTTCGGCGGCCGACGGGCCGTTGATGACCTCGATGCGGCCGATCACGCCCATGTCGGTGAACGTGCCGTTGCGGCTGCCTTCGCGCAGCGGGGAGCCCTGCGGCACACCATCGAACAGGCGCAGCGCGACGCGGCCGCGCAGGGTCTCGCCACTGTTGCTCATCGCCTGGGAGGATTCGGAGTAACCGGGCACCATGCGTGCCAGCACGGCCGTGGCGTCTTCGGTCAGGTTGAGGGTGCGCTGCACCTGTTCCTGGTTCACGACGGTCACTGCACCGGGAACCTTCTCGATCGAAATCGGGGTCCGGCTGCCGGTCACGATCACCTGGTCCAGATCGGTGGGCGTCGTGCTCTGCGCCATGGCAGGGCTGATGACACAGGCGAACAGTGCAGTGCTGATGGCCGCGGAAAGTGGCTTGATCATTCGTTTCTCCCCCCCAAAAAAAGGAAATGCGGGACAGCCGGCCGGGGAGCCGTCGCCACCGATGACGCGCGTGGGCTTTCGCCCTTCCGCCGGTCGATGCGGTCCCCTTGCGGGTCTCCACGTCCTGTCCGGCAACGAGGCGAGAGCCTAGGCGCGGCGTCATGGCGATAGAACTGCGCTCAGGTATGTTCAAAGCCTAGGATTTGTTTCGCTTCGCACCGCGCACCGCGCGAAAACCCGTGGTGTCAGCGTTGCGGCTCGGTCAATGCGACGCGCGCTTCCTCCAGCAACACGTTCACCAGGCGGATGCGCACCGACGAACGCGACCAGACCACGCCAATCCGGCGCGGTTCGCTGCACTGCGGCAAGGGAATGCGCACGACATTCAAGCCTTCCGGCCAGGGCTTGGCCCAATCCGGCACCAGTGACACGCCCAGCCCGCGGTCGACCATGACCGCGATGGCGTTGAGTGCATTGAGCTCGAACCGCTCGCGCGGCACGATCCCGGCCTGTCGCAGGTAGTCATCGGCGAGGCGACCGCCCCATTCGTGGCGGTCGTAGCGGATCAACGGCTGCTCGCGCAGCAGCTCGTGCGGGTCACGGCTGCCCAGATGGGCCGGCGCCAGCACCACCAGCGGTTCTTCGCGCAGCTGCTGCCACTTGCAGGTCTTGGGCAGCGCGAAGGGGGCCTGCAGCACCATCGCCGCATCCAGATCGCCAGCCTCCACCGCCCGGTACAGATCGGCCGAGTAGCCCGGCTTGATGAAGACGTTGATCTGCGGGAACGTCGCCACCATCCGCGACAGGATGTCCGGCAGCAGGCCGGCCAGCGCGGTCGGGCACGCGCCCAGCCGCAGCTCGCCGGCCAGGTCGTTTTCGTTGGCCACGCTGCGCAGGTCGGCCACCTGGCGCAGCAGGTCGCGCGCCCGCTGCAGGATGCGCGCGCCGTCCTCGGTGACGCTGACGGTGCGCCCGGCGCGGGCGATCAGCGGCGCGCCGAGTTCACGTTCCAGCGTGCGGATCTGCTGGGCGACCGCGGCCGGGGTGATATGCAGCGAGCGGGCCGCGGCAGCCATCGAGCCGCGGTCCACCACTGTTACGAACGTACTCAGGAACTGGGTTTCCACGGATTACCTCTCAGCGCGTGAGCAACCTACACGAGCCACTGGCGCAATGCGATTGGACCAATGGCCCGTGCGCCGGCGCCTCAACGGTGCTGGTCATGGGGCTGCCGCTTCGGCCGGGGTATCGCGGTAGATGGTCAGCCCCTTCAGCGAGCGGGTGGGCGCCGGGAAGAACAGGCTGGCCACGTAGCCGATCACGATGCACAGCAGGATCGAGATCGCCAGGTAGAAGTACGGGTGCACCAGGTCCATGGTCCAGCAGACCAGCGTGATCAGGATCGAGCCGGCCACACCGATCGCCACGCCCGGCGCGTTGGCGCGGCGGGTGAACATCCCCAACGTGTAGGCACCGGCAAAACCACCGCCGAGCAGACCGGCCAGTTCGATGGAAACATCGAACAGCGAATGGATGTCATAGCGGCTCATCACCAGCGCGATGCCGATGCCGATCAGGCCCACGCCCACGCCGGACCATTCGGCCACGCGCACGGCGGTTTTCTCGTTCGGGTCCTTGACCAGTTTCTGGTAGAAATCCACCGAGACCAGGGTCGAGATCGAGTTGATGATGCTCGACAGGGTCGACATCGCCGCGGCGAAGATGCCGGCGATGATCAGCCCGGTGACGCCGGCCGGCAGCTCGGCGGCGATGAACAGCGGGAAGGTCGCATCGATCGGCAGCAGCGGATTCAGGCGCTCGGGATTGTTGCGGTAGTACATCCACAGGGCCGTACCGATGCCGTAGAACACGAAGCCGCCGGGAATCATGATGGCGGCGAATGCCCAGATCGATCGCCCGGCTTCCTTGTCCGAACGCGTGGACAAGGTGCGCTGCATCAGCACCTGGTCCTTCGGGAAGGTCAGCACCACATCGAACACGACCAGGAAGATGAAGCCCCACACCGTGGCCTTGGTCAGGTCGAAGCTGAAATCAAACAGCTTGGTCTTGTCTTCCGCCGCAGCCGCACTGAGCAGCTGCGGCATGTCGCCACCGGTCTGCAGGAAGATGAAGCCGATCGCGAACAGCGCGCCGCCGAACATCACGATCACCTGCACCACGTCGGTCCAGATCACCGCCTTGGAACCGCCGACGGTGGAGTAGATGATGGTGAACACGCCCATCAGCATGATCGACCAGACCACGTCCACGCCGGTAATCGTGGAGATCGCCAGCGCCGGCAGGAACAGGATCACGCTCATGCGGCTACCGATCTGCATCACGATGCACAGTGCGCTGGACAGCATGCGGATCGCCGGGTGGAAGCGGGTTTCCAGGTAGGAGAACACGCTCATCAGGTCCAGCCGGCGCAGCAGCGGCACGATCCAGACCGCCACGAACATAAGGCCGACGACCGCGATCAGGTTGTTGGTCAGGTACTGCCAGTTGGTATCGAAGGCTTTGGCCGGGATGGCGATGAAGCTGATCGAACTGGTGTTGGTGGCATACAGGCTGATGCCGGCCGCCCAGAACGGAATCGAGCGCCCGCCGACGAAAAAGTCCGCCGTGGAAGCGTTCTGATCCTTGAGGTAGAAGTAGAAGCCCATGCCGAGCATGGCCAGCAGGTAGATGCCGATCACCGTCCAGTCCAGCCAGCGCAGCAGGTGCTTGCCGCCCTGCATTTCGGCGTACTGCAGCTGGCTGCCGGTGGCGCCCGCGGTGGCCCAGGCCAGTCCGTTACCCCACGCCGTGACGGCCTGCGGTGCTGCGGGAATCGGCGTGTCCAGTGTCGTCCATGCGTCGGTGATGGTGTGGAAGGTGCGCGCGTGGGTCACGCCGCTGCCGTCCTTCACCAGCATCAGCAGGTGCGCCTGGCCCAGCGCGCGCATCGAGCCGGCCACGATCGTGCCGTCCGGCGACGCGACCTGCTGCCAGCTGGCGTCGGCGTTGCGGCGCCACAGCTGATCGCTGCCCGCGCTGGTGGCCAGGCCCAGGTACAGCGCGCCTTTCTGCGCCTGCAATGCGCTGGCAACCCCCTGCTGCGGCAAGTCCTCCAGATGCTGCCAAGTGGCGGTGCCTGCCGCCGCGGGACGGCGGTAGAGCTGGGCGCTGCCAGCCGCATCGGTGCCCACCAGATACAGCGCGTCACCAAAGGTGGCCGCCCGCGCGTTGCGCAGCGGCTCAGGCAGCGCAATGGCCGCGCCGAAAACCAGCGCGCCGTTGTTCAGGACCACCGGCTGCAGGCGGTCGCCGAGCGCATCCCCGCCCTGCAGCAGATAGGTGCGCCCGGCCGCGCTGACACTGCCCTCAAGCCCGTCCAGCTGCCCGGCGGCCGGCGCCGGCAACGCATCCCACGCTTTGTTGTCGGCGCGCAGTTCCCAGGCACCGTCATGGCCGAGTGCCACCAGGCGCCCGTCCACATGTACCAGCCCGCCCGGTGCGATCTGCGTCGGCAATGCCGGCAGGTTGCCGGCCGCCACCGTAGTCAGGCTCTCGGCGGCCACGGCGCCACTGCCGGCAAGCAGGACAGCGGCGGCAACCAGCCGCACGCTGCGCGCGCAGCGCCGGAGCACAGTGGAAAGAAACGCGGACGGTGCAGGCTTGTGCATGAAATTACCCGGAAAAAGTGCGGCAACGCCGAAGCCGGCAAGAGCGCAGGTAAGAGACAGTGGTCGATGCATCCCGATACCGCAATCAGGTAACCGGGGGAGAAGACGCGGCAAGCAGGGCTTGAGCACGGCGCAGGTACGGCAGGTCGATCATCCGGCCTTCAAACAGGAACGCGCCGTGTCCCTGCCCTTCGGCACCGGCGGCGGCGGCAACAATCCGCTGCGCCTCCGCGAGCATCGCCGGCGGCACGCTGAAGGTGGCGTTGGCCAGGGCAACCTGGCGCGGGTGGATGCAGCTTTTGCCGATGAAGCCCAACTGCCGGGCCATCTGCGCCTCGGCCAGGAAGCCGTCGCTGTCAGCCACGTCCGGAAATGCGCCGTCGCAGGCGAACACCTGGGCTTCGGCGGCCGCCAACCGCAGCGCGAACAGCGTGGCATGCACATTGCTCGGCTCACGGTCGATGCCGTTGGGCGAAAACAGGTCGCCCAGTCCCAACTGCAATCCGGCCACGCGCGGGTGCGCGCCGGCCAGTTCGGCGGCGATGCGCAGGGCCTTGGGGGTTTCGATGTTGATCAGCAGCCCGATCGGGCGCGTCACGCCGTTGCGCTGCTCAGCCTGTTCCAGCCGGACGATGGCCGCCAGCAGCTGCGCCACCGATTCAATCTTGGGCAGGTTGAGCAAGTCCACACCGGGGAGCGCCACGGCATCCAGGTCCGCGCCGAAATGGGCGCTGTCGGTACCGTTGCTGCGCACGATCAACTGCTTGTCACCGGCGCCGCCCCGCACGCGGCGCAGGAAGCCGGCGACCTGGTCGCGGGCCTGGGCCTTGCCGGCCTCGGGCACCGAATCCTCCAGGTCGAAAGAGAGCGCATCGGCCTCGCCGGCCATGGCCTTGTCGAACAGTTCCGGTCGGGCGCCGGGGACGAACAGCTTGCTACGCATGGTTTTCCCTCATCAACCCGCGCAGTCTGCAGAATTGGAAGCCCTTTAAAAGTGCGGTCCCGGACATTCATTGGATAGCATTTGTTTTGACCGCCCACTGCGCTGCAGTGCACCACGAGCAGAACAGCGTCGAACATCACCGTGTTGCCCGCACAATCCATTGCTGGAACCTGCCGTGGTGACCGCCCACGTCGCGTCTCGGGCGGTCACCCACCAAACGCGTCACGAGGACTGCTGCCGATGCATGAACCCACCCTGCCGTCGACAACCATCGTCCGGTGCATGCAGCACCTGCACGCGCCGAGCTCGGCATGACCGGCCCCACCCTGGTGCTGGATGGAAGCGCCATCCACGACATCGCCGGCTTCTACGCCGAGATCAACCGCGTGTTCATGGCCAGCGAGGACTGGCAACTGGCCCCAAGCCTGGATGCGCTGGATGACCTGCTCTACGGCGGCTACGGCGCACTGGCCGGGCACGCATCCGCCACCGTGCACTGGACACACATCGCACACAGCCGCGCCGCGCTCGGGGTGGCGGCCACCCGCGCCTGGCTGCAGGAAAAACAGGCGCGGCCCGGCGTGTTCAATGCCGCGGGAATCGCCACCCAGCTGGACGCGCTGGAACGCGGCGTCGGCCAGACCTATTTCGACATCATCCTGGAGGTATTCGCCGCCCATCCCACCTTGCAGCTGCGCACGGACTGAGCGGCTGCGGGGCGCGCCCATCGAGCCGACGGGTAGTTGTGGCCCTGCTCGCCACCTTCTGGAGCCGGCTTGTCAGTCAAGTTGCTCGTAGCTACGATCATTCAAACGCGGAAAAGCACTCACCTTGGGTTGGCAGCCCCGTAGTGGATGGTCGGGCTGTGTTCTCATTGATGAGCCGTCGAGCTCTCCAATGCGAAGCCGATAGCGCTGGAAAGCCAGAATCCGTTCGGCAGGTGAAGGAGTATCTGCAATGAGTAAAGGAAACACGAGTGGCGGTGGCGCGAAGTCCGGGGGCGGTGGAAGCAAGGTAAGCGCCCCTGGTCCTGGTGGGCGCGGTCCGGGGAACGCCGGCGGCTGGCCCAGCACAACGGGAAAGCCTTCAGGCGGAAGCCGTAGCAACGCACCTCCCCGCGGCAAGTAACGGTGCTGAAGGGCGTCGACGCTGACGTCGACGCCCTTTCATTCGATCCCGCCTCCGGTTGCCGGCTGACAGGCGCCCCGGCCTATCAGGCGCGCGGCGCAAAAGGTTGCCAACGGTCTCCCAGTCCGATGTGAGGGTCAGGGGTCCGGATACTGGGACCGAAATGCCTTGAGACGTTCCCGGCACACGCCAAGCCGTCGGCATCGGCAAATCAGTCTTTTTCGACGACCATGGTCCAGAGAACGGTGACCATTCCGGGCTTGGCTGGATCCATGGTGCTCTGCGGGAACACCGACACAACCTTCCACCCTTTCGAATACAGCTGCGGAACGGTCACTTGGCCAACCGACTTGCATTGGAAGACGGTGCTGTCACTGAAGGGGGTCATGACCCCGGCCGGTGTGATTTGTTCAGTGGCGAGGCAAACCTCTCCTTGCGCGGCAGAAGCGGAGCCGGCCACGGCGAGCAGGGAGGCAAAAGCAAACGAAGTCCAGCGCATGAGCATTCCTTGGCGAGCCGACGTCGTGGCGGCGCTCAGACGATAGCGTATTGACACGGATGGGTGAAATGATTGGGCGCGGACCCCCTCTCCCTTGACCACTGCCCACCAGCCCGCCCTCACGGGGCGCCTTGGCTCCCGATCAGCACGCCATAAGCCTTGCCTCCCTTGTCCACCGCACGTTCGACGACCCTGGCGCGCTTGGCTGCGCCCCATGGACAGGGATACGACGTACCGAAAGCTCCATCACCTGCTGGCGGGTCAGACTAAACTTGGTGACCTCGCGCCGTGTGGCGCGGCCCGTCGCACCATTTTTTGGCATGATCGTCTGCGTCCCGATTGGCGTCGCAACACGATCTTTGGCTCCCGACGAGCCGTCGCAGCACCATCGCAACAAAAAATCCCGTTACTTGCCGCTTTCGGCGGCAACCCGCGTTCACCGACCGAGACGCACTCCATTGCAAGCCACTGATTCAAAACAAAAGAACAGCAGCACCAAGGCCTCGGCCGAGCACACCCCGCTCATGAAGCAGTTCTTCGCCGCCAAGTCCGACTACCCGGACCTGCTGCTGTTCTTCCGCATGGGCGACTTCTACGAGCTGTTCTACGACGACGCCCGCAAGGCGGCGCGGCTGCTGGACATCACCCTGACCCAGCGCGGCAGCTCCGGCGGCGCGCCGATCCCGATGGCCGGTGTGCCCGTGCATGCCTACGAAGGCTATCTGGCGCGCCTGGTCGCCCTGGGCGAGTCCGTGGCGATCTGCGAGCAGATCGGCGACCCGGCGCTGGCCAAAGGCCTGGTCGAGCGCAAGGTGGTGCGCATCGTCACCCCCGGCACCGTCACTGACGAAGCGTTGCTGGACGAGCGCCGCGACACCCTGCTGATGGCCCTCTCGCGGGGCAAGAATGGCTACGGCCTGGCCTGGGCCGATCTGGCCGGTGGCCGCTTCCTGGTCAACGAAGTCGATTCGGACGATGCGCTGGAAGCCGAGCTCGCGCGTCTGGAACCGGCCGAGCTGCTGGTGCCCGATGAAGAGAACTGGCCCGCCTTCCTGCAGTACCGCAATGGCATCCGCCGGCGCGCGCCCTGGCTGTTCGATGCCGACAGCGGCCGCCGCCAGCTGCTGAATTTCTTCAAGCTGCATGACCTGACCGGCTTCGGCATCGACGACAAGCCGCGCGCCACCGCGGCCGCCGGTGCCCTGCTGGGCTATGTCGAAGAGACCCAGAAGCAACGCCTGCCGCACCTCACCGCGATCGCCACCGAAACCGCGAGCGAAGCCATTGCCATGAACGCGGCCACGCGCCGCCATCTGGAGCTGGATACGCGCGTCGATGGCGATACCCGCAACACCCTGCTCGGCGTGCTCGATACCACGGTGACGCCGATGGGCGGTCGCCTGCTGCGGCGCTGGCTGCACCGCCCGCTGCGCCTGCGCGAAGTGCTGGTGCACCGCCACGATGCGGTCGCTACGCTGATCGATCGCGGCGCCGAGGGCGACGTACGCGATGCCTTCCGTGCACTGGGTGATCTGGAACGCATCCTCACCCGCGTGGCGCTGCGCTCGGCGCGCCCGCGCGATTTCTCCACGCTGCGCGATGGCCTGGGCCTGCTGCCCGAGGTGCGCGCAGTGCTCGCACCGCTGGATTCGCCGCGGCTGATCGCGCTGCACGATGCGCTGGGCTCGCATGACGAATGCGCGCATCTGCTGGCCAGCGCGATCGCTCCGACCCCGCCGCTGAAGCTCAGCGATGGCGGCGTCATCGCCGAAGGCTACGACGCCGAGCTCGACGAGCTGCGTCGCCTCTCCACGCATGCGGACCAGTTCCTGATCGATCTGGAACAGCGCGAGCGCATCAGCAGCGGCATCGCCACGCTGAAGGTCGGCTACAACCGCGTGCACGGCTACTACATCGAAATCAGCAAGGGGCAGTCGGAGAAGGCGCCGGTGCATTACACGCGCCGCCAGACGCTGACCAATGCCGAGCGCTACATCACCGAAGAACTGAAGTCCTTCGAAGACAAGGTGCTGTCCGCGCGGGAACGCTCGCTGACCCGCGAGAAGTTCCTGTACGAACAACTGCTGGACATCCTCGCCAGCGGGCTGGAGCCGCTCAAGCAGTGCGCCGCCGCGCTGAGCGAGCTGGATGTGCTGGCCGGCTTCGCCGAACGCGCGCAGGCCCTGGACTGGGCGCGACCGGAACTGGAGACCGGGCCGTGCCTGAAGATCGAGCGCGGGCGTCATCCGGTGGTCGAAGCGGTACGCGAGCAGCCGTTCGAACCGAACGACCTGGACCTGCATCCGGACCGCCGCATGCTGGTGATCACCGGCCCGAACATGGGCGGTAAATCCACCTACATGCGCCAGAACGCACTGATCGTGCTGCTGGCCCACATCGGCAGCTTCGTGCCGGCCAGCCGCGCGGTGATCGGCCCGATCGACCGCATCCTGACCCGTATCGGCGCCGGCGACGATCTGGCCCGTGGGCAGTCGACCTTCATGGTTGAAATGGCCGAGACCAGCTACATCCTGCATCACGCCAGCGCACAGTCACTGGTGCTGATGGACGAGATCGGCCGCGGTACGTCCACCTATGACGGCCTGGCACTGGCCGATGCGGTCGCACGGCATCTGGCCTACCAGAACCGCTGCTACACGCTGTTCGCCACGCACTATTTCGAACTGACCGCGCTGGCCGACGAACAACACGAAGGCGGCGCCAGCGGCATCGCCAACGTGCACCTGGATGCGGTGGAACACGGCGACGCACTGGTCTTCATGCACGCCGTGAAAGATGGCCCGGCCAACCGCAGCTTCGGCCTGCAGGTGGCCGCACTGGCCGGCCTGCCGAAATCGACCGTCGCCCAGGCGCGGCGCCGTTTGGCCGAGCTGGAGCAGCGCAGCCATGAGACGCAGTCCGCCGTGGTGGCCGCGCAGGCGCTGGATGCACCGCAGCAGTTCGGGCTGTTCAACGCACCCAATACCGCCGCACAGGATGCGCTGGCCGCGATCGATCCGGACGAGCTCACCCCGAAGCAGGCACTGGAAGCGCTGTACCGGTTGAAGACGCTGCTCTGAGGGAGCGTCCGGGCTGGCCACGACCAACGGTCGTGGCCTACCGCCACAGTGCGGTAGTGCCGGCCGCTGGCCGGCTCCCCGCAGAGCGGGTAGCACCCGACCGTTGGTCGGGTGTCCGCGCGGGCCCGCGTGAATTCTTCGCATTCCCGTAGTGAACGCAGCGCTATGCTCGGGCGGTTCCCATCCCTGCCCTGGAGTCCGCCGTGAATACCGAATCACTTGCCGCGTCCCTCTTCCAGCAACTGCAGCAGGGCCAAGGCCTGCAGCAGGTATCCCAGCAGCTGGGCATCGACCCCAACCAGGCCAGCACCGCGGTCGGCGCCGCCCTGCCCCTGCTGCTCGGCGCGATGGGCCGCAATGCGCAGGAACCTCAAGGCGCACAGGCACTGCTGGGCGCGCTGCAGCGTGATCATGCGCCGGCCGGTGCCGGGAGCGGCGTCGATCTGGGCGGGCTGCTCGGCAGCGTGCTGGGCGGCGGTGGCGGCAATGCCACCAACGGTGCCGGGATACTCGGCCACATCTTCGGCGGCAACACTGACCGTGCCACCCAGGGCCTGAGCCAGGCCACCGGGCTGGACAGCAGCAAGACCAGCCAGCTGCTCGCGATCCTTGCGCCGATCGTGATGTCCTATTTGGCCCAGCGCTTCGCCAGCGGCGGCAACGCCAGCCCCGGCCAGCTCAGCCAGGCCCTCGGCCAGGAAGCCCAGAGCGCCAACAGCGGTGGCCTGCTGACCTCCGTGCTGGACCAGGACGGAGATGGGCAGCTGGGCGTCGGCGATCTGCTCAAGCTCGGCGGCGGTCTGTTCGGCAAGCGCTGAAGGCAATCGCTCGAAATAGCCTGCGACTATCGCATTGGTTGATTCATTCGAATGTACCGAATGAACGGCAGTGATTACCGTGTGGGCACGCCTTCACATCGCGGTGCTTTACGGCCAGGTGTGCGGGCAACCTTCCCGACGTCGCCATCGCCTCCCCACGCCGATGGTGGCCACGTTCGCCAGTACACAGGTAGATACCCATGAAAAGCGAAGCCAAGTGCCCGTTCAACCACGCCCTCGTCGGCGACGCCACCACCAACCGCGACTGGTGGCCCAAGCAGCTTCGGGTGGACCTGCTCAACCAGCACTCGACCCGCTCGCATCCGCTGGATGAGGCATTCGATTACGCCGAGGCCTTCAAGGGCCTGGATTACGCCGCACTCAAGGCCGACCTCAAGGCCTTGATGACCGATTCGCAGGATTGGTGGCCGGCCGACTTCGGCCACTACGGCGGCCTGTTCGTGCGCATGGCCTGGCACAGCGCCGGCACCTACCGCATCGGCGATGGCCGTGGCGGCGCCGGCCGTGGTCAGCAGCGCTTCGCCCCGCTCAACAGCTGGCCGGACAACGTTAGCCTGGACAAGGCACGCCGCCTGCTGTGGCCGATCAAGCAGAAGTACGGCCAGGCGATCTCCTGGGCTGACCTGCTGGTGCTCACCGGCAACGTCGCGCTCGAATCGATGGGCTTCAAGACACTCGGCTTCGCGGGCGGCCGTCCGGATACCTGGGAACCCGACCAGGATGTGTACTGGGGCCGCGAAACCACCTGGCTCGGCGGCGATGTTCGCTATGCGCATGGCTCCGAAGGCGTGCAGGAAGACCACGGCGTGCTGGTCTCCGATGATGACGCGGATGGCGACATCCACTCGCGTGATCTGGAGAACCCGCTGGCCGCCGTGCAGATGGGCCTGATCTACGTCAATCCGGAAGGCCCGGACGGCAATCCCGATCCGCTCAAGGCGGCCTTCGACATCCGCGATACGTTCGGCCGGATGGCCATGGACGATGAGGAAACCGTCGCGCTGATCGCTGGTGGCCACAGCTTCGGCAAGACCCACGGCGCCGGCCCGGCCGACAACGTCGATGTGGAACCGGAAGCGGCGGGCCTGGAAAGCCAGGGCCTGGGCTGGGCCAACCGATTCGGCACCGGCAAGGGTGGCGACACCATCACCAGTGGCCTGGAAGTGACCTGGACGCGCACGCCGGCGCAGTGGAGCCATGACTTCTTCGAGATCCTGTTCGGCCACGAGTGGGAGCTGACCAAGAGCCCGGCCGGTGCGCACCAGTGGGTGGCCAAGGACAGCGAGGCGATCATTCCCGACGCGCACGATCCGTCGAAAAAGCACCGCCCGACCATGCTCACCACCGATCTGTCGCTGCGTGTGGACCCGGCCTACGAGAAGATCTCGCGCCGCTTCCTGGCCGATCCGCAGGCCTTCGCCGATGCCTTTGCCCGTGCGTGGTTCAAGCTGACCCATCGCGACATGGGCCCGCGTGCACGCTACCTCGGCCCGGAAATTCCCGCCGAAGAATTCGTCTGGCAGGACCCGGTGCCGGCGGCCCCGCAGACCCCGCTCAGCGCGCAGGACATCGCCGCGCTGAAGCAGCAGATCGCCGCGACCGGCCTGGGCGCGGGCGAGCTGGTCGCCACCGCGTGGGCATCAGCCTCGACCTTCCGCGGTTCTGACAAGCGTGGCGGCGCCAACGGCGCGCGTGTGCGCCTGGCTCCGCAGAAAGACTGGGCCGTCAACCAGCCGCAGCAGCTGGGCAAGGTGCTGGCCGCACTGGAGAAGATCCAGGCCGGCTTCAAAGGCGACGGCGGTGCGCCGGTATCGCTGGCCGACCTGATCGTGCTGGCCGGCAATGTCGGCGTCGAGCAGGCGGCCAGGGCCGGTGGCCATGAGGTCAGCGTGCCGTTCAACTCCGGCCGTACCGATGCCAGCCAGGACCAGACCGATGTGGCGTCCTTCGCCGTGCTGGAGCCGTATGCCGACGGGTTCCGCAACTACGTCAAGGGCCGCTACAACGTGCCTGCCGAAGCGCTGCTGATCGACCGTGCGCAGCTGCTCACACTGACCGCGCCGGAGATGACCGCGCTGGTCGGTGGTCTGCGGGTGATCGGCACCAACGTCGGCGGCGGCCAGGAGGGCGTGTTCACCGATCGCGTCGGCACGTTGAGCAACGACTTCTTCGTCAACCTGCTCGACATGCGCACGCAATGGGTGGCCAATGGCGACAACTACAGCGGCCGTGACCGCGCCACCGGCGCGCAGCGCTGGAGCGGTAGCCGCGTGGACCTGGTGTTCGGCTCGAACTCGGTGCTGCGTGCACTGGCCGAGGTCTACGCCAGCGCGGACGGCGAGAAGAAGTTCGTCCGCGACTTCGTCGCCGCCTGGGCGCGGGTGATGGAGCTGGATCGTTACGACCTGCGTTGATTCACCACCGTAGCCATACACAACGACCGGGCCGCATGGCCCGGTCTTTTCATGCGTGCGGTGCGCGGCTCACAGCGCGTCCAGATCACCCAGCGCACGGATCAACCGGCGCGCGCGTTTGTCCGGCTTGTGCTCCGGCGGCTGGTAACCGTTCTTCGCCGCGGCACGCTGCAGGCGCAGCTCCGCGCGGCGTGCAAGCGAGGCCTCGCTCTCGGCGTACAACTGCTGGGCCACCGGGGCCGGGCCGCGCATCTCGCTGAGCCCAAGCACCTGGATATCGAACACTTCATCGCCACGGCTGATCTGCAGCGCTTCGCCCACGCGCACCGCGCGCGAGGATTTCGGGCGTTGCCCGGCCACATCCACCTTGCCGGTTTCCACCGCCTGTTTGGCCAGGCTGCGGGTTCGATAGAACCGTGCGGCCCAGAGCCACACATCCAGCCGCACGGCGGCCAATGGGGTTGCTTCGATCATGCGGGTGATTCAACTCCCCGGCTCAGCCGGTCGTCGGTTCAGCGGTTGCGGTGCCGATGGATCGCCACGGCAGCCAGTGCCACCGATCAGCGTGGGAACCCCCGCATCCAGATCGCGTCGCTGGCTGCCGACCTGGCATTCCGGTCGGTCCATGGGCCGTACCTGTGCGTCGCGCAGGCGGTCGTCCGTACTCGAACATGCGGCCAGCGAGGCGCCAATCAAGAGCGCCAGCGCGGTGGGGATGAACCGGTCATCCAGAAGGATCTGCAGCCGGCCAGCGGCCGGCACTACCGGGGCAGCCGCTGACGTGCGTTGAGACGCGGAAGTACGCATCGCGATATCCCCTTGATGGGCTTGGTGCTAGTGTGCCGCTCTCTGAGCTCGATCTCCAGCGCACATGGCCAAAGCGCCGCTTGACCTGACCACGGGCCCGATCGGGCGCAATCTGTTCCTGTTCGCCCTGCCGATCCTGGCCGGCAACATCGCCCAGTCGATGAACGGCTCGGTGAACGCGATCTGGGTCGGCCGCTTCCTCGGCGAGGCGGCGCTGACCGCCACCGCGAACGCCAACAACATCATGTTCTTCCTGATCGGCTCGGTGTTCGGGATCGGCATGGCCGCCTCGATCCTGATCGGCCAGTCGATGGGTGCCCGCGACCTGCCCCAGGCCCGGCGCGTGATGGGCACCAGCGCCACCTTCTTCATCGGCCTGTCGGTGGTGATCGCGATCGCCGGCTGGTGGCTGTCGCATCCATTGCTGGCGGCGATGGGCACACCGGCCGAATCACTGCCGCTGGCCGAGGCCTACCTGCGCATCATCTTCCTGGCGATGCCGACGCTGTATGCCTTCGCCTTCCTGAGCTCTGCGCTGCGCGGCGTGGGCGACTCCCGCACGCCGTTCCGCTTCCTGCTGCTGTCGGTGGTGCTGGATATCGGCTTCAACCCGCTGCTGATCTTCGGCATCGGCCCGTTCCCACAGCTGGGCATCGCCGGCGCGGCGTGGGCCACGTTGATCGCGCAGACCCTCTCACTGCTCGGCCTGCTCTGGTACATGCGCAACAAGCGGCATGTGCTGTGGTTGGGGCGCAAGGACATGGCGCTGTTCAAGATCGATGGCGAGATCCTGCGCGCCTTGGTGGTCAAGGGCGTGCCGATGGGCCTGCAGATGGTGCTGATCTCGCTGTCGATGATCCTGATGATGACCATGGTCAACAGCTACGGCACCGACACCGCCGCCGCGTATGGCGCCTCACTGCAGCTGTGGACCTACGTGCAGATGCCGGCGATGGCGATCGGTGCGGCGTGCTCGACCATGGCCGCGCAGAACGTCGGCGCGCAGCGCTGGGACCGCGTGCGCGGCACCGCCCGCAGCGGCGTGCTCTACAACTTCCTGCTGACCGGCGTGCTGATCCTGCCGCTGATCCTGCTCGACCGATACACGCTTGCCCTGTTCCTGCCCGAAGGCAGCCAGGCGCTGGAGGTGGCGCGCCACCTCAACCACATCGCGGTGTGGTCGTTCCTGTTCTTCGGGGTGAACTTCGTGATCTCCGGCGTGGTGCGTTCGACCGGCGCGGTGATCCCCCCGCTGCTGATCCTGGCCGCCTCGCTGTGGGGCATCCGCGTGCCCTTCGCCGAGCTGCTGCAGGACCGCTGGGGCGCCGACGCGGTGTGGTGGAGTTTCCCGGTCAGCTCGTTCTGCGCGATGCTGATGTCGCTGGCGTATTACCGCTGGGGTGGCTGGCGCAAGGCGCGGATGCTGCCCAGCCATCACGAGGAACTGGCCGCCCCGGCCGAGGTCCCCGCGTCGCCGCCGTCGCCGGTGGCGGACCCGAATCCGACCACGCCGCTCCAGCCCGCCCGCGTGGGCACCGCACGGCCGGATTAAGCCATGCGCCCCTGCAGCAGCGTCTTCCAGGCAGGCAGTTGGTAGCGTCGCCGCTGGTACCGCATCAGCAGCGCCATCATCACGCCGAACAACAGCCCGGCCATGACAGCACTGCCAATGGTGATGCCGAGCGTGAGCGAGCCAAGGTCCAGGACCAGCCCCATCAAGCCGCGCCACAACACGCCCCACAACACGCCAAACAGCCCGCCCATCACGAACAGATTGGCACCGAAGCTGGCGAGCAGCGGTGGCGGCACGCGCAGCCCCATGCGCCACAACAGCCGATGCAGTGGCGGTGCGCGCATGCCGGCAGGCACGTTGGCGTCGGCCATGGCCTGCAGCGCGTGACGAACATCAGCGGGATAACGGTCCATGTGCTTCTCCATCACGCGGCCACAAATGCAAACGGCCACCCGAAGGTGGCCGTTTGAGGCGACAACCGAAGTTGTCGGCCGGGAATTACTGGGCAGCCTTGGCAGCCAGGCGCGCGGCCTTGGCCTGCGCAGCAGCAGCCAGATCTTCCTTGATGCGGGCAGCCTTGCCTTCCAGACCACGCAGGTAGTACAGCTTGCCGGCGCGGACCTTACCACGACGCTTCACTTCGACCGAGTCGATGATGGCGCTGTGGGTCTGGAAGACGCGCTCGACGCCGTAGCCGTGCGAGATCTTGCGGACGGTGAACGCGGAGTTCAGGCCGGCGTTCTTGGTGCCGATGACGACGCCTTCGTAAGCCTGCACGCGCTCACGGTTGCCTTCCTTCACCTTCACGTTGACGACGACGGTGTCACCCTGGCTGAACTTCGGCAGCTCGCGGGTGATCTGGGCGGATTCGAAGTCCGAGAGGATGGATTTGTTCAGCTTGCTCATGGGTGCACCGATAATGTTCGGGTGATCGTGTCGTTCGACAACGTGGGCTCATGCAGTCACCGGACTGTGCTGCACGTTTTTTGTAGGGGTTCCTGCCAACGGGCCCCAAAAGGCCGATGGCAATCCCGAATTATAAACAAGATCCCGCCCCCGCGCTAGGGGGTTGGATCCTTGGCAACGGCCTGCCGTGCCTGCTCCAGCAGGAGGCGGTCGGCCTTGGACAACTGGCCTTCGTCAAGCAGGTCCGGCCGCCGCAGCGCGGTGCGCAGCAGCGACTGCTGCCGGCGCCAGCGGGCGATGGCGGCATGGTTGCCCGAGCGCAGTACGTCCGGGACAGTGCCCCATTCATGCTGGGCCGGATGGCTGTAATGCGGGCAGTCCAGCAGCCCCTGCGGGCCTTCGAAACTGTCCTGGGCGGCCGATTCGGCATCGCCGAGAGCCCCCTCCTGCAGGCGGGTCACCGCATCGACGATCACCGCCGCGCCCAGCTCACCGCCGGACAGCACGTAATCGCCGAGGGAGATTTCCTCGGTGACCTCGGCCTCGAGGAAGCGCTCGTCGATGCCCTCATAGCGGCCGCAGAGCAGGATCATGCGCGGCAGTGCCGCCAGTTCCCGCACCTTGGCCTGGGTCAGCGGCTTGCCCTGCGGGCTGAGGTAGATCACCGGCGCGAGCGCCGGATCAGCGGCTTTCGCGGCCGCCAGACACGCCCGCAGCGGCTCGATCAACATGACCATGCCCGGGCCACCCCCGAATGGACGGTCGTCCACCCGGCGGTAGTTGCCTTCGGCATAGTCACGCGGATTCCAGCCGTGCAGTTCCAGCAGACCGCGCTCGGCAGCACGGCCGACCACGCCCAGCGCGGCCGACTGCGCCATGAACTCGGGGAACAACGTGACGACGTCGATACGCATCCGGCTTAGAACTCCGGATCCCAGTCGACCACGATCAGGTTGGCCTCGAAATCCACCGAGACGACGAATTCGGGCTGCACGAACGGAATCATCCGCTCACGATCCCCCTGCACCACGAGCACGTCGTTGGAGCCGGTCGAGAACAGGTGTGACGCCCGCCCAAGTTCGACACCCTCGACGGTACGCACCTGCAAGCCCTCCAGATCGACCCAGTAATACTCATCGGGCTTCGGGGGCGGCAGCGCGCTGCGCGCGACATAGACTTCGGTCCCGTACATCGCCTCGACCACATCGCGGTCGGTGATATCGGGAAACACGGCGACCAGATGCTTGCCGGACTGACGTCCGCGTGCACCGGTGAGCGTGCTCTCCTGGCCGGCGGGGGTCCGCAGGATCCAGGGCTGGTAATGGAAAATGGCGGTACGCGGCTCGGTCCAGGACTCGAGCTTGATCTCGCCTCGCACACCAAAAGCGCCGACAATCCTGCCCAGCAGGATGCGGCGCTCGGTATCTTTCATCTGTATAGACCGATGGGCCGCGGCAGGCGCGGCCCTTCAGGATCAGGCCGCGGAGGCCTGGGCCTTGGTCGCTTCCTTGTACAGGTTGCGAACCTTGTCGGTCATCTGGGCGCCGTTGGCGACCCACTTGTCGACCAGCGGCAGGTCCAGCACGATGCGGGACTCGGCACCCTGGGCAACCGGGTTGTAGTAACCGACGCGCTCGATGTTGCGGCCATCACGGGCGCTGCGCGAATCGGTCACGATGATGTGGTAGAAGGGACGCTTCTTGGCGCCGCCGCGGGTCAGTCGAATCTTGACCATGGTGTTGTTTCCTCAATTGCCCAGTCGCCAGGATGGCGCGGTAAGCCGGCGATTATAGCGGCGGCCTCCGGTCATTCCAAGCCTGTGAAGGCCGGGAAAGATGAACAGGGCCTGCCGATCAGGTGGTTCAGGCCACCAACGGCTGCCAGGGCACCGCCGCCAGCACCTGCCGGGCCTTGGCGCACAGTGCCGCCGAGTTCGCCAGTACGCCCCCATCGATCACCGCGATCGGCCAGAGGCCGGCAGCGTTGCAGGCAATGGCCGCGTCGAACCCGGCCAGGTCCGCCAGCGCGACCGGCCGCACCTGCTGATCGCTGCCCCACCCCGCCTGTAGCAGGCGCTCATGGGTACCGCGCAGCGCGGGCGCCTGCGGCCAGATCAACGTGTCACCCGAGGCGAAGGCGATGTTCCAGGTGGTGCCTTCGCTGACCAGGCCGTCGTCGCCGACGAACAGCGCGTCATCCACGCCTGCCAGCAAGGCCTCGCGGCGATGCTGGAACAGCGCGAACGTACCGACATGCTTCACCTGCGGCAGTTCGCGCTGGTAGCGCACCGTCCGCAGCCGCCGCGCTATCGCCGGCAGATCGACCGCTGGCGCGACGGCGACCAGTACGTCGACGGCGACGGGTTGCAGCGGCCGCCGGAAATCGAACTGCCGCGAAAACACGGTCACCCGCAGCGAGGCATCGACCGCACCTTCGGCCTGCAGCGCATCGTGCATCCAGGCGCGCACCTGCAGCGGCTCCAGCGCGGTGCCGAACAACGCCACCGTGCCCTCCAGCAGACGCTGCAGATGCAGATCCAGCCCCTGCACCGCGCCATTGCGCACCTGCAGCGAGGTGAAATGACCGTAGTTGGTCAATGCGCCCGCCAGGTCGTCGGCACTGGCAGGGCGGCCATTGCAGTACAGCGTCATCCGAGCAACGCCTTCGCATCAGCCCACATCTGCTGCAGCACCTCGGCCGCCGGGCGCGCCGGCGCCATCCACGCGGACTGCCCCGCCCAGGCCTGCATTGCATCGAGGCTGTTGTCGCGCCCGGCCTGCGCGCGCATCGGCGCGGTCAGCCCACGCTGCACCGGATACGGCCGCGGCGGTGGTGCGTCAGCAGACGCCGCGGCGCGCACATACGCGGTGGCCAGGCCACGGCCGAGGCGACCACTAAAGGCGCGCGTCGGCCACGTGTCTTCCGGTTCGGCGTTCGCCAATGCCTGTGACCATGCCGGATTCAACTGGCACTCCGGGGTGCGCAGGAACGCGGTGCCCACCTGCACCGCACTGGCACCGAGCGTCAGGGCTGCCGCGATGCCGCGCCCATCAGCGATGCCACCGGCCGCGATGACCGGGATATCCAGATGATCGGCCAGCCGCGGCAGCAGCGCGAACAATCCGACCAGTTGGCGCTCGGCCGCCTCCGGATCGAAGGCGCCGCGATGGCCGCCCGCTTCGAACCCCTGCGCGACCACCGCGTCAGCGCCGGCCGCCTGCGCGGCACGCGCTTCGGCCAAGGTCGTCGCACACGCGATCCAGGCAATGCCCACGTCTTTCAGGCGCTGCACCTGTGCCGGAGAAAACACGCCCATGATGGTGGAGGCCACCGCCGGGCGCGCCTCGATCAAGGCATCGAACTGCGCATCGAGATCGGCCGGCCCCGCATCGGCGGCACTGGCCGGCACCTCCGGGCCCCACTTCGCCAGAAAGCGGCGTGTCGCGGCTTCAGCATCGGCATCGCGCGATGGCAGCGGATCGGGTATCCAGACGTTGACCTGCGCCGGCCCGGCGGACTGCGCACGGAAATCGGTCATCCACGCCACGATGTCCTGCGGCTGCGACAACACCGCGCCCATCGCGCCCATGCTGCCGGCATTGGCCAGCGCGGCCGACAGCGGCACGGGGCAGGCGCCGGCCATCGGTGCGAGCAGGATCGGGGCCTGCAATGCAAAACGCCGACAGAAGTTGTCGGCGCGTTCGAGAAGCGGGGAACCATTCACGCGCGGCGCACCTGTGGAAGGAGACGGTGCCAGCATACGCCGCACCGCCCCTGCCCGGAATGCGCCTGCGCAGGACTCAGCGGAACGGCATGCCGCCGCGGCCGCCCATGGCACCCATCATCCCCTTCATGCTGCGCATCATGCCCTTCATGCCGCCACCGGCCATCTTGCTCATCATCTTTTCCATCTGCTGGAACTGCTTCATGAGCTTGTTGACGTCGGCCGGGGTCAGGCCGGACCCGCGCGCGATACGGGCACGGCGCGAGCCGTTGAGCAGGCCCGGGTTGCGGCGCTCCTTCTTGGTCATCGAGTTGATGATCGCGATCATGCGCGGCACGTCCTTGCCCTGGCTGACCTGCTGCTTGAGGTGATCAGGGATCTGGCCCAGGCCCGGCAGCTTGTCCATCAGGCCGCCGATGCCGCCCATGTTCTGCATCTGCTCCAGCTGGTCGCGCATGTCGTTCAGATCGAACTTCTTGCCCTTGGCGACCTTCTCGGCCAGCTTCTGGGCCTTGTCCTTGTCGACCTGCTGCTCAACCTGCTCCACCAGCGACAGCACGTCGCCCATGTCCAGGATGCGGCTGGCGATACGGTCCGGGTGGAACACATCCAGACCGTCCGGCTTTTCGCTCACACCGACGAACTTGATCGGCTTGCCGGTGATGTAGCGCACGCTCAGCGCGGCACCGCCGCGGGCGTCACCGTCGGTCTTGGTCAGCACCACGCCGGTCAGCGGCAGCGCATCGCCGAAGGCCTTGGCGGTATTGGCGGCATCCTGGCCGGTCATGGCATCGACCACGAACAGCGTTTCGGCCGGGTTGACCGCGGCGTGCAGCGCCTTGATCTCGGCCATCATCGCTTCGTCGATGGCCAGGCGACCGGCGGTATCGACGATCAGCACATCCACGAACGACTTGCGGGCGTCATCGATGGCGGCGCGGACGATGGCTTCCGGCTTCTGGTCGGCGGTGGACGGGAAGAACAGCACACCGACCTGGTCAGCCAGGGTCTTGAGCTGCTCGATCGCGGCCGGACGGTAGACGTCGGCCGAGACCACCATCACCTTCTTCTTGCGCTTTTCCTTGAGGTGCTTGGCCAGCTTGCCCACCGTGGTGGTCTTGCCCGCACCCTGCAGGCCGGCCATCAGGATGATCGCCGGCGCCGGCACGTTGAGGTTCAGGTCCGAGGCGGCCGAGCCCATGACCGCGGTCAGCTCGTCGCGCACGACCTTGATCAGCGCCTGACCCGGGGTCAGCGACTTGAGCACTTCCTGGCCGACCGCACGCACCTTGATGCGTTCGACCAGCGCCTGCACCACGGGCAGCGCGACGTCGGCTTCAAGCAGCGCGATGCGGACTTCGCGGGTGGCCTCGCGGATGTTTTCCTCGGTCAGGCGACCGCGGCCGCGCAGCCGCTCGATGGTGCCGGAGAGGCGCTGGGTCAGGGACTCGAACATGGAAGCGACCTGTTCAGAACAAAAGACAATGAGACCGCCAGTATAACGGTTCCGCCCCGGCTCCCGGACCGGCCCTGACGGCGGCGCTGCGGGCATCGCCAGCACCCCGGGGGTATGCGAAACTGACACGATGACAATCGTTCTCATCGCGACCCTGCTGTACCTGACCGCCACCGGCCTGCTGGTGCGTGCGGTCGTCCGCGATGACGCGGTGACCTCCCCGGCCTGGCTGTGGCCGGCGCTGCCGGCGATGCTGCTGCACGGCGGCTATCACGTGCTGGTGGCGATGCGTACCAGCGGCGGGCCGGACATGCACTTCTTCGCCGCCCTGTCGCTGGTCGGGCTGGGCATGGCGTGGCTGACCTCGCTGGTCGCTGCGCGCGGGCGCATGGCGGCACTTGGCGTCCTGGTGTTCCCGATGGCCGCCGTGGTGCTGTGGATCTATCACGCCTACGGCCACGAGCCGAGCAAGCCGCTGGGCTGGCAATTGGCCACGCACGCGTGGATGGCGCTGCTCGCCTACGCCACCCTGAGCGTGGCCGCGTTGCTGGCGATCATGCTGTGGCTGCAGGAACGCGCCCTGCGCCGCCGTGATTTCCGCCCGTGGCTGCGCGCCCTGCCCCCGCTGGCCGACCTGGAAGCCCTGCTGTTCCGGGTGATCGCGGTCGGCTTTGCGCTGCTCACGCTGACCCTGGTCACCGGCGTGCTGTTCGTCGATGACCTGCTGGCGCAGAAGCTGGTGCACAAGACCGTGCTCAGCATCCTGTCCTGGATCGTGTTTGGCACGCTGCTGATCGGGCGCCGCCGTTACGGCTGGCGCGGCGCGAAGGCGGTGCATTGGACCCTGACCGCGATGGCGTTGCTGCTGCTGGCGTTCTTCGGCAGCCAGTTCGTGATCGAGCTGGTGTTCGGGCGCACGCGATAGAAGCGTGCCGACCAACGGTCGGCACCTACCCGTGCACCGCATGCCGATCGGTGGTCGGCACCTACCCGTGCACCGCATGCCGATCGTTGGTCGGCACCCACCGGTGCACCGCGTACCGATCGTTGGTCGGCACCCACCGGTGCACCGCGTACCGATCGCTGGTCGGCACGCGGCCCCGAACATCGCAGGTAGATGCCGACCGTTGGTCGGCATGCCGCGTTACAGCGCGTCGATCGCCTCGGACAACCGCTCCACCGCGATCACTTCCATGCCCTTCACGCTGCCGGTCTTCGGCGCGTTCGCCTTGGGCACAATCGCGCGCTTGAAGCCATGCGTCGCTGCTTCGCGCAGGCGGTCTTCACCGTTGGGCACGGGGCGGATCTCGCCGGACAGGCCCACCTCGCCGAAGGCGATCGTCTTCTCGGCCAGCGGCCGGTCCTGCAGCGAGGACAGCACCGCCAGCAGCACCGGCAGATCGGCGGCGGTCTCCTGCACGCGGATGCCACCCACTACGTTGACGAACACGTCCTGGTCGCCCACCAGCACGCCGCCATGACGGTGCAGCACCGCCAGCAGCATCGCCAGGCGGTTCTGCTCCAGACCCACCGCCACCCGGCGCGGGTTGGACAGCGGTGAGGCATCCACCAGTGCCTGTACTTCCACCAGCAGCGGGCGCGTGCCCTCGCGGGTCACCATCACGCAGCTGCCCGGCTGCTGGGTGCTGCCGCCGGAGAGGAAGATCGCCGAGGGGTTGGAGACCTCTTTGAGGCCCTTCTCGCCCATCGCGAACACGCCCAGCTCGTTGACCGCGCCGAAGCGGTTCTTGAACGCCCGCAGCAGGCGGAATCGGCTGCCGCTCTCGCCTTCGAAGTACAGCACCGCGTCGACCATGTGTTCGAGCACGCGCGGGCCGGCGATGCCGCCCTCCTTGGTCACGTGACCGACCAGGAACACGGCGGTGCCGGTTTCCTTGGCAAAGCGCACCAGGCGTGCGGCGCTCTCACGCACCTGGCTGACCGAGCCGGGCGCGGCGGTCAGCGATTCGGTCCACAGCGTCTGCACCGAATCGGCCACGATCAGCCGCGGCTTGGCCACGCTGGCATGCTGCAGGATCGCCTCGACCTGGGTTTCGGCCAGCGCGTTGACGTTGTCCAGCGGCAGATCCAGGCGGACCGCACGGCCAGCGACCTGCGAGAGCGATTCCTCACCGGTGATGTACAGCACCGGCAAGCTGGCAGCCATCTTCGCCACCGCCTGCAGCAGCAGGGTGGATTTGCCGATGCCCGGATCGCCACCGACCAGCACCACCGCGCCTTCGACCAGGCCACCGCCGAGCACGCGGTCGAACTCGCCGATGCCGGTGCTCACCCGCAGGTGTTCGGTCTGCTGTACGTCCTTGAGCGCCATGATCTTCGGCGCATCGACCTTGCCGGCCCAGCCGGAACGTCGCGAGGCCGGCGAGGACTTGGTGGGCGTCGCGCTTTCCAGCGTGATTTCGCTGAGCGTGTTCCAGACCCCGCACTCGGTGCACTGGCCCTGCCACTTGCTGTATTCGGCGCCGCATTCACTGCAGACGTAAGCGGTGAGTCGCTTGGCCATGTCCACTTCCGCTTCAGAATCGATGGGGCAGGATAGCCGAGCCGCGTCGCAGCAACCGAGACGCCGAGCGCCCCCGCTCAAGATTCCGGCCCCGATGCCGATACTCCGGCGGGCCACTGCCCTCCTTCAACCTTTTCCAGGCTTCTCCATGACCGGCACCTACAGCCAGAGTCTTGTCGTGTTCTCGCTGCTGGTCGCCATCCTCGCCTCGTACACCGCGCTGGACATGGCCGGTCGCCTGGCCAGTACCCGCGGCCGGGTCGCCCGCTGGTGGCTCGCCGGTGGCGCCGGTGCGATGGGCCTGGGCATCTGGTCGATGCACTTCATCGGCATGCTCGCCTTCCACCTGCCGATCCCGGTCGGCTATGACCTGGCCATTACCCTGTACTCGCTGGCCGTGTCGGTGGGCGCCTCGGCGTATGCGCTGTGGCTGGTCTCGCGTGCAGAGCTGCCGTGGTCGCGACTGTGCGCAGGCGCGGTGCTGATGGGGCTGGGCATCGCCGCCATGCACTACCTGGGCATGGCCGCGCTGGAGATGCAGCCGGGCATCGACTACGACCCGTTGTGGTTTGCCGCCTCGATCCTGATCGCGATCGGTGCGGCCGGTGCGGCGCTGTGGATCGCCTTCCGGCTGCGCCTGGAGCAGCGCCGGCCGTTCCTGCTGCGCGGGCTGGCCTCGCTGGTGATGGGCCTGGCCATCGTCGGCATGCACTACACCGGGATGGCCGCCGCCCACTTCCCCGAGGGCGCGCTGTGCGGCGCGGCGTACGGCCAGGGCATCGATACCAAATGGCTGGCCGTGCTGGTGATCGTGACGACACTGGCCACGCTGGGGATCGCGTTGATCGCCTCGGTGTTCGATCGCCAGATGCGTACCCGCACCGGCCTGCTCGCCGATTCGCTGGCGCAGGCCAACGAGAAGCTGATGCAGGCCGCCCTGCACGACCCGCTGACCCAGCTGCCCAACCGCATGCTGCTGCAGGACCGGATCGAGCAGGCCATCGAGAAGGCACAACGCCGGCAGTTCAGCTTCGCGGTCATGTTCTGCGACCTCGATGGTTTCAAGGCGATCAACGATGCCTACGGCCACCAGCTCGGCGACAAACTCCTGATCCAGGTCAGCGAGCGGATCACCGCGCTGCTGCGTGCGCAGGACACGTTCGCGCGGCTGGGCGGGGACGAGTTCGTCATCGTGTTCCAGGTGGAAGATCCGGAAGACGCGGCGGTGGTCGCCGAACGGATCATCGCCAGCGTGGCCGAACCGTTCGAGATCGATGCGCTGGAACTGCAGGTCAGCGCCAGCCTGGGCATCGCGCTGTACCCGGCCGATGCCACCACCGAGCGCGACCTGATGGCCCACGCCGATGCGGCGATGTACCACACCAAGGATTCGGGCCGGAACGGCTATACCTTCTTTACCCAGTCACTCAACGTCAGCGCCAACCGCCAGCTGAAACTGCTGCAGGAGCTGCGCAAGGCGGTCAGCCGCAGCGAGCTGGTGCTGCACTATCAGCCCAAGTTCCAGGCCAACGGCAACGCGCTGATCGGGGCCGAGGCGCTGGTGCGCTGGCAGCACCCGGAACTGGGCCTGCTGTCGCCGGATGCGTTCATCCCGATCGCGGAGCGCAGTGGGCTGATCCTGTCCATCGGCGACTGGGTGCTCGACCGGGCCTGCGCGCAGCTGCGCCACTGGCACGATGCCGGGCATCCGGACTGGACGATGGCGGTGAACCTCTCGCCCCTGCAGTTCGGCTCGAGCACGCTGCTGGAGACCGTGCGCCGCACGCTGGAGAAACACGGGCTGGACCCGAAGCGGCTGACGCTGGAGGTGACCGAAACTACTGCGATGCGCGATGTGGAAGCGAGCCTGCTGATCCTGCATGGGCTGACCGCGATGGGCGTGAACATCTCCATCGATGACTTCGGCACCGGCTACTCCAGCCTGCTCTACCTCAAGCGCATGCCGGCCACCGAGCTGAAGATCGATCGGGCCTTCGTGCACGATCTGGAAGACAACGCCGAGGATGCGGCGATCGTCTCCTCGATCATCGCACTGGGCCGCTCGCTGCAGCTGCAGATCGTCGCCGAGGGCGTGGAGACCGCGGGCCAACGCCAGTACCTGAGCGACATGGGGTGCGATCAGCTGCAGGGGTACCACCTCGGGCGGCCGGTGGATGCCGTGGAGTTCATGCGACTGGCGAAGGCGGCGTAACGCGCGGCACCACCGCCATCACATCACCCAACAAAAAGGCCGCCCGAGGGCGGCCTTTCTGCGTGTGGCAACGTCGCGAAGACGTCAGTGCATCATGTGCACGTTCATGTTGTGCATGACCCACAGCGAACCGGCGACGATGATGCCGATCACCACGACGGTGAAGGCCGCCGCGCTGACGTTCCAGCGCTGTTCCGAGGAGCGGTCCAGGTGCAGGAAGAACACCAGGTGCACCAGGATCTGCAGCACCGCGGCAACGACGATGATGACGCCGGTGGTGAAGCGCGGCAGGTCGCCATGCATGACCGCCCAGAACGGGATGATGGTCAGCACGGCGGCCAGGACGAAGCCGATCAGGTAGGACTTGACGCTGCCATGGCTTTCGCCGGCAGCGCTGTGGCCATGATCGTGTGCGTGATTGTCATGTGCGGCCATTACAGCGCTCCATTCAGATAGACGACGGAGAACACGCCGATCCAGATCAGATCCAGGAAGTGCCAGAACAGGCTCAGGCACGCCATGCGGGTCTTGTTGGTCTGGGTCAGGCCGTTCTGCTTGATCTGGATGAACATGATCAGCAGCCACAGCAGACCCGCGCTCACGTGCAGACCGTGGGTACCGACCAGCGCGAAGAACGCCGACAGGAACGCACTATGGTCCGGACCGTAGCCCTGATGGATCAGGTGGTTGAACTCCCACACTTCCATGCACATGAAGCCGAAGCCCAGCAGCCAGGTCAGGGCCAGCCATGCGTACATCTGGCCCACCTTCTGCTTGTGCATGGCGATCATGCCCAGGCCGAAGGTCAGCGAGGAGACCAGCAGCAGCGTGGTTTCCCAGGCGACGAAGGACAGTTCGAACAGGTCCTTCGGGCCGGGGCCGCCGTCGGTGCCGCCAGACAGCACGATGTAGGTCGCAAACAGCGTGGCGAAGATGAGGCAATCGCTCATCAGGTACACCCAGAAACCGAAGACGGTATTGCCGCCGGTGTCGTGGTGCTCGTGGTCGTCATGGCCGTGGGCCGCCGCGTGCGCGGCGTGCCCAGGGTTCATGGTGTTGGGGATAGTGGTGCTCATGCCTTCAGCTCCGATTTCACCAGGCCCTGCGCCACGAGGTGGCGACGGTGCTCATTTTCGATCCGCTCCACTTCCGCGGCCGGCACGTAGTAATCCACGTCCTTGTCGAAGGTGCGCCAGATGAAGGTGCCGATCATGCCGACCAGACCCACGATGGCCAGCCACCAGATGTGCCAGATCATCGCAAAGCCGAACACCAGGCTGAAGGCGCCGATCACCACACCGGTGCCGGTGTTGCGCGGCATGTGGATGTCGGTGTACTTGGCCGGGCGTTCCCACGCCTCACCGCGCTGCTTGCGCTCCCAGAACTCGTCCAGTTCGTTGACGCGCGGCAGCGAACCGAAGTTGTAGAACGACGGCGGCGAAGAGGTTTCCCACTCCAGCGTACGGGCGTCCCACGGATCGCCGGTCAGGTCGGCGGTCTTCTTGCGGTCACGGATCGACACGGCGATCTGGATGATCTGGCACAGGATGCCGGCACCGATGATGAAGGCACCACACATGGCGATGATCAGCAGCGGCTGATATTCCATGTTCGGGTAGCTCTGCATGCGGCGGGTCATGCCCATGAAGCCCAGGATGTACAGCGGCATGAAGGCCACATAGAAGCCGATGAACCAGCACCAGAACGCGCGCTTGCCCCAGGTTTCATTGAGGCGGAAGCCGAACATCTTCGGCCACCAGTAGGTGATGCCGGCGAACATGCCGAACACCACGCCGCCGATGATGACGTTGTGGAAGTGGGCAATCAGGAACAGGCTGTTGTGCAGCACGAAATCGATGGCCGGGATCGCCAGCATCACGCCGGTCATGCCGCCGATGGTGAAGGTGACCATGAAGCCGATCGTCCACAGCACCGGGGTCGTGAACTGCACGCGACCGCGGAACATGGTGAACAGCCAGTTGAAGATTTTCACGCCGGTCGGGATCGAGATGATCATCGTCGTGATGCCGAAGAAGGCATTGACGTTGGCACCCGAGCCCATGGTGAAGAAGTGGTGCAGCCAGACCAGGAACGACAGCACGCCGATGCAGGCGGTGGCGTAGACCATGCCCTTGTAGCCGAACAGCGCCTTGCGCGAGAACGTGGCGATGACCTCGGAGAACACGCCGAAGGCCGGCAGGACCAGGATATAGACTTCCGGGTGACCCCAGATCCAGATCAGGTTTATGTACAGCATGGCGTTGCCGCCACCGTCATTGGTGAAGAAATGCGTGCCCAGGTAACGATCCAGGGTCAGCAGCACCAGGGTGATGGTCAGCACCGGGAAGGCGGCGATGATCAGCACGTTGGTGACCAGCGCGGTCCAGGTGAAGATCGGCATCTGCATCAGCTTCATGCCGGGGGTGCGCATCTTCAAGATGGTGATGAAGAAGTTGATGCCGCTCAGCGTCGTACCCAGGCCGGCGACCTGCAGGCCCCAGATGTAGTAATCGACACCTACCCCTGGACTGTATTCCTTGCCTGACAACGGCGGGAAGGCCAGCCAGCCGGTCTGCGCGAACTCACCAACACCCAGCGAGATCATCACCAGGCCCGCGCCCGCCACGAACAGCCAGAAGCTGAGCGAGTTGACGAACGGGAAGGCCACGTCGCGTGCGCCGATCTGCAGCGGCACGACAACGTTCATCAGGCCGGTGATCAGCGGCATCGCCACGAAGAAGATCATGATCACGCCGTGGGCGGTGAAGATCTGGTCGTAGTGATGCGGAGGCAGGATGCCCTCGTTGCCGCCAGCGGCCATGGCCTGCTGGACACGCATCATGATCGCGTCGGCGAAGCCGCGCAGCAGCATGACGAAGGCGACGATGAGGTACATCACGCCGATCTTCTTGTGGTCGACCGAGGTGAACCACTCTTTCCAGAGATAGCCCCACAGCTTGAACTTGGTGATCAGGGCCAACACCAGCAGGCCGCCGATACCAGCACCGATCAACGTGGTGATGATGATCGGGTCATGCGGGATGTCGGCAAAGGTCAATTTACCCAACAGATTCATGGTCATTCTCCCGAGCCGCCGTGACCGGTGTGACCGGCTGCGGCGTGCTCGTCTGCAGTGTGTTCGGCGTGTGCAGCAGCATCGCCTTCAGCCATCGCGTGGCCGTCGTGCGATTCACCGGCGGCCGGCATGGTGTGGCCTTCGTGGCTTTCGCCCTCGGCGCCGTCATGCTTCATGGCCTTGTGGTCGTGCTTCATGCCGTAGTGCTGGTTGTCGCCCATGTGCTTGGCGATGACCCAGTCGAACAGGCCGGCCTCGGTGGTACCGAAGTAGGTCACCGGGTGCCAGTCATGGTTCTTTTCGGCCGTCAGCGCAGCAAAGGCGGTCTTGTCCAGGGTCGCGCTTTCGGCACGCACCTTGGTCAGCCACTGCTGGTACTCCGCCTCGGTCACCGAGTGCGCGGAGAAATGCATCTTGCTGAAGCCCGCGCCGCTGTAATGCGAGGACATGCCCGGGAACTCACCGGTCTCGTTGGCGATCAGGTGGAGTTTGGTCTCCATGGCCGTCATCGAGTAGATCATGCTGCCCAGGTGCGGAATGAAGAACGCATTCATCACCGTATCGGACGTGATCTTGAAGTTCAGCGGGGTATCCACCGGGAAGGTGATCTCGTTGACGGTGGCGATGTTCTCTTCGGGATAGATGAAGAGCCACTTCCAGTCCAGCGAGATGGCTTCGATCACCACCGGCTTCTTGTCCGAGTCCAGCGGACGATACGGATCCAGCGCGTGCGAGGAACGCCAGGTCAGCACGGCCAGCACCAGCACGATCATGCACGGGATCGACCAGACCACCACTTCGATGGCCGTGGAATGCGACCACTTCGGCTCATAGCGGGCCTTGGTGTTGGTCGCACGGTACTTCCACGCGAAGGTGAGGGTCATGATGATGACCGGCACGACAACCAGCAGCATCAGCACGGTCGCCGTGATGAGCAGGGTCTTCTCGTCGTGGCCGATCTGGCCCTTGGGGTTGAGGATGGCCGAGTTGCAGCCCGTCAGGAACACGGACAACGCAAACAGCAGGCCCGGACGCAGGAAGCGTCCAAGGGGTTTCAACGGAATCATCGGTCGATCCAATTGCGTAGGGAATGCCAGTTCAAGCCCGCCTCCGTCCCAGCCAAAGCCGGTGGTGCCGGTCCAAGGGGACAGGCACGAAGGACGATCATGTCAGCCTTCCAATTTTAGGCCGTCACGCATCATTTAAGAAAGGCATTGACAATGATCCAGCGCAGGAAAGGCCTGTTTTGGGCTGCGACACGTTGTCGCAGTGCCGGGCAATGACCCGATTCGGCAACATTTCGGCCCTTGTATAGACATGAACGGGTCAGCTCCGGGGCTGCAACTGCCGGCCTCGCCGGCGGCGGCGCTCAGGGGGGCAGTACCTGATTGGCGCAGCTTGCGCCACTGACGAAGTCCGCCAGGTTGCGCAGCGTGATCGCCGAGATCTCCTGCAGCGCCTCCACCGTGAAGAAGCCCTGGTGCCCGGTCACCAGCACATTGGGGAAGGTCATCAGGCGCTGGAACGCGTCATCGTCGATGATTTCGCCGGACCGGTCCTGGAAGAACAGCCCGCTCTCCTGCTCGTACACATCGATGGCCAGATGCCCCAGGCGCCGTGACTTCAGCGCGCGGATCACCGCATGGGTATCCACCAGCCCACCGCGCGAGGTATTGACCAGCATCGCCCCGGGCTTCATCCCGGCAAGTGACGCATCGTCGATCAGGTGATGGGTGTCCGGCGTCAGCGGGCAGTGCAGCGAGACGACATCCGCGCGGGCGAGCAGCTCGTCCAGCGCGACCGACGTGCCGATCGCAGCGAACGCCGCCGACGGATACGGATCGTGGCCCAGCACGGTGCAGCCCATGCCCTTGAAGATGCGGGCCGTGGCCAGGCCGATCTGCCCGGTGCCGACGATGCCCACTGTTTTGCCATGCAATGTACGGCCCAGCAGGCCATCAAGCATGAAGTTGCCCTCGCGCACCCGGTTGTAGGCGCGGTGGGTCCGGCGGTTGAGCGTCATCACCAGCGCCAGCGCGTGTTCGGCCACGGCCTCCGGCGAATACGCGGGCACACGGGCCACGAACAGGCCCAGCTGCTCCGCCGCTGCGAGGTCGACATTATTGAAGCCGGCGCAGCGCAGCAGGACCGCGCGCACGCCCATTGCCTGCAGCGCCTGCAGTACCGGGGCATCCAGCCGGTCATTCACGAACACGCAGACCGCCTCGCAATCCTGCGCCAGCGCCGCGGTATGCAGATCCAGCGCGGCATCGAAGTACAGAAACTCGAACGGCTGCCCTGCCCCGCGGCGCTGGCTGGCCTCATCGAGAAACTGCTGGTCGTACGGGCGGGCGCTGAATACTGCGATCTTCATGAGGGTGATCCCCGGGAGTTCGAGCATGACCATACCGCAGTACACTCCGGCCAACTGCCTGGAGCCTGCCGTGTCCCTGACTGCCCGCCTTCTCCGCTGGACCGCCATGCCGGTGGGCCGACGCGCCCTGTTCGCAATCACTGCCGCGATCGTGACCCTGATGGCCTGCAATCCATTGCTTGCACCACTGCTGCCGGTGGTGGATGCGCTGGGGCTGGATGTGCTGATCCTGCTGATCGGTGCCCAGGCGATGACCTTGTTGCCGTGGGTGCGGCTGCATGCCAGCCGTATCGCCCGCGCCGCGGCCCGTTTACTGCTGGATACGCTCGCAGGGGCCATCGCAGGTTTCATCGGCGGTTATCTGCGGCAACTGGTATTCAGCACGGGGGCGCGTTGGACCCACGCGCGCCCGTGACCTAGTATTCGGCCCTTGCAAGACGCCATGGGTGGATGTGCGTGAAGAGTTTCGAGCGGTTCAACGGGCGCCGAAGCGGTGCGGGTAAAGCGGTCGCGATCCTGTCACACGGCTTTGGTACCGATCAGACCGCATGGAACGCCCTGCGCCCCTGGTTTGAAGCACGCTTTGATGTGATCTCCTTCGATCTTGCCGGCTGCGGTCCGCAAGGTGCGCAGACCTACGATTTCGAACGGCACGGTTCGCTGTTCGGCTATGCCGACGATCTGATCGACATTCTGGACGAGCTGGACGTGCATGACTGCACCTACATCGGCCACTCGATGAGCGGCATGATCGGCGCGGCCGCCGCCGTTGCACGCCCAGAGCTGTTCGAGCGCCTGGTCATCATCGGTGCGTCGCCGCGTTATCTCGACGACGACGGCTACACCGGCGGCTTCCAGCCGCAGGACCTGGAGCAGCTGTTCGAGAGCATGCGCGCCAACTACCAGGCCTGGATCGCCGGCTTCGCCCCGATGGTCGTCGGCGTGGAGGACAGCGCGGTTGTCGCCGATTTCTCCAATACGCTGTTCCAGATGCGCCCGGATATCGCCCTCAATACGTCGCGCACGATCTTCACCTCCGATCTGCGCAGCCTGGCTGCGCGGGTTTCCACGCCGGTCCACCTCATCCAGACCGCGCACGACGTGGCGGTACCGGTCGCCGTCGGCCACTGGCTGGCCAACGCGATCGATGGCGCCACCCTGGATGTGATCGATGCCTCGGGTCATCTTCCGCACATGACCGCGCCGGATGACGTCATGCGCATCCTTGAACAGCGACTGGCGGGCACCGCGTTGTGACGACGTCCGACAGTGACGCGCTGGCGGCCCTGTGCCAGTTCGCCCGCCTCGCCTCCCACGCTGACCTGGTGATGGCGGTGGAGGTGGACGTCGGCGGCAGGGCGACCTGGGCGGTGTCAGCCCCGGCACTGCCCTCGCCGAGCTTCAACCTGGCGCGCAGCGGCATCCTCGAGGCGCGCTGGACCGGCGAGGCCATGGACGCAGCGGACTTCCGGCTGCCGACGGCGATCATCCATGCCCTGGAAGGCCGCCCCGCCCGCCTGCTGTACGTTCCGGCCCCCTCCCACGGCGCGCCGCTGAGTGGCCTGCTGCTGCTTTGGCGAAGCCCCCCTGCCCCGGCAGCCTTGACGGCACAGGTGCCACTGCTGGCCACGAGCGTGGCCCGGCTGCTGTCCGCACGGCGCGAAGCCGCACGCGGCACGATCGTCCGCAATCAGTTCCTGGATCTGTTTGAAAGCGTGCCGGCGGGCATCGTGCTGATCGACGGCGATGGCGTCGGGGCGGCTGTCAACGAGCACGCCGCGGAGCTGCTGGGCTGCACGGCAGGCAATCACCGCGCGGCGGATCTGGCCGGCCCGATGCGCGCCCTGCGTCAACGCTGCGACAACCACGCCGAGCTGGAAGTGGCCTACAGCGCCCAGATGAACAACGACCAGTTCGCCGCCAAGCAGAACTGGACCCTGGGCGAGCGCACCTTCGAAGTGGACACCCATCCGGTGCGCGGCAACGGCGCACACGGGCGCATCTGGCTGTTCACCGATGTCACCGCCGATCTGCTGATGGCCGCCGAGCTGCGCCGCCTCGCCTCCTCCGATCCCTTGACCGGCGCCCCCAACCGCCGTCATTTCGAAGAATGCTCGGTCCAGATCATCGCCGCCCGCGAAGCCAACGGCCGCGCTGTCGCGGTGCTGATGGTGGACGTGGATCACTTCAAGAAGATCAACGATACCTACGGCCATCCGGTCGGCGATGAAGTCCTCAAGGTGGTCGCCAAGCGCTGCCGCGACGCCCTGCGGGAGCGCGATCTGTTCGCCCGCTTCGGCGGCGAAGAGTTCATCGCCCTGCTGGCGGCGTCCGCCGTCGATGAGATTCCCGCCGCCGCCGAACGGTTGCGCAGTGCGGTGGCGGCTGAACCCATCCTCGTGGGCGGCGAGCGCATCACTGTCTCTGTCAGCGTCGGGGGCGCGATCGGCGAGGCGCTGCCGGGCGGCGACCAGCGGCTGTTGGAGGCGCTGATCGCCCGGGCGGATGAGGCGCTGTACGACGCCAAGACCAGCGGGCGCAACCGGGTCCGGATGGCGGTCCTGCAGCCTGACCTGATCGACCTCTGAGCCAACCGGGCGCCTGGGGCCCCCTCCCCCCCCTGGGCGCGCCTGAACCCATCAGCCACGTCCCTCGGGCCCCATTGGGGATCTGTGCACGGGCACTTGTCGGCGCGAACCTAACACTGTTAGATTCGCCCCCTAACAGCGTTAGGCCAGAGCACAGTGCGCCAACCCATCGCGCGGGAAGACATCGTCAAGGCGGCCTTCCGGATCCTCGACGAGGCCGGCCTGGAGGGCATTACCCTGCGCAAAGTGGCCTGCTCGCTGGGCATCCGGGCGCCGTCGTTGTACTGGCACTTCAAGAGCAAGCAGGCGCTGATCGACGCCATGGCCGACGCCATGATCTGCGACGTCGCTCGCGTGATTCCCGACGGACAGCCATGGCGGCAGACGCTGCTGCAGATCGGGCGTGAGTTCCGCCTGGCGTTCAAAGCGCGCCGCGATGGTGCGCGGGTGTATGCGGGCACCTTCCTGGCCACCGAGAACGTGCTGCGGGTAGGTGAGGCCAGCATCGCCGCGCTGATGGGCGCCGGCGCGCCGGCACGCTTTGCCGCGACCGCGGCGATGGACCTGGTGTACTACACGATGGGCTTCGTGATCGAGGAGCAGTCCTGGCCCGGCGACGGCAGCATGGAAGCGCTGGGTGAGGCCTTCATGGCGCTGGCCGAGGCGCGCTTCCCCCATTGCTGGCAGGCCCGTGATGCATGGAGCGAGGTCGATTTCGACGCCCGCTTCGAGCAGGGGCTGGGCCTGATGCTCGATGGCATCGAACGACGCCTGTCGCGCGAATCCTGATTTCCCGATTCCTTTCTTTTCCCGCTGTTCCGACCCGGAAAGCCTCTCGATGCGTGCACCCTACCTCCGCAGTTTTTCCCTGATCCTGGCTGTCGCGCTGCTGTCCGCCTGCGGCGGCAAGGACGACAAGGCCGCGGCCGACGCCACGGCCGCCAGCTCCGCGCTGCCGGTCTCGCTGGCGCCCGCGCAGCAGCAGACCATGGCCCGCACGGTGCTGGTCTCCGGGCCGGTGACCGCCTATGAAGAAATGCAGCTGGGCGTGGAGATCAGCGGCCAGCGCGTGACCGCGTTGCTGGTGGACGTGGGGCAATGGGTCAAGCAGGGCCAGGTGCTGCTGCAGGTGGACCACCGCACCCTGGACAGCGAGCTGGCGCAGGCCGACGCCTCGTTGCGACAGGCGCAGGCCTCCCAGGAACTGGCCCGCATGAACTACGAGCGCAGCGCCAAGCTGGCCGCCCAGCAACTGATCAGCGAAAGCAGCCTGGATGAGCTGCGCGCCTCACGCATCAATGCCGAAGCGCAGACCTCCACCGCACGTGCCGCGCGCGACGCGGCCAAGCTGCGCCGCGATTTCGCCGACCTGCGCGCACCCGCCGACGGCCTGATTTCCAAGCGCCTGGTGCAACCGGGCCAGGTGGTCTCCGCCGGTACCGAGCTGCTGCGCCTGATCCGCGATGGCCGCCTGGAGTGGCGTGCGGAGCTGCCGGAAAACCAGCTGGCCGATGTCGCCGTCGGCAACACGGTTGAGCTGCCGTATGCGGGCCAGGTGGTCAGTGGCCGCATCCGCGCGGTCACCCCGGGTGTCGATGGACAGACCCGCACCGGCACGATCTATGCCGACCTGCCAGCCCCCGGCCCACTCAAGCAGGGCATCTACGTGGATGGCCGCATCGTCACCGGCGACGGCCCGGTGCTGACCATCCCGACCGCGGCGATCGTGCAGCGCGACGGCCACAACTATGTGTTCACCGTGAACGACAAGCAGCAGGCCACCCGCCACCGCGTCAGCACCGGCCAGGCCGTGCAGGGCCGCACTGCGATCCTTGAAGGCCTGAAGGCCGGTGACCAGGTCGTGGTGGATGGCGCCGGCTTCCTCGGTGAGGGCGACCGCGTGCGTGTGGTCGCTGCGACCAAGGCCGCCGCACGATGAACATCTCCGCCTGGGCGATCAAACGCCCGTTGCCTGCGCTGCTGATCTTCTTCGTGCTGTGCGTGGCCGGCCTGTGGGGTTTCCATCAGTTGCCGGTGGCGCGCTTCCCGGACATCGCCTTCCCGATGACCACCGTCACCGTCACCCAGCCCGGCGCCTCGCCCAGCCAGCTGGAGGCCGAGGTGACCCGCAAGGTCGAGGACTCGGTGGCGACGGTCAACAACGTCAAGCGCGTGATGTCTTCGGTCAGCGAAGGCGTCAGCACCACCACCATCGAGTTCCAGCTGGAAGCCGATCTGGCCACCGCGCTGGACGACACCCGCGACGCGGTCACCCGCATCCGCACCGATCTGCCGCAGGACATCCAGGAGCCGGTGATCTCCAAGGTCGATATCGGCGGTTCGCTGATGACCTATGCGCTGGTCGCCCCGCACATGACCACCGATGAGGCCAGCTGGTTCGTCGACCGTGACATCTCGCGTGCGATGTACGGCGTGCCCGGTGTGGCGCGCGTCACCCGCGTAGGCGGCGTGCAGCGCCAGGTGCGGGTGGACCTGGATCCCAATGCGCTGATCGCGATGGGCATCACCGCCGGCGATGTATCGCAGCAGCTGGCCCGCATCCAGGTTGAGCGTGCCGGCGGCAAGACCGAGGTCGAAGGCGCGCAGCAGACCATCCGCACGCTGGGTACCGTCGGTGACGCACAGGCACTGCGCGACTACTCCATCGCCCTGCCGGACGGGCGCGCCGTGCGGCTCTCCACGCTGGCCACGGTGACCGATGGCGCTGCCGATCCCACCGAGGCCGCCCTGCTGGACGGCAAGGGCGTGGTGGCCTTCTCGATGTCGCGTACGCGCGGCTCCAGCGAGGTCAAGGTGGAAGCCGGCGTGCATGACGCGCTGGACAAGATCAAGGCCGAGCATCCCGGCATCGACTTCCGCCTGGTCACCACGGCGATCGACGAGACCCACCGCTCCTACGATTCCTCGATGACCATGCTCTGGGAAGGCGCGCTGTTGGCGCTGCTGGTGGTGTGGTTGTTCCTGCGCGACTGGCGCGCAACCTGGGTGTCGGCGCTGGCGCTGCCGCTGTCGATCATTCCGACGTTCGCGGTGATGTACTTCTTCGGCTTCACCCTCAACATCATCACGCTGCTGGCGTTGTCGGTGGTGGTCGGCATCCTGGTGGACGATGCGATCGTGGAGATCGAGAACATCGTGCGCCACCTGCGCATGGGCAAGCCGCCGCTGGAAGCTGCACGCGAAGCGGCCGGCGAGATCGGCAACGCGGTGATCGCCACCTCGCTGACCTTGGCGGCGGTGTTTGTGCCGGTCGCCTTCATGCCCGGGATCGCCGGCAAGTTCTTCCGCGAATTCGGCTGGACCGCCGCCACCGCCGTGCTGTTTTCGCTGCTGGTGGCCCGCCTGCTCACCCCGATGATGGCCGCCTACCTGCTCAAGCCGCATGGCGAGGAGAAGCCGGAATCCAGGCTGATGACGTGGTACCTGGGCTGGGTGGACGCCGCACTGCGCTATCGCGGCCGCACCCTGTGGCTGGCCACCGGGTTGTTCGTCGCGTCGCTCGCGCTGGTGCCGTTCATCCCGGCCACCTTCATCCCGCAGTCCGATCTGGGCCGCAGCAACCTCAATCTCGAACTGCCGCCGGGCACGCGCCTGCAGGAGACCGTGGCCGTCGCCGAACACGCGCGCGGACTGCTCAAGGACATGCCCGAACTCAAGCAGGTCTATACCGCGGTCGGCAGCGTGCTCGACCTGGGCGACCCGGGTGCGACCGGCGTCGGTGAGCCGCGCAAGGCGACCCTGGTGCTGGACTGGGGCAGCGCCGACGGGCGCGACCGCGACCAGCGCGTGCTGGAACGTGAGGCGCGTGAGCGTCTGGCCGATCTGCCCGGCGTGCGCGTCAGCTATGTCAGCTCCGAGCCCGGCAACCTGCTGCAGCTGGTGCTCTCCGGTGACGACCCGCAACGCCTGCAGGATGCCGCCACCGCGCTGGAGCGCGACCTGCGCGGCATCCAGGGCCTGGGCAGCGTCACCTCCACCGCCTCTCTGCTGCGCCCGGAACTTCAGATCGTGCCGAACCCCGCTCGCGCCGCGGACCTGGGCGTAGCGACGGCCGATATCGCCGAGGCCGCCCGCATCGCCACGGCTGGCGATTACGAGCAGCGCCTGGCCAAGCTCAACCTGCCCGACCGGCAGGTACCGATCCGGGTCGGCTTTGCCGAAGCCACCCTTGCCAACCCGGGCCTGATCAGCCAGCTGCGCGTGCCCGGCCGAAATGGCCCGGTGCCGCTGGCGGCTGTCGCCGATATCCAGCAAGGCAGTGGTCCCTCACAGATCTCGCGCTACCAACGCCAGCGCAACGTGACCCTCACCGCCGAGCTCAACGGTCGCCCTCTGGGCGATGTGATGACCGAAGTGCAGGCGTTGCCGGGCGTCAAACAGCTGCCACCGGGCGTGACCTTCCTCAACACCGGCGATGCGGAAGTGTTCGTCGAGCTGTTCATCGGCTTCATGCTGGCGATGGCCGCCGGACTGATCTGCATTTACATGGTGCTGTTGCTGCTGTTCAACCACGCGCTGATGCCGGTCACCATTCTGGCGGCGGTGCCGCTGTCGGCCGGCGGTGCGTTCGGCGCGTTGCTGATCACGCAGAACATGCTCTCGCTGCCGGCGCTGATCGGCCTGCTGATGCTGATCGGCATCGCCACCAAGAACTCCATCCTGCTGGTGGACTACGCGGTGATGGCCGAAGACGAGCACGGCATGAGCCAGCACGACGCGCTGATCGATGCCTGCCGCAAGCGTGCACAGCCGATCATCATGACCACCCTGGCGATGGGCGCGGGCATGATGCCGATCGCACTGGGCTTTGCCGGGGATTCAAGCTTCCGTGCGCCGATGGCGATCGCCGTGATCGGCGGATTGATCACCTCCACGCTGCTGAGCCTGATCGTGATTCCGGCGGCCTTCACCGTGGTGGATGATGCGGGGGATTGGCTGTCGCGGAAGTTCCGGCGGCGGTCTGCGCATCCGGCGGGGAGTGGTGCGGAGTGAGGTGACTGTCGGCTTCGCCACAAACAAAAAGCCCCGGCCAATGCCGGGGCTTTTTGCTGCATGTGGTGTCCGGAGCAGAAATTGAGCCTGCTGCCAAGCTGACGCTGGCTGCATCACCTGCTGCATAGATACGGTTGCACTTCAAAATGCAGCATGTACAGATGCGCCATCCGCCATCGAAGTCTCATCGACAAAGTTATGGCAAGGCACTTACGAACATGTCAACGGCGCAGCTCATCTGTGATGTCAGACAGAAATCTTCGCAACCCAACCGGATCGTCTTCTCCAGGGTCAAAATCCTCGACCATTCGCTCCATGACACCGCTCAAACCATGAAGACGGTCGATCACCTCGCGCATGAAATCTCGCTCTGCCGCAAACAGGGTCACGTCCTGATCGAGGCGAACCACCCAGTTGAACGAGGACGAAAACAGGTAGTGATCGCGCAGAAACCGCTCACCTTCCATCCAATACCGGCGCAGCGAGTCAAGATCGGGCTCCACGCTGCATTCTTCTTTGCCGGCAGCCAGGTCTTCAAAGGACGCAATCCCTATTGCGCTAGATGAGCGGGACTGCCGTATATGCACATCCAACCAGGCATTCCAAACGTCTGTCGGGGCAAGATCCGCATAGCAATTTCTGTCAAATGCAATCCCCGCCCAGCCATTAGCAATAATCGGATTGTCTGGCGGTTGCGCATCCGACAGAACCGAGAGCAACTTCAGCTTCCGCAAACAACCAGTCATCATATCTAGTCCCACCCCACCCCCCGTGATGAGTCTTCGTTTTGCTGGATGTTCCCGCCACGATTATCTAAAGGCAAAGTGATAATGCAAGGGATAGGCATCTTAAGTGCCTGCCGCCCATCCGGATCAGTGAACCTGTAAGGATTGCCATTCGCATACCGATAGCGATTGAACTGATCAACCGGCTTCTGATAAGCCGTCACCGCGCCCACGCACGGGCAAGTTCACTGAAACCGCATGCAGCTAAGATGCGTTCGTCCTTGCCCTTCATTATCTTCAGAAATGCGCTATTCATCATTATCTGAAGAAGCAGGCTCAGCCCCAGATAACGATGCTACCGTCGGGCCCGTTCAGCTGCATGGCCTCCGGCCCGGAGTATCCGTCGTCCGTCAAGTCGACGGTGAGAAATTTATCGCCCGAAAACATCATGGTCATTTTGACGTCATCGACCAGGCAATCGACCAATTTCAATCGGAGCGACGCATGTGTCAGTGCGCCCATCCGCACGCCGCAGGAGAGCGTGTATCCGTTATAAATATGAAGCGACCATCCATCATCAGTTCCAACCCGAAGCTGCTCATCCTCGACGGTCAACGTTACATACTTGCCTTTTAGATGTTGAAAAGTGTCTGATCGATGCTCGTTCATGTGACGTTTCTCCCGCTACTTGATTGGAAAATGCGACTTGGAATTGGGCAGGGTCTTTCCTGAATATGGATCAACACCTTGCTTACCTGCGTTCTCATATTTGATGTAGCCCGCCGGCGACAATACCCGCCCCCACGTTGCCTTGGCTAAAGCGCTGATCGTACTCGTCGCGATGTTGGCAATGTCCCATACGATCTCGACAATGCGACCGTCAGGGTCTTTGAACTTTTACAGATTGCCATTCGCATACCGATAGCGATTGAACTGATCAACCGGCTTCTGATAAGCCGTCACCGGATCAACCGACAGGAACATCCCTAGCTGCGGATCCATGTACCGCTGCTGCATGTAAACCAGACCTGTTGCCGAATCGCTCACATGCCCGGTGTAGCCAGGCCCATCCTTGACCTGCCCACCCAACTCGGCACCATACGGCTCAATCCGGCCGCGCTCGACAACGCTGCCTGTGCGATCCGTGACAGCGACCGGGCTGCCCAACGCATCCACATGCGTCCAGCTAACACCTGTCGAGCTGCGGGTCGCCAGCAGTCGACCACCTACATAGATGTACTCCGAGGCGCCCTTTCCTCGTCGCTCTTCGTGCACCACCTTTCCGGCCAACGAATACATCGCGCGCAGGCGTTGCCCCTGGGCATCGTGCGCCACCGCACTCCGCCTATAGGAATCGTAGGCCTAGCGCTCCGCCTCCTCCTTCACTTCACGCAGCCTATTGCCAAAGTTGAAGTCGGACTTCCGCCCATTGCGTAGCTGGAGATTGCCTTGAACATCCCAGGCCAATCCAGTCACCAGACTTGCCTGGAACACCTGCCCTACGTGCTTGGACCGGAATACAGGACAACGCCATGCACACGCAAGTTCGGATGCACCTCGCATTCCTTGCTTTCATCGTGGAAACACGCTTGTGGAAGCCCAGCCATGTCCATCTCGAAGACCACTCTGGAGCGGTTGACGAAGTTCGCATAGCGCCTGCCGTCTTCATTTCCCGTGACAAGACGACCGTCCGGATAGGCAGCCTTCAGCGCCACCAACGTGGAGCCAACACCAACTCCCTTCTCATCTAACAATCCCTCGGAGGTGGTCCGCAGCTTCTCTATCCTGCCTTGGTCGAACCAGCATTCGACAACCAGACCGTCGGGTAACGAGACATCCATGACTATGTACTCGTCTCCTTCCTGCATAACCGAACGTTCAATGATGGGATTGCCGGCTGCGAAAAGCTGGTCCTTGGTCATCCCAATACGCAGGCCCGCAAGGGAGCCACTGCTGGCATCAATGCCTGCCACCAAGGGGACAGCTTCAGTAGGCGTCTGCTTGGCCAGATCCCTTACGTCGGAGGGAGCAGGGCTGCATGCCACTAGCATCATGAGCCAAGCTCCGCCGGAGATGATCTTCATTTTTTGGGTTTCCAGTCAGTGAAACGTCCCTGCGTTCCATCCTGCTTAAGATCCACATGAACGCCGCGGCCATCAGTATATTGATTGACCCGGTTGAATTCGCCGGAACCATGGCCCGCATCAGCGGTCCGCTTAGCTGTGCTCCCATTGATCCGTGCGTCTGCCGCGTTGTCCTGTAAGTGCTGGCTCCGACTAGCGCCACCCACCGTTCGGTTTTGCTCCACCGTTCTTCGGCCACTAGTCGCTTCGACATTCTTGCCGGATTTATCACTGAAGTTGAGCAGTTTGGTCGTCACTTCAGATCCGGCAAAGGCCGGGTCCACAACTGATAGCCCATTGCTGCTTTCTCCAATCGCCTGGCGACTAAAGGCGAGTCTAGGGGATTGATGCCGCACTTTGCTGCATTCGCTCTTGCAAACTAAAGCTCCAAGCTTCATGTCTTCGAGCTATTTGGTCAGGGTCCGACCCTGCTCAGTCATAAGTGCTCTGGAAGCCAGGCTTCCGAATGCGCCCCTCAACACCCATACGGATGCAAACCTTCCGCAACGAGCAGCATTGATGCTTGCGACGATCGGCTCGCAACGAATCCCTCACCAATCAATGAGTTCCACGCCGCCCCAAACAAAAAGCCCCGACCAAGGCCGGGGCTTTCTGCTGTATCTGGTGCCGGAAATAGGAATCGAACCTACGACCTACCACATGCGCACCAGGTACAAAGCGTACCTAGGCTCGTTCAAGGTTGATCTCGAATATTTCGCCATCTTCAATGTACAGCACGACATTTCTGTCGGAAGCCAAGCGAATGTCAAGGATCCAGACCTGGGGAGCACCTTCCAAAGCCTCGCATAACCCTGCGGTAGAAATGCGAGAACCTTGTTCAGAGAGCTTTTCTCTTAGTACATCGAGCGACGGAGCTTTCAATTCTCCAGATGGAACATCCAAGGAGGACAGCTCCCAGATATCCTCCGGGCTGAAGTGCCCTCTGAGCACCTGGCTGACTTTTGATCCGGTTATCGGAAAACCCCATTCGTCAGTATTCATCGCGATCAGCCTCCATTGAGTGGCCGGGCCTTCGCCCGGGATGGTGTCCCACCAGTACCGTTAGACTCGTAAGGATGCTCATGGGGACTTGTATGGCTTCCAGGTCTCCCATGGTCAGTAAAGTCGATTGTCTTGACCGGCCTGCCCTGCCCATCGAACTCACGGGCCTGGTCATACTTTCCGTTTCTGCCTTCTTTCTGTCCCAATTGAGTATGGGGCCCGCCCGCATCAGGATCAGGCGCTGGCTCGCCACTAGGCTTGGTTGGCAGCGCTCGATCAGGAAATCGATTCCCCGAGGCGCCCTCAGACGCTATCGATCCATCGCCCTGAAGAGCTGGTTGCTGCGGGGTCGACTCGGACTTCTGGAACACCCCCCTTACAGCGCTTTCCAATTTATTGCCGAGATCTGCACGCTGTTCTGAACTTGTCGTAGCGTAATAGGTGGTTGCGACTACGATCGGGATAACCACGATAGGGATGAGAAGCGTGGCACTCTGCCCGTCTGGATCCGTGAACTTGTAAGGGTTCGAGTTCGCATACCGGTATCGGTTGAACTGACCCACCGGCTGCTCATACGCCGTCACAGGGTCGATCGAGAGGAACATCCCCAGCTGCGGATCCATGTACCGCTGCTGCATCTGGCTTAGTCCAGTAGCAGCATCACTCACATGCCCCGTATACCCAGGGCCATCAGCAACCGGCGCACCTACGACAGCGCCATAAGGCTCGTAACTGATGCGCTCGATCACGTTGCCACTGGCATCGCTCTCGGCCACAACCGAGCCCAGGGCATCGGTATGGATGTAGGTAACCGTTTGTCCCTGCGCCTGTAGCGACGCTATTGCGAGCCCACACAAAACCAGCGCCTTCAGCCCAGTCAGCCTCAGCGGCCGGTGCAATATCGCTCCCCGCATCATGGGATCACCTCGCCCGGCTTACGTGGCGGCTGTCCCGGATCGCCGCCGCCAATCTCCCGCACCTCCCTCACGCTGACCAGCAGTACAACGGACTTCCAAAAACGCCGTGAGCTCCAAGCTGCTCGGGCCTTGCCCCCCAAAACGCGTAGAACAGATCCTCCTTCGCCCGGTAGACCAGCCAGCGCCCACCCTCCTTGGCGACGCACACCCCAGTGATCTCTTCACCATCGTCAAATCCCGGAATACCTGGCGCCATTACCACCGCAGACAGTTCAAAAGGCTGACATGCATTCCGCCTGATGTCATTCGCAAGCCCTTCAAGATACTCGCTCGGATTCACGCCCGAATCGATATAGACATCGGAGCCATCGGCCAGGCGCGACTCCAACAGATAGTTAAGATCGCTCACAGGTCCGACCTCTCTCGCAGCGGAGTCGGCTTGGGGTAATGTAGCGTCTCATGAGGCTTTTCACCATTTGCCGGAATATCGACTCGAGGGCCAGAACCAGTGTTTCCTGGTCGATAGATTACACCGTTCTCACCAACCTGCGTCCCCTCTGGCAATCGTGAACCTTCAGGTGCTGGACCGAACTTCCCGCCGGTTAAAGTACCGAAATCTTTCAGCCCATCCCCCGCCCCACCATTTTCCGGCGCCAGCGGGCCGTTATTGACACGCCCTCCCTGCTGCCTGCTTCCCTTATCTTCACTTCCTACCAATCCTCCAGGCAACGCAGGAGCATCACCTTTGGGTGATTGAGACTGCTGAATAAGTGGCAGAATCGACTCGACCGCATTCCGAAGCAGCCGCCCTCCATACACTGTCCCCACGTATACATAGTCTACGGCGCACGTAAATCCGCTGGTACATTCGATTGTGCATGACATTTCACCACATGTGGCGGACCTTCCATCAGGATCTTTGAACTTGTACGGATTACCATTCGCATAACCGTATCGATTGAACTGCCCAACCGGCTGGTCATACGCAGTCACCGGATCCACAGACAGGAAAACACCCAACTGCGGATCCATGTACCGTTGCTGCATATAGCTCAGCCCGGTGGCCGAATCCTCACATGCCCGGTGTACGCCGGGCCATCACCTTGCGGCTAGCTGCTGATCGCTGACGCATGCCCATGAGGGGATTGGTCTCGATCAACTTCCACTCCACAGCCCGCGAAAGCGCTGACCGCAGGCAAGCAAAGTCGCGCGCTGCGGTAGCCTTTGTGACGGCATCAGGGCCAGTGACACGCCCGCGCCACCACCGTTCCATGGTCGGAACGTCAATCTCAATGATCTGACGGCGTAACAGCCACGGGAAGACTGATCGGATGCGATCCGGATACTGACGACCACCCTTGAGCTCAGCAACCGCCCAGGGTTCGAAATGATCATTGAGCAGCGTCTCGAGCGTGCAACTTTTGGGCTTGGTCTTCGCGAGCGTCGGCAATCCCGACTGAACGTACTCAGCAACGGCTTGACGGGCTTGGTCGCGGGCTTGATCGAGTGTCAGATGTTCGAGCGACCCCAGTGTGCGACGTTTTCCGTGCGCCCAGGTGACGATCCATGCCTTGTGTCCAGAGGGCTGCACGCGAAGAATCAGACCACGAACCTGGGCGTCCCTGAGCTCATAGGGGGCGATCTCGGGGCACCGACGTGAGAACGATGCGCTTGGTGAGGACGGATGACATTGGGCAGACTGTCAGTAAGTGGCTTCAAGGCCAACTTAGGACAGGATGCGAGGCGGTGCTTGGATGCGGATCGTCCGCAGCGCTCTACTCCTCCAATTAACGCGTTTAAGCTCACTGATTCATCAGACCTGTGCCAGAGTCCGGCCCGATAAAATCAATCAAAGCTTCGATTTCCAACCCACGCTCATTGGGTTCATCGTCCAATTTCAGGCCAGTGTCGGAGAGCTCTCGAACAAGCGCATCAACCAACCACTCCCGTTCATTGCCATCGAATAAACACTCGTCGCCCTCCAGCTTCTCAAATGACAGATCACGGCCATTTTTGGCGCAAATCTCCACAAGTAGCATGCGCAAATGCAACGGCATCTTTCCACTCATTTCACTTCACCTTTGGGTCTCTCACACCATTACTATTTCGAGGAATTGTAGTTATCACTTTTCCATCACCGTTCAGAACAACCTTGGCATCCCTCCCCGTGTATACCGTCTTGCCTCCGGCCTGCTCCGCTACCTTTAAGGGCTCTCTAACTGCCGACAAAATTGCTTTTGGAGATACACCCCTGCCGCCATCACGTGAAATCGCCTGATTCAGACCGTGCTTGGTGTACCCTGTTATCCTCCCAGCAACTGCGCCGGTCCCTGTCACTCCCGCAGCGCCAGCCCCGATTTCGGTCGCGGTAGCTACAGCAGCAGGATTGGCTAGCGCTGCCATGCCCACCTCAGCTACCACGGGGGCAAGCATTACACCTGTTACGGCAATCGCAAAGGGCTGTAACGGCTTGTACACGTCGCCATTGCCAGCCTCCATGTCCTTACGATGCTGTTCGACAAAACGCTCTGCTGCTTGTCGCCCATCCGGATCACTAAAGCGATACGGATTCCCGTTCGCGTAACGATATCGATTGAACTGCCCTACCGGCTGACCATACGCCGTGACCGGGTCGACGGACAGGAACACCCCCAACTGCGGATCCATGTACCGCTGCTGCATGTAGCTCAGCCCAGTTCCGCATCACTCACATGCCCCGTATACCCCGGGCCATCAGCAACCGGCGCACCTACGACAGCGCCATAAGGCTCGTAAGTGATGCGCTCGATCACGTTGCCATTGGCATCACTTTTGGCTACAACCGAGCCTAGGGCATCGGTATGGATGTAGGTGACCGTTTGTGCGCTTGCGGTTGGCACAGCAGCCAGACCCAGCAACAGCACAAAGCATAGCCATGCGCCTACGGAACCAAGCTTCCGAACTGGATCCTTTAATCTCCCGAAGCGGGTGGACACGCCGCTTGCAGTTTCCCCGATCCTGCGCATCCTTCCAATCCCTGAAAGAGCCTTGAAGCAAGGCAGGGTATTCATAGCACAGGAATAACCCGCCATGAATCCAACGGGGCGATTGAGGCCGACCACACCATCCTGACGTGAGCAACGCCCTTGGCGCTAAGCGCCAGCGAAGCCGAACCGGATCGAGGTGCCGATGTCAGTCCGGGGTGCGTCGAACGGACCTGGGGTTGCCGGCCGCTGGCCGGCACTACCACCAAGCGAGCCACAAACAAAAAGCCCCGGCCAAGGCCGGGGCTTTCTGCTGTATCTGGTGCCGGAAATAGGAATCGAACCTACGACCTACGCATTACGAATGCGCCGCTCTACCAACTGAGCTATTCCGGCGAGGTCGTGAATTCTAGGGGGTGCGGACCACTTTGGTCAATCAGGGAAGCGGCCGCATCGGCAAAGGGCCGCGCCCCAATGACCTCGAGCGACCTGCCCCGGAAGTACCAGCCCTTGACGCACCAGCCTCTACAGTGAATCCCCCACCTCCGGAGGCATCCCATGCGCCCCTGTCCCCGCTTGGCCGGTCTGCTGCTGTCGTCCCTGCTGCTGAGTGCCACTGCGCTGGCACGCGACACGCTACCGACGCCGCAGACACCGGACCAGCAGTGGCAGCCCCTGTTCCAGCAGGTCCAGGGCGCGCACGTGTTCAAGGATCAGAAGACCTTCGCCGACGCGGTGCCCCGCCAAGCGGCGGCGACCGTCCTGACCGAGTGGCAGCGCGCCAGGACGCAGCCCGGGTTCGACCTCGCCGGTTTCGTCTCCGAGCACTTCGCGGTGCCCGGTGACACCCAGCCCTACGTGCCACCAGCGGGGGAGACGCTGCGCGCGCACATCGAGGGGCTGTGGCCCGTGCTGACCCGCAACACCGACACGGTGGATCCGAACGGCTCGCTGCTGCCGCTGCCCAAGCCCTACGTCGTGCCCGGCGGGCGCTTCCGGGAGGTGTACTACTGGGACAGCTATTTCACTCTGCTCGGGCTGGCCTCCAGTGGCCGCTGGCAGCAGGTACGCGACATGGTGGACAACTTCGCGTTCCAGCTCGACAGCTACGGCCATATTCCCAACGGCAACCGCAGCTACTACCTCAGCCGCTCGCAGCCGCCCTTCTTCAGCCTGATGGTGGATCTACTCGCCACCCACGAAGGCGATGATGCCTACCGCCGTTACCTGCCGCAGCTGCGCATCGAGCATGCGTTCTGGATGCGCGGCGCGGCAACGCTGGCAGCGGGCGAGGCGCGCGAACGCGTCGTGCGGCTGGCGGACGGGCAACTGCTCAACCGCTATTGGGACGACCGCGCGGTGCCGCGCACCGAGTCGTGGATGGACGATCTGGCCACCGCCGCCCTGGCGCCGCAGCGCGCCCCTTCGCAGGTGTATCGCGACCTGCGCGCCGGTGCGGAATCGGGCTGGGATTTCAGCTCACGCTGGCTCGCCGAGCCGTCAGTATTGGCGAGCATCCACACGACGGCGATCGTGCCGGTGGATCTGAACAGCCTGCTGTTCCATCTGGAAACGACCGTGGCCCGCGCCAGCAAGGCGGCCGGTGATCGCAGCGCTGCACGCACCTTTACCCAACTCGCGAAGACACGTCAGCACGCCATCAACCAGCTGCTCTGGGATGACGAGCAAGGCTGGTACGTGGATCGCGATCTGGAGCGCGGCCAGACCCGCCCTGCCCTGACCGCGGCGGCGTTGTTCCCCTTGTGGCTGGACGTCGCTGGTCGCACGCAGGCGCGCCGTACCGCGGAGGCCGTCCAGGCTCAGTTGCTGCGCGATGGCGGGCTGCTGACCACCACCGTGACGACCGGCCAGCAATGGGATGCCCCGAATGGCTGGGCGCCGCTGCAGTGGGTTGCGGTGGACGGGCTGCAGCGCTATGGGCAGGACACCCTCGCCCGCCGGATTGGCACGCGCTTCCTGCACACCGTGCAGACGGTGTACGACCGCGAGGGCAAGCTGGTGGAGAAATATGTGGTGGACGGTTCGGCGACCGGCGGCGGCGGTGGCGAGTACCCGCTGCAGGATGGCTTCGGCTGGAGCAACGGGGTCACGTTGGCGCTGCTGGATCGCCTGTGTGCGCCGAAGCGAGCGTGCGAGAGCGCCCAGGATGTGGAAGTCGCGGACTGAGCTGGCGACCTATTGACTGCGCACGTTTTTTCGACGTTCACTCCCTGCTCCCTGCCGGAGAGCGCTGTGGCAGATGCAGATTCACCCTCGCATCCACGGGCGCTCCTTAGCTTGAGCGTATCTCAACGTGTGCGACACCTACACGGGATCCTTGCGTCTACATCTGGTGCCGTTTCGCCTACGTCACACACTTGAACACGGAAGCCTACTGCGGGCTAAGGTTTTTCGCTGACGAGCCGTTAGCAGTTCTGTTTATCCTCAACCATGAAAGGAAGCATCAAATGAATCGTCGAGAGAGGGATCTCGTGAGTCTCTTCAATACGCTGTGGTTCCGCGACTTTCCAATAACTCCCGTGCACACCGATTTCGGGCGGCGGGCAGTGTGGACGACGCACATTGCATCAGTGATAAAGCAGGCGGCTGATCTGCTGGGCTACTTCACTTGCTTTGAAACGGGCAATCGAACGGATGCAGTGATCCAGACCGCAAAGCGTCGAAGCTGGGCCAAGATTGAGTGGGAATGGATCCAACCGCGCTTTGAGGCGCGCGTCAATGAGATCCAGAAGTTGAGCGATGCCTCGAAGCTAGACCCGGAGGCACTGTCCGTCTACATCGGCTATAGCGACATCCGTCACCATGATGCGAATCTGGAGAGCATCCAGAGTCAGTGGACGTCCAGCGGGCAACTCATCGCATTCGTCATCCAGTTCGAGATCAGAGGCCGAACTCGACACTTCACGCAGTTGCGCACTTATGCGTTCCGCGGTGGCGAATTCAGATTACTGAGAAAGCAGGAGGCCCTTCCTTGGAATGTCAAGGATACCCGCTGGCAATTGGTCGCCACTGCGGCGCGGCTGGAAGATAGTGGTGCAGCAGAGCTGGGAGACGGTGACGACGAATGATATTGGCGGGGGGAGGACAGCATTGCTGTCCTCCCCCTCCTCTCCAACATTGCCGTGCCCTTCGATTGGATGCGCCAATGGGCACCAGGATCTTGCCGGCAAGCTGGATCTGCCAGAACCGGAACCGTTTCAGCCGCTACTGAAGTCCATTGCTAGAAACGCGCCCGACGCTGAAGACCCATCGCGTCCACTCCAGATTGGCTGCAGAGGCGTCGCGCATCGTGTGTCGAGGGACACTGTTCAGCCCACTCACCGAGCCTTCCACAACTCCGCCAACCGATCCGGCTTGCCCGCGATGCGCTCCAGCGACGGATACTTCAGCCCATCGTGATAATCCAGCGTCACCGTATCGATGCGATCGAAGCTCTTCACCAGCAGCGTCAGCGGCGCCTTGTCGGTCTTGGCCGCGGTGATCGCCTCCTTCAACTGCTCGGCCTTGAACACGCGGCCATTGAGCGCGACCACGCTCATGCCGGGAATCAGGCCGGCATTGAACGCCGGGCTGTCCCACAGCACGTCGCCGATGTAACCGGACTCGCTGACGGACAGGCCAATCGAGTACAGCAGGTTGCTGTTCTTGCCGCGGGTTTCCTGCGCCTTGAACGCTTCGTTCGGCGTATCGGTGTAGACCAGCTTCCAGCCGGCCGCTTCCAGACCGCCGGTCAGCGGCCCGTGCCCGTCCAGGCGCTCGCGCAGGAAGCTGGCCCAGTCGAACGGCGCCACGCCATTGAGCGTGCTCACCACCTCTTCGAAGGTGTACGGATGGACGTTCCAGTCACCGTCGTTCATGCCGAAGAACGCCTTGGCGAAATCATCCAGGCCGCGCTTGTTGCCGGTCAGCGCGCGCAGCTTGCCCTCCACGTCCAGCCACACCATCTGGCCGCCGGAGTAGTAGTCCTCGCTCATCTGATAGTTGCGGAACGCCAGCGCGCGGCGCTGGGCGATGGTCGGGTCGTTGGTGGTGTCCTGCAGGTTGCGCCAGGCCAGGCCGGGGCGACCGCGGTCGTAAGTGCCCGCCACATTGGCCAGCACGTCCCGGGTCTGCTGCGGGCTCCACAGCCCGGAGCGCGCGGCCAGCACCTGGCCCCAGAACTGGGTCTGGCCTTCGTACAGCCACAGCAGGCTATCGCCCATCGGCACGTTGAAGTTGGCCGTGGTCAGATCGGCGCCACGACGGTACTTGCCGTTCCAGGAGTGATTGAACTCGTGCGGCAGCAGATCGCGGCCCAGCCAGGTCTTGTCCCACTCGGTGAAGTAGCCGGTGTCGCCGCTGTTCTCACTGGAGCGCTGATGCTCCAGGCCGATGCCGCCAAGCTTGTCGGTCAACGCCAGCAGGAACTCGTAGCGGTCGAAATGGCGTGCGCCGTAGAGCTTGTACATCTGCTGCACCAGCGCGCGATGCGCCTGGATCTGCTCGGGCTTGGCCGCCAGCGATTTGGCCTCATCGGCGAAGACATTCAGATGGACCGGCACCTTCGCGCCGGGATCCAGATCAAAGCGCTGGAAGTGGCGCCCGGCGAACAGCGGCGAGTCGACCAGGTGGTCGTAGCTGATCGGCTTGAACACCACCGTGTCCCCCTCGCGGCGCTCGGTATCCAGCGCGGTGGCATATGACCAGCCCGGCGGCAGCGTGACGGTGGCCTGCGCCTGGATGTTGCGGGTGATCACCCCGGCCGGGTACAGCGAATTGGCATTCCACTGCAGGTTGAGCATGTCCGGGGTCATCACCACGCGACCCTGGGCGCCCTGCGAAGAGAGGAACTTGAACTCGGCCACCACTTCGCTGGCGCCCTGCGGGACCTCCACGGTGAAGGCATAGACGTCGTACGGATCACGCGTCCACTGCAGCGGCGTGCCGTTGGCGGTGACGACCAGGCCGGCGAGCTTGTCGATCGGGCCACTCGGTGAATGTGCGCCGGGCAGCCACTGCGGGTACAGCAGGGTCAGCGGGCCAGGCTTGGCCGGCACCGTGGCCTTGACCTTGAAGATGCGTCGTCCGATGTCGCGCGCGTCCACGTCGATACGCAGCAGGCCCGGGAAGGCCACGTCCTGCGGCGGCGGTGTCTGCGCCTGCACGCCGGTGGCGGACACGGCCAGCAACACGGACAGGGCAATGGCACGCATCTTCATCAGGCAGGCTCCAGCGGGGGAAGCTCTTGATCCTAGCCCTCCGCCTGCGCCCTGCCCCATGGCCAAAGGTCATGCGTCGCGTTGCGGCCATGATTGGCACAGCGGCGCGCGGTGATGTTCTGTCCGCCGGATGGGATCAGGGCCTACCGGGGTGTGCTGCCGGCCAGCGGCCGGCACTACCGGGGCAGCGCCACGGCATGCGTGGCGGAATGCTGCGGGTCAGTCGACCAGCCGCAGCCGCAGTTCCTTCGGCAGCGCGAACACCATCGATTCGGGCTCGCCCTCCAGTTCACCGACGCCGGTAGCGCCGAGCTCCTTCAGGCGCGCGATCACACCATCCACCAGGACCTGCGGTGCCGAGGCGCCCGCGGTCAGGCCGATGTGCTTCTTGCCGGCCACCCACGCCGGATCGATCTCGTCGGCACCGTCGATCAGGTAGGACTCCACGCCATCACGGCGCGCCAGTTCACTCAGGCGGTTGGAGTTGGAGCTGTTGGGCGAACCGACCACCAGCACCAGATCACAACGCTTGGCCAGATCGCGCACAGCGTCCTGGCGGTTCTGCGTGGCGTAGCAGATGTCGTCGTTCTTCGGGCCCTGCATCGCCGGGAAGCGGGTGCGCAGCGCGTCGATGATGCTGCGGGTGTCATCCACCGAGAGCGTGGTCTGGGTGGTGTAGGCGAAGTTCTCCGGCTGGTCGATGACCAGCGTGGCGACGTCTTCCACATCCTCCACCAGATAGATCTGGCCGGTGCCGCGCTCGCGGCTCCACTGGCCCATCGTGCCTTCCACTTCCGGGTGCCCGGCGTGGCCGATCAGCACCACGTCGCGGCCGGCGCGGCAGTGGCGGGCCACTTCCAGGTGCACCTTGGTGACCAGCGGGCAGGTCGCGTCGAACACCTTCAGGCCACGGCGGTCGGCTTCCTGGCGCACGGCCTGGGACACGCCGTGGGCGCTGAAGATCACCGTGTTGTCGTCCGGCACTTCGTCGAGCTCCTCGACGAAGATCGCGCCGCGGGCCTTGAGGTCATCGACCACGAACCGGTTGTGCACGACCTCGTGGCGCACATAGATCGGCGCACCCAGGGTCTCGATCGCGCGCTTGACGATCTCGATCGCACGATCGACACCGGCACAGAAACCACGCGGATTGGCAAGCAACACATCCATCGGTCAGATACTCCGGCCGGCGTAAGCCGGGTTGTTACGGATACAGGAGGGAATTATCCCGCTTTTTTGGCCGCCTTGCCGTCGAACAGGCCGAACAGGGCGATACCCACCGCGCCGACCACGATCGCCGAATCAGCGATGTTGAACGAGGGCCAGTAATGGTCCCCGATATGCCACTGGATGAAGTCGACCACGTGACCGTGCATGAGGCGGTCGATCACGTTGCCGATCGCCCCGCCGATCACCAGCGCGTAAGGCACGGCGCTGCGCCAGGCACCGCGCGCGGTGCCCCACATCCAGTAGGCCATCAGGCCGCTGATGCCCACCGCCAGTGCGGTGAAGAACCACAGCTGCCAGCCACCGGCATCGCTCAGGAAGCTGAATGCCGCGCCGGTGTTGTAGGTGCGGTACCAGTTCCAGAAGCCCTCGATGACCACCACCGGCTCGTACTCGGGCAGGCTGGACAGCACCCAGGCCTTGCTCCACTGGTCGGCGATGATGATCACTGCCGACAGCAGCAGCCAGATCAGCGCGTTCGGACGCGGACGGGCGGCGGTCATCAGAACCACCGCCGGTCTTCGCCGGCACCGTCGATGTTGGTCACGCAGCGGCCGCACAGTTCCGGGTGCGCAGCGACCGAGCCGACATCGGCGCGGTAATGCCAGCAGCGCACGCACTTCTGCTTGCCGGTCGGCTGGGCGCTGACGAACACCTCGTCGGTGGTCGCCGGGCGCACCTGCACGTCACCGCTGATCAGCAGGAAGCGCAGCTCCTCGGCCAGCGGCTGCCAGCGCGCGGCGGTCTCGGCATCGGCGGCGACGGTGATCTCCGCTTCCAGCGCCGCACCGATCGCACCGTTGGCGCGCATCGGCTCGAGCACCTTGGCGACCTGCTCGCGCAGGGCCAGCAGCTGATCGAAGTCGGCGGCGTTGAGCGGTGCATCGGCCGGCAGCGGGGCCAGGCCCTCGTACCACGTGGCGAACAGCACGTTCTCCTTGCGCTCGCCCGGCAGGTACCCCCACAGCTCATCGGCGGTGAAGCTCAGGATCGGCGCGATCCAGCGCGTGAACGCTTCGGCGATGTGGTACATCGCGGTCTGCGCCGAGCGGCGGCCGCGCGAGTCCACCGGCATGGTGTACAGGCGGTCCTTGGTGACATCCAGATACACCGAGCCCAGATCCACGCTGCAGAAGTTCAGCAGCAGCTGCACGATCTCGGCCATGTTGTAGCCGGTGTACGCCGCCTTGATCTTCTCCTGCACCTCGAAGGCGCGATGCACGATCCAGCGGTCCAGCGCGACCATGTCGGCCGGGGCCACCAGATGCTGGGCCGGGTCGAAGCCGTCCAGGTTGCCGAGCAGGAAGCGCGCGGTGTTGCGCAGGCGCCGGTAGGCATCCGCGTTGCGCTTGAGGATCTCCTGCGACAGCGACATTTCATTGCTGTAGTCGGCCGAGGCGATCCACAGGCGCAGGATGTCCGCGCCCAGGGTCTTCATGATGTCCTGCGGCTCGATGCCGTTGCCCAGCGACTTGGACATCTTGCGGCCCTTCTCATCCACGGTGAAGCCGTGGGTGAGGCACTGCTTGTACGGGGCCTGCTTGTCGATGGCCACGCCGGTCAGCAGCGAGGACTGGAACCAGCCGCGGTGCTGGTCAGAGCCTTCCAGGTACAGATCGGCCGGCTTGCCGAAGCCACGCGCCAGCAGCACGCCTTCATGGGTCACGCCCGAGTCGAACCAGACATCGAGGATGTCGGTGACCTTCTCGTACTGCGGCGCTTCATCGCCCAGCAGCTCGGCGCTGTCCAGCGAGTACCACACGTCGATGCCTTCGGCCTGCACGCGGTCGGCGACCTGCTGCATCAATTCGACGGTGCGCGGGTGCGGCTCACCGGTTTCGCGGTGGGTGAACAGCGCGATCGGCACGCCCCAGGTGCGCTGGCGGCTGATGCACCAGTCCGGGCGGCCATCGACCATCGAGCCGATGCGCGCCTTGCCCCAGCCCGGGAACCAGCCGACGCTGTCGATCGCGGCCATCGCGTCGCGGCGCAGGTTGGCCTTGTCCATCGAGATGAACCACTGCGGGGTGGCGCGGAACACGACCGGGGTCTTGTGGCGCCAGCAATGCGGGTAGCTGTGCACGATCTCAACGAAGGCCAGCAGCGCACCGGAGTCGCGCAGCACATCGATGATCAGCGGCTGCGCCTTCCACAGGTGCACGCCGGCCAGCTCGACATCGCCGGCCGGCGGGGTCGAGGACAGGTACACGCCACGGCCGTCGACCGGGTTGATCTGGCCGGCGTTGTACTTCTCCATCAGCCCGTACTGCTGGCTGACCACGAAGTCTTCCTGGCCATGGCCCGGGGCGGTATGCACCGCACCGGTACCGTCTTCGTCGGAGACGTGGGCGCCGTTGAGCAGCGGGATGTCGCGCTGCGGGTAGAACGGATGGGCCAGCAGCAGATTTTCCAGCGCGGCGCCGGTGGCACGACCGTGCACGACCAGGCCTTCCACGCCGTAGCGCTGCAGCGAACGCTCGGCCAGCGCGGCGGCCAGCACCAGCCAACGGCGCTTGCCGTTGTGGGCCGGGCCTTCGGCCAGCACGTATTCGATCTCCGCACCGAGCGACACCGCCAGCGAGGCCGGCAGCGTCCACGGGGTGGTGGTCCAGATCGGCACCGCCACCTCGACATCAGCCGGCAGCGTCACGCCGAAGCGTTCGGCCAGCTGCTGCGCGTCACGCGAGACGTAGGCCACGTCGATCGCCGGCGAGGTCTTGTCCTGGTATTCGATTTCGGCCTCGGCCAGCGCCGAGCCACAGTCGAAGCACCAGTGCACCGGCTTGGCGCCGCGCACGATGTGACCGTTGGCGAACACCTTGGAAAGCGCACGGATTTCGTTGGCTTCGAAATCGAAGCTCAGCGTCTTGTACGGGTTGTCCCAATCGCCGATCACGCCCAGGCGCTTGAAGTCGCGGCGCTGCAGTTCGATCTGCTCTTCGGCGAACTCGCGGCACTTCTGGCGGAACGCGACCGCATCGAGCTTGACGCCGACCTTGCCCCACTTCTTCTCGACCGCGATCTCGATCGGCAGGCCGTGGCAATCCCAGCCCGGCACGTAGGGCGCATCGAAGCCGGCCAGGTAGCGCGACTTGACGATGATGTCCTTGAGGATCTTGTTGACGGCGTGGCCGAGGTGGATCTGGCCATTGGCGTAGGGCGGGCCGTCGTGCAGCACGAACAGCGGGCGGCCCTGCGCGTTGTCGCGCAGGCGGGCGTAAAGGCCCTCGTCCTCCCAGCGCGACAGAATGCCCGGCTCGCGCTTGGGCAGGTCGCCGCGCATCGGGAATTCGGTTGCCGGCAGATGAAGGGTGGCTTTGTAGTCCTGGCTCACGCAGTGGCTCGCAATCTGTGTTCGGAAAGGATGTGACGGGCCTGTTCGGCGTCACGGTGCATCTGGTCGGTCAGCGCAGCCAGATCTTGGAACTTTTCTTCATCGCGCAGTTTGGCGACGAACTCGACATCGATGTGGCGGCCGTACAGGTCGCCCTGGAAATCAAACAGGTGCGCTTCCAGCAGCGGCTCCACGCCATCCACGGTGGGACGCGTACCGAAGCTGGAGACCGACGGCCACGGCTGGTCGAACACACCGTGGACCCAGGTCGCGTAGATCCCCGACAGCGCCGGCGTCTTCGGAAAGCGCAGGTTGGCGGTCGGGAAGCCCAGCGTACGGCCCAATTGGCGGCCGCGCACTACCCTGCCCCCAATCGTATACGGCCTGCCCAGCAGATCGCCGGCATGGCTGAAATCACCGGCGCGCAGCAGCTGGCGGATGCGGGTGCTGGAGATGCGCTCGCCATGCAGGTCGACCGGCTCGATCTCACCGGCACTGAAGCCACGCTCGCCGCCCATCGCCTGCAGCAGGGCCAGATCGCCCTTGCGGCGGTTGCCGAAGCAGAACTCCGGCCCGATCCACACTTCACGCGCGCTCAGCCGGTGCACCAGCAGCTGCTCGACGAACGCCTCGGCCTGCATCGCGGCCATGCGCGCATCGAAGCGCAGCAGGCCGACCGCATCCACGCCGAGTTCGCGCAGCATGGCGACCTTGTCGCGGGCCAGGGTCAACCGCGGCGGCGGCTCACCCTGGGCGAAGTATTCGCGCGGCAGCGGCTCGAAGGCCACCGCCACGGCGGCCACGCCCAGCGCGCGCGCGCGCGAAACGGCGTGGCGCACCAACGCACGATGACCCAGGTGCAGGCCGTCGAATGCGCCGATGCAGACCACGCTTCCGTGCGGGAACAGTTGCCCGCCTTCGACGCTTCTAAACAGCCTGCTCATCTACGTGGAATGCGACCCACCAGGGCCGATGCTTTGCAAGAGATAGCCATGAAGTATAGCCGGGCTGCCCCCGGATCAATGCTCCCGCAGGTGGCGCGGACGGAAGCCCATGGCGACCAGGGCCACCAGATAGGTCAGACCGCCACCGCCGACCAGCAGCGCGAGGTTGCCGATCCGGTGCCATTTATCCATGCCGGTGAAGTCCGCCATCCCGTAGCGCAGGCCCAGCAGCACCGCCACCATGGCCAGGCAGGCCAGCCCCAGCTTGGTCGCATAGCCGCCCCACCCCGCCTTGGGCTGGTAGACATCGGTCTTGCCCAGCCAATACCAGAGCAGGCCAAGGTTCAGATAACTGGACAGCGCGCTGGCGATACCCAGCGCGAGATGCAGGCCCGGCTGCTTGCCCAACGCGACCCAGACGCCCTGCGCTTTCAGCGCCTCCGGCACCATCACGTGGTACAGCACGGCCAGCAGGATGAAGTTGAAGACCATGTTGGCCACCAGCGCGACCACACCGGCGCGGACCGGGGTGCGAGTGTCCTGGCGGGCATAGAAGGCCGGCAGCACCACCTTGAGCAGCGCGAAGGCTGGCAGGGCGAAGCTAAGGCCGTACACCGACAGCGCGGTCATGCGGGTATCGAACGCGGTGAAGCGGCCGTACTGGAACACGGTGGCGATCAGCGGCTCGGCCAGCAGCAGCAGGCCCAGCATGGCGGGGATGGCGATCAACAGCGTGGTGCGCAGGCCCCAGTCCAGCGCACTGGAGAAGCCGGCCTTGTCGGTACTGACATGGTGGCGGGCCAGCGCCGGCAGGATCACCGTGCCCAGCGCCACGCCGAACACGCCCAGCGGCAGTTCCAGGAAGCGGTCGGCCAGCGACAGCCAGGACTGCGAGCCGTCGGTCAGCTTGGCCGCGATCACCGTATCCAGCAGCAGGTTGATCTGCGCGATCGAGGAACCGAACAGGGTCGGCACCATCAGGGTCAGCACCTTGCGCACCCCCGGGTGCTGCCAGCCCCAGCGCGGCAGGGTCAGCAGGTTGATGCCCTTCAGCGACGGCAGCTGGAACAGCAGCTGCAGCAGGCCGGCGGCCAGCACCGCCCAGCCCAGGGCCAGAATCTGCTTCTCCGGGGTGCCCCCCAGCCGCGGGGCCAGCCACAGCGCACCGGCGATCATGCACAGGTTGAGGATCACCGGGGTCAGCGCCGGCATCGCAAACTTCTGGAAACTGTTGAGCGCCCCGCCGGCCAGCGCGGTCAGCGACACGAACAGCAGGAACGGGAAGGTCAGCCGGAACAGGTCCACCAGCAGGCCGTGCTTGGCCGGGTCGGTATCCACTCCGCTGGAGAACAGGGTCGCCAGCTGCGGCGCGAAGATCAACGCCAGTGCGGTGACCAGCAGCAGGACGGCTCCCAAGGTGCCCGCCACGCGCGACATCAGTTCGCGCAGTTCGGCATGCGAGCGGGTTTCCTTCACCTCCGTGAACACCGGGACGAACGCAGTGGCGAACGAGCCCTCGGCGAACAGCCGGCGCAGGAAATTGGGCACCCGGAAGGCGACCCAGAAGGCGTCCGTCACCGCATTGGTGCCGAACGTGGTGGTGATGACCAGGTCGCGAACCAGCCCCAACACCCGCGAAATCATGGTCATGCTGCTGAAAGACAGCAGGCCCCGCAACATCCTTGGTGAACTCACCCGTGTTCCCTCTTGACAATTGACTTGACGTACATTTTTCGAGCCATCATACTTTCCAGCTTGCTGTTCCCATTACACCGATTTTTCAGGAAACCACCACTGTGGCCAATATCAAGTCCGCCAAGAAGCGCGCCAAGCAGACCGTCGTGCGCAACGCGCGCAATACGGCTCAGCGTTCGATGCTGCGCACCGCTGTCAAGAAGGTGATCAAGGCTCTGGATGCCAATGACGCCGCCGGCGCCGAGGCAGCCTTCGCTGTTGCCCAGCCGATCCTCGACCGTTTCAGCTCGCGTGGTCTGATCCACAAGAACAAGGCTGCTCGCCATAAGAGCCGCCTGACCGCGCGCATCAAGGCCATCAAGGCCGCCTGATACGGCGCTGCGGGTGTCGTAGAGCCACGCCCCGCGTGGCTTCGATCCAGCCGCAGATAAAAACCCGGCCCCGGCCGGGTTTTTTGTTGCCTGCGATCTGCGACGTCCAGCCCGGCTGGCGGCGACGGCGGCACCACAGAAAAACCCGGCCGGAGCCGGGTTTCTCAGGGGCGCGCGGGCGCGCTCAGTACGCATCGCGCGCTTGCGCCTCGTCTTCCTTCTGGCGATCAAAGAAGGCCATGATGTTGTTCATGATCGGCCAGGTGCCTTCACGGCCGAGGGCCGAGACCAGGTACCACGGCTGGGTCCAGCCCAGCTCGGCAACGATCTTCTCGGCGGCGGCCTTGGCCTCGTCCTCGAACATCAGGTCGGCCTTGTTCAGCACCAGCCAGCGCGGCTTGTTCAGCAGCTCCGGGTCGTGCTTTTCCAGCTCACGCTCGATCGCCCGGACCTGCTCGATCGGCGACACGCCTTCCACGCCGCCTTCCATCGGGGAGATATCCACGAGGTGCAGCAGCAGGCGGGTGCGCTGCAGGTGGCGCAGGAACTGCGCGCCCAGCCCAGCGCCGTCGGCCGCACCCTCGATCAGGCCGGGAATGTCGGCGATCACGAAGCTGCGGTAGTTCTCCACGCGCACGACACCCAGATTGGGGTACAGCGTGGTGAACGGGTAATCGGCCACCTTCGGGGTCGCCGCGGACACGGCGCGGATCAGGGTGCTCTTGCCGGCATTCGGGAAGCCCAGCAGGCCCACGTCGGCCAGCAGCTTCAGCTCGAGCTTGATCAGGCGCTCTTCACCCTCTTCGCCCGGCAGCGCCTGGCGCGGCGAGCGGTTGGTGGAGCTCTTGAAATGCATGTTGCCCAAGCCGCCGCGGCCACCTTTGGCCACCAGCAGGCGGTCGCCATGGCTGGTCAGGTCGCCGATCACTTCGTCGGTACTGACGTTCATGATCACGGTGCCGATCGGCACGGTGATGACCAGGTCTTCGCCGCCCTTGCCATAGGCCTGGCGGCCCATGCCGTTCTCGCCGCGCTGCGCCTTGAAGATGCGGTCATGGCGGAAATCGACCAGGGTGTTGAGGTTCTCGTCGGCGCGGATCCACACGCTGCCGCCATTACCGCCGTCGCCACCGTCCGGCCCGCCCAGCGGAATGAACTTCTCGCGACGGAAACCGATGCAGCCGTTGCCGCCATTGCCGGCGATCACCTGGATTTCTGCTTCGTCTACAAGTTTCATGATTCTGGATGCCAATCTGGAGGCGGCGGGCGCGAGGTGCACCCCACCGCAGAGTCTAACGGCCCCGGTACGATCCAGGGCCGGCGGCGGGAAATGTCCCGCCCGATAGTTGATACCAACGAAAAACCCCGCCGAAGCGGGGCTTTCGTCAGCGACCCCACGCCGTGGCGTGGGCGCCTGCGTACCGCTGAAGATCAGGCTTCGGCGACGACGCTGACGGTACGACGCTTCTTCGGGCCCTTGACCGAGAACTCCACCTTGCCGTCGACGAGCGCGAACAGGGTGTGGTCACGGCCGAGGCCAACGCCGGTACCCGGATGGAACTGGGTGCCGCGCTGACGCACGATGATGTTGCCGGCATCGATGGCCTGGCCACCGAAAATCTTGACGCCGAGGTACTTCGGGTTGGAGTCGCGACCGTTGCGCGATGAGCCTACGCCCTTCTTATGTGCCATGACTGCTTCTCCTTATTACTTGCTGCCACCGGCAATGCCGGTGATCTCGATTTCGGTGTAGTACTGACGGTGACCCTGGCGCTTCATGTGGTGCTTACGGCGACGGAACTTGATGATCCGGACCTTGTCGGCACGACCCTGGGACACGACCTTGGCAGTGACCGAAGCGCCGCTCAGCGCGTCGCCCAGCTTGATGCCATCGCTGTCGCCCAGCATCAGGATGTTGTCGAACTTGATCTCGTTGCCGACTTCGACTTCGAGCTTTTCAACGCGGAGCGTTTCGCCCTGCGCCACGCGGTATTGCTTACCGCCGGTTACCAGTACTGCGTACATGACCAGACTTCCTCTGTAGTTATTGTGGTCTATGGACTGCCGCCATCGAGGGCGGACAGAAGCGGAATTTTAATGACTTCAACCACTTCGGGTCAACCCACCCCCTGCTCTGACCCGGATTTGGCTGAATACGGTTCAGGAAACCGGCTGGCGGGGTCTCAGGGAATGAGACATGGGGGTGGCAAAGTCCGCGATTGCCCCCAAATCCCAAGCTCGGTAGGCTGACCGATTGCCGTTTCCGATTGCCCCACCCGCTTGCCGGCTCCCTGAGCCGAAGCCCCACAACGGATCCCCCATGGCGATGGATTTCATCCGCATCCGCGGCGCGCGGACGCACAATCTCAAGAACATCGATCTCGACCTGCCCCGCGACAAGCTGATTGTCATCACCGGCCTGTCCGGCTCGGGCAAGTCCTCGTTGGCGTTCGACACCATTTACGCCGAGGGCCAGCGTCGTTACGTGGAGTCGCTGTCGGCCTATGCCCGCCAGTTCCTCAGCGTGATGGAAAAGCCGGACCTGGACCACATCGAGGGCCTGTCCCCGGCGATCTCGATCGAGCAGAAATCGACCTCGCACAACCCGCGCTCGACCGTCGGCACGATCACCGAGATCTACGACTACCTGCGCCTGCTGTATGCCCGCGTCGGCAGCCCGCGCTGCCCGGACCACGGCTATCCGCTGGAAGCGCAGACGGTCAGCCAGATGGTCGACCACGTGCTGACCCTGGATGCCGAGCAGCGCTACATGCTGCTGGCCCCGGTGATCCGCGAGCGCAAGGGCGAGCACGCCCAGGTGTTCGACCAGCTGCGCGCGCAAGGCTATGTGCGCGTGCGGGTGGACGGCCAGCTGCATGAAATCGATGCGGTGCCGCCGCTGGCACTGCGCCAGAAGCACACCATCGAAGCGGTGATCGACCGTTTCCGCCCGCGCGAGGACATCAAGCAGCGCCTGGCCGAGAGCTTTGAAACCGCGCTGAAGCTGGGCGACGGCATGGTCTCGGTGCAGTCGCTGGATGTGGAGGATGCGCCTGCGCATCTGTTCTCTTCCAAGTACAGCTGCCCGGTCTGCGATTACTCGCTGCCGGAGCTGGAACCGCGCCTGTTCTCGTTCAACTCGCCGGTCGGCGCGTGCCCGGGCTGCGATGGCCTGGGCATGGCCGAGTTCTTCGATCCCTCGCGCGTGGTGGTGCACCCGGAGCTGTCGCTCTCGGCCGGCGCCGTGCGCGGCTGGGACCGTCGCAATGCGTACTACTTCCAGCTGATCGCCTCGCTGGCCAAGCACTACAAGTTCGACACCGATGCCCCCTGGCAGAGCCTGCCCGAGGACGTGCGCCAGGCCGTGCTGTACGGCAGCGGTGAGGAGACGATCACCTTCACCTACTTCACCGAAGCCGGTGGCCGCACCCAGCGCAAGCATCGCTTCGAGGGCATCATTCCCAACCTCGAACGCCGCTACAAAGAGACCGAATCCTCGGCCGTCCGCGAAGAGCTGGCCAAGTACATCAGCGAGCGCAACTGCCCCGAGTGCCAGGGCCAGCGCCTGAACAAGGCCGCGCGCAATGTGTTCGTGGCCGACCGTGCGCTGCCCGAACTGGTGGTGATGCCGATCGACGATGCGCTGAAGTTCTTCAGCAGCATGACCCTGCCCGGCTGGCGCGGCGAGATCGCCGGCAAGATCGTCAAGGAGATCGGTGAACGTCTCGGCTTCCTGGTCGATGTCGGCCTGGATTACCTCACCCTGGAGCGCAAGGCCGACACCCTGTCCGGTGGCGAAGCCCAGCGCATCCGGCTGGCCTCGCAGATCGGTGCCGGCCTGGTCGGCGTCATGTACGTGCTGGATGAGCCGTCGATCGGCCTGCACCAGCGCGACAACGAGCGCCTGCTCGGCACCCTGACCCGCCTGCGCGACCTCGGCAACACGGTGATCGTGGTCGAGCATGACGAAGACGCGATCCGCCTGGCCGACTACGTGCTGGACATCGGTCCGGGCGCGGGTGTGCACGGCGGCGAGATCGTCGGCCAGGGCACGCTGCAGGACATCCTGGATGCGCCGCGTTCACTGACCGGCCAGTACCTGTCGGGCAAGCGCGCCATCGAGATCCCGGCGCGCCGGCACAAGCCCAACCCGAAGATGACGCTGCACCTGCGCGGTGCCAGCGGCAACAACCTCAAGGGCGTGGACCTGGATATTCCCTCGGGCCTGCTGACCTGCATCACCGGCGTGTCCGGCTCGGGCAAGTCGACCCTGATCAACGACACCCTGTTCTCGCTGGCCGCCAACGAGATCAACGGTTCCTCGCACCCGATCGCGCCCTACAAGGAAGTGGACGGGCTGGATCTGTTCGACAAGGTGGTGGACATCGATCAGTCGCCGATCGGCCGCACCCCGCGCTCGAACCCGGCCACCTACACCGGTCTGTTCACGCCGCTGCGCGAGCTGTATGCGCAAGTGCCCGAAGCGCGTGCGCGCGGTTATTCGCCGGGCCGTTTCAGCTTCAACGTGCGCGGTGGCCGCTGCGAAGCGTGCCAGGGCGATGGGCTGATCAAGGTGGAAATGCACTTCCTGCCGGACGTGTACGTGCCCTGCGATGTCTGCCACGGCAAGCGCTACAACCGCGAAACGCTGGAGATCCTCTACAAGGGCTACAACATCAACGACGTGCTGCAGATGACCGTCGAAGATGCGCTGAAGCTGTTCGAACCGGTGCCGAGCATCGCGCGCAAGCTGGAAACGCTGGTCGATGTGGGCCTGAGCTACATCAAGCTGGGCCAGAGCGCGACCACGCTGTCCGGTGGTGAAGCGCAGCGCGTGAAACTGTCCAAGGAACTGTCGCGCCGCGATACCGGGCGCACGCTGTACATCCTGGATGAGCCGACCACCGGCCTGCATTTCCACGACATCGAAGCGCTGCTCGGCGTGCTGCACAAGCTGCGCGACGAAGGCAACACGGTGGTGGTGATCGAGCACAACCTGGATGTGATCAAGACCGCCGACTGGATCGTCGATCTGGGTCCGGAAGGCGGCCACCGCGGTGGCACCATCCTGGTCACCGGTACGCCGGAAGACGTGGCGGCCTGCCCGACCTCGTACACCGGCCAGTTCCTGGCCAAGATGCTGCCCTCCACCAGCGCGCGCCCGGAACAGCCGGCGGCCGTGGCCAACAAGCCCGACGCCCGCCCGCCGCGCAAGGCCAAGCCGGAACCGAAGAAGGCCGTGCGCAAGACCGCCGCGACCAAAGCCCCCAGCAAGACCAGGAAGAAGACCGCATGAGCAACGAGCACAAGATCCTCGCCCGCGTGCCGATCAGCATCCGCTGGCGCGACATGGACAGCATGGGCCACGTGAACAACGCCAAGTACATCTCCTACCTGGAAGAAGCGCGCGTGCGCTGGATGCTGGGCGTGGAAGGCGTTTCGATGACCGACCGCATCGCCCCGGTGGTGGCGGCCACGAACGTCAACTACCGCCTGCCGATCGTGTGGCCCAACGACATCGTGGTGGAGCTGTTCGTCGAGCGCCTCGGCAACAGCAGCGTGACCATCGGCCACCGCATCGTGGACGAGAAGAACGACAGCACGCTGTATTCGGACGGCAACGTGGTAGTGGTCTGGATGGACACGCAGACCGGCAAGAGCGCGCCGTTGCCCGAGGCGATCCGCACCGCGTCCACCTGAGGGGTAGTGCCGGCCGCTGGCCCGCCACCACAAGATGCCGGACGGGTGTACGATGGTGCCGGCCCGCGGCCGGCACAAACCGTCCATAACCCCATGGGGCGTCCGGGACCGCGC
>NZ_JBDJNT010000020.1:0-70619 GCF_039674525.1 Stenotrophomonas sp. TWI377
GGTGCAGGTGACGCCGATCGATGCGGCGCGCTTTGCGGCGGATCTGGCGGCCGACCCGATGGCGACGGAGAAGCTGGCCAGCGGCATCGATGCGTTCGCCAAGGATCTGGACGCGTTGCGGCAGACGATCCGCGAGCGGCTGTAAGCGCGCATGGCTGGATGGCTGCGGCCTGAACGCCGCCGCTGGCGTTGACGTGGCGTGGACGCAACTTCACCCGGGCTTGCCGCCGGCAGGCAGACACTCGGGCCATGTTCCATAAACAGGGATCGACCATGAAGACGAGCTTCCGCGTGTTGTGCCTGGGCAGTCTGCTCGCCGTATCGGCCGTTGCCGGCGCCCAGACCTATGGCCCCAAGGACGAGGGACGCCGCTTCAACGACGGCAGCAAGGTGGTGTGCCACAACGTCGAGGTCCAGCGTAATTCCAAGGATCCCAACCGCATCACCGGCACCGCGACCGGCGCGGTCGTGGGTGGTCTGCTGGGCAACCAGGTGGGTGGCGGCAACGGCAAGAAGCTGGCGACGGTTGCCGGTGCCGTGGCCGGTGGTGCCGCAGGCCGCCAGATCCAGGGCAACCAGCAGTCCAAGAATGGTGATCGCGTGGTTGAGCGTCGCTGCGAACGTCAGTACCGCTGATCAAGCGCCGCCCACTGCGCTGCAGTTGCGGCGTGCAACAGGATCAAAAATGACGGCCCGGTGGGTCGTCATTTTTTTGTGCGAGGCCCGCAGGCCGGATCAGCGCAGCGGCGGACTGCCTGCCAACGTGCGTGCCCCGGTGATGATCATCCGCAGCATCTGGGTCAGCTGCTCGATCAGTTCCGGATCCTTCTCCGGCGGCAGGTCAACCGCCGTCGCACCCATCGCAAACACCAGCCGGGTAATCGCCTTGGAGGCCAGGGCCGGTTCATGCAGCCGCGCGCCGTCGGCGGCCGCCAGGCGGATCAGGTCGACCCGCAGTTCGTCTTCGAAGTAATTCAGTTCGCGATCCACCGCATGCTTGAACGCATCCGAGCCGGCCGTGCCTTCGCGCAGCAGGACATGGAGCAGGCGGTCATCGGCGCGCAGCTGCTCCATGAAGGTCTCCACCGACAGGCGGATCACGCTGCGGTCGGAGGAGGCGGCGCGCTGGCGCGCCTCGCCGATGATCGTGCGCAGTGAGCGCCCGGCCAGGTCGATCAGGGCCACGGTCAGCTCGTCCATGTCGCGGAACTGCCGGTAGAACGAGTTCGGGGCGATCCCGGCTTCACGCGCGACCTCGCGCAGGCTCAACGTGGAGACGCTGCGGTGCGGGCCGATCAGGGCCAATGCCGCGGCCAGCAGATCCTCGCGGGAGATGGAGGCTTTGCGCGCGGGATGGGCGTCGTCGGAGGCGGGCAGGGGCAGGTCTGGGGAGGTCATCAGGGGCAGCGGGGTCAAGTCCCTGAATCATAGCCCGTCCCGGCAATATACAACTGTATACACAGTCGTATGCTCGGCCGTATAGTGCGAAGCATGAGCACCGTCCCGCGCATTGCCGCCCGCCGTCACGCCGCCAGCCCCCGCCGCTGGGTCCCCGAAGCGCTGTTCGACTTCTGGGGCACCCGTCTGCACCCGCTGTGGACGCTGCGCCGCCCCTTGGCCCGGCTGCTGTCGCGCACCGCCGAGAGCGCGGATGCGGTCACCCTGGTGCTGAAGCCCAACCGCCATTTCCGTGGTCTGCTGCCGGGCCAGCACGTCACCCTCGGCGTCGAAGTCGATGGCCGCCGCCTGTCGCGCAGTTACAGCCCGACCGTGCTGGCCGACGGTCGCTTGGCGATCACCGTCAAGGCCATCGCCGGCGGTGCCGTCAGCCAGCATCTGGCCCATGCCGCGGCGATCGGTGAGGTCTTTGAGCTGGGCCAGGCGTTCGGTGAAATGACCTTGCCCAAGGCCTCTGGCGCGCGGCTGTTGCTGCTGGCCGCTGGCAGCGGCATCACCCCGATGCGCGCGCTGCTGCGTCAGCTCGATGGTGCCGGCATGCCGGGCCAGGTGGACCTGGTGTACTGGGCACGCCGGCGTGAGGAAGTCTGTTTCGCCGAAGAGCTGGCCGCGCTGGCGGCGCGCCATCCCTCGTTCACGCTGCACATCGCGCTGACCCGCGACCCGGCGGCACCGGCGTCGCGTGTGGATGCATTCGCCTTCGCGACGCTGGGCGATCTGAGCACCGCCCGCACTCTGGTGTGCGGCCCGGGTGGCTTCGTCGATGCAGCGCAGGCGCGGCTGCAGGGCCAGGTCGCGTCGCTGCAGTCCGAGGCGTTCACACCGCCAGTGCTGCCGGATGCCGAAGAGGGCACGGTGCAGGTCGAACTGCGCCGCAGCGGCCGCACGCTTGCCCTGCCACGCGGCACGTCGCTGCTGCAGGCGCTGGAAGCCGAAGGGCTGCGCCCGGCCAGCGGCTGCCGCATGGGCATCTGCAACACCTGTGTCTGCGGCAAGGTGTCCGGCGTCACCCGCCACACCCTGACCGGCGAGCATGCGGCCGAACCGGCCACGCAAGTAAAGCTGTGCGTGAACAGCGCCAGCACCGACCTGATCCTGGAGCTGTGACCATGTCTTCCGTGCACAACCGCGCGCTGTCCCCGGCCGAACTGCAGGCCTTCGGCGCTGAACTCGATGCATTGCGCGCGCGCCAGCTGGCCACGCTCGGTGCGCGCGACGCGCGTTACATCCGCCGCGTCGTGGCCGCCGTACGCTGGACCGGCGTGGCCGGCCGCGCGCTGCTGTTCCTCGGCGCTTTCGTGCACAGCGTGCTGATCCCGGCGTGGATCGCCGGCGTGGTGATGCTGGCGCTGTCCAAGATCCTGGAAAACATGGAGCTGGCGCACAACGTCATCCATGGCCAGTACGACTGGATGGGCGATCCGCAGTTGCAGGGCAGCACGTACGAGTGGGATATCGTCGGCACCGCCGACGCCTGGCGCAAGACCCACAACTTCCGCCACCACACCTATACCAATGTGCGCGGGCTGGACGACGATATCGGTTACGGGCTGCTGCGCATTTTCCCCGAGCAGCGCTGGCGCCCGTTCTACCTGATGCAGCCGGTGGTCGCGGTGGTGTTCGCGCTGCTGTTCGAATGGGGCATCGCGATCCAGGACCTGCGCCTGGGCCGCGTGTTTGCCGGCAAAATGACGCTCAAGCAGCTGGGCAGGCAGTTCCGCCCGGTCGGCCGCAAGATGGGCAAGCAGATGTTCAAGGACTACCTGCTGTTCCCGGCGCTGGCCGGCCCCTTCTTCCTGCCGGTGCTGCTGGGCAACGTGGTCGCCAACCTCATCCGCAACGTGTGGACCTACGTGATCATCTTCTGCGGCCACTTCACCGCCGAGGCCGAAACCTTCCCGAAGGAATGCGTGCGTGATGAGACCCGTGGCCACTGGTACCTGCGCCAGCTGCGCGGCTCATCCAACCTGACCGGCGGCAAGCTGATGAACGTCATGTCGGGCAACCTCAGCCACCAGATCGAGCATCACTTCTACCCCGACATCCCGGCCAACCGCTACGCGGCGATCGCGGTCGAAGTGAAGGACATCTGCGCGCGCTACGGCCAGCACTACAACACCGGTTCGCTGCCGCGGCAGTTCGGCCAGGTGATGTGGCGGATCGTGCGCCATGCCTTCCCGAGCAAGCCGGGCCGCGCGCGTGCGCTGCCGGCGGTAGGTGAGGCCAGCCGCCAGCCGGGCTGAGCCGGGCTAGAGCGGCAGTTCCAGCTGCAGGCGCAGCAGCGGGGATGCCCTGCGCTGGCGCCGCAGCTGCTCGGTACCGTCTTCGCTGACCCGCTCCTGCCCCGTGTGCAGCGCCCGGTGCAGCGCGTTGTTGAGGCTCAGCCGCAGCTTGCTGCCTGCGCGCAGCGACCACAGCGAGTACAGGTCCAACTCGCGCCCGTACGCACTGATCTCGAACTGGCCGGGGCTGACCTGCACCGTGCCGCCGGTGCGGTAGGTGTAACTGCCGCCGACCGTCCAGCCGGTGCGGATCTCGTAATCCGCGCCCAAGGTGCCGCTGAAGCGCACCTGCTCATCAAGCCGGTTGTCCGGACCGGGCACATCATCCACGCGCGAATCGTTGGCGGTGGCATTGAAACGCACCGCCACGGCCGGCGCGCCTGCGATCAGCTGCGGCAGACGGAATGCCGTATCCATCTCCAGCCCCCAGGTCATCGCAGTGCCGCCGTTGACCGGCGTGGCCACCCAGCGACCGTCCTGCAGATGTGTTTCGGTGCGGATCACCTCACTGATCCGGCGCGCATAACCGCCGATGCTGAGCTGCGCGCCGTCCTTGCCGTAGGTTTCGTAGGACAGGTCCACGCCGGTCGCCAGTTCGGGCCGCAGCGCCGGGTTGCCGCGTTCGTCGGGGTTGAGCGGGCGGTTGTTGGTGGAGGTGTACGGGCGCGGGATCAGCGAAGCCAGCGTAGGCGAGCGATAGGTCCGGGTCAGCGCGACGCGCAGCTGGTCGCCCCGGGTGCCGGGCATTTTCCAGAGTGACTGCAACACCGGTGAGAGCACCTGGTCACGGCGCTGAATGCCGCTGAAGCTGCTGCCGTCACTGCGGGTATCGATCTGTTCCCAGCGTGCGCCGGCATAGAGGGACCAGCGCTCGCTCAGCGAGATGTCATCCTGCACGTACAGCGCCAGGCGACGGATGCGCGCGTCGAAAGCCAGGTCGCTGATCGCCACCACGCCGCCCTCGTGGACAGGCAACAGCTGCTGCACGCGTGTTTCATCGCGGCGATCCTCGCTGCCCTCCCAGCCGAGCTGCAGCGCATGCCGCCCGCGGGCGGGCAGCGTGTACTTGCCACTGCTGTTCAGATCGCCCACGGTCAACCGCGCGTCGGTGTGGTCCTCCAGGTTCTGTCGCCCATCCGCTGCCTGGCCCTGTTCGCGATAGGCGTAGCGCTCGCGGTTGCCGCCCAGGCGCAGCTTGGTGGTGAACGTGCCGCCCCGTTCGAACGCCCGCGTCCACGTCATGCTGCCATTGGCCTGCGCCACGTCGATGCGCGTGCGTTGTTGATAGCGGGTGGTCTGTAGTGGGGCGCCGAGCGTGGTGGCCCAGTCGATGTCGGTGATGCGGTTGAACCGGCTCGCATCGGCGAAGCCCTGCAGCGCGAAGATATCGCCGTTCTCCAGCGTCGCTTCGAGGCTGGGGGCCACTGAGAGCACATCGCGGTTTCCGCTGGCGCGCAGGGAGGTGTCACGCAGGGTGGTCGGTGTTCCCTGCCGATTCCATGCACGCTCGGTACCGGTTTCCTCGACCAGGAACTCGCGGCGCGATGCGGTCGCCGTGATCGCGCTGCTGCGGTGGTCGGCGCGCCGGTTGCGCTGCCAGCTGACCGAGGGCGTGTTCCGGCCGTTGCTGTTGCCCCAGGCCACCGACAGCTGCCCGCTGTCCTTTCGCGCGCCTGCGGCCAGCACGATGTTGATCGAGCCGGCGATCGCTTCGGCGCGCTGGTCGGCGGTGGGTGCGCGGATGATCTCCACGCGCTCGACCATCTCCGGCGTGAGCGAGTCCAGGTCGAACCCGGCGGGCGCTTTCTGGCCGTTGAGCAGGATCTGGGTATAGCCCGCACCCAACCCCCGCAATGACAGCGTGCCGCTGCGGCCGGGCGCACCCGTGCCGACGGTAATGCCGGGCAGGCGTTTGAGCGCGTCCACCAGACCGATGTCGCCGTACTGGCGCAGCGCTTCAGCGTCGACCACGATCCGGGTGGCGGTGTCCTCGCGGCGTGCGTCGTACACGGTGCCCTGCACCTGCACGGTCTCCAGTTCGGTGGGCGGCGGCGCCTGCTTTGCGGGCAGTGACTGTCCAGCGCTGGAGAACGCGGCACACAGCGGGGTCAGGGCAAGTACGATGCGGAACGTCGGTGACATGGGGCGGTCCGTGCAGGAGGGCAGGGGGCATTTCGCGGGGCAACACGCGCCCCTCCTGTGGCCAGGAAAACGAAATGCAGCAGTGGGGTGGGGATGTGGAGCGGGTTAGCCGGTCATGGCAGGTGCGCCTGCGGATCGACGCGCTCACCGTTGCGGAGCATCTCCAGATGCAGGTGCGGTCCGGTCACGCGCCCGGTGCTGCCGACCCGTGCGATCTGCTCGCCGGCGTGGACCTGCTGGCCGACCACCACATCGGCGCCCTGCAGGTGCGCGTACAACGTCTGCCAGCCCTGACCGTGGTCGATGACCACCACCGTGCCGTACTGCGGACCGTCGGGGTAGGCGGTGGTTGCCGCCACGATGCGGCCGTCTGCCGGCGCGAGGACCGGCGTGCCCGGGCGCGCGCCGAAATCGGTGCCGCGATGCGGTCGCTGGCGGATGCTGCCGGTATCGCCGAAATGTCCGGTGATCCTCGGTGCGGCCAGCGGTGCCTGGAACTGCACCTCGATGGGGGCCTCGCTCAACGGCGGCAGCGGCAGTGCCGCCTCCGTCGCCGAGATCTCGTTTGGGGTGCCAGTGACGGCGGGGCCCGGCACGGGGCGCGCGGCACTGGCCTGCATGACCACCAACAGGGCGCCGATCAGCAGTGCGCTGCCCAGCAGGAGCGCGCGTCGCGATCCCGACAGCGGCCGCGCGGCATCGCCATGCAGCATGTGCCGGATGCGGATTTCATGCCCGGCCAGATCGCGGTGGGTCAGGGCGGTGGTGGGTGCGTGAGCCGCTGCGGAAAGGCGCAGCGTGCGCACATACGCCGTGGCGAAGTCACGCCCGCCCTGTGCATCCCCCGCGAGGGCCTGCGCATCACATCGCAGCTCGGCCGCCAGCTGCACGCGCGCGGTGAGGCGGCGCAGGAACGGGTTGAACCACAGCAGGGCGTTGAGTATCGCCATCAGGCCGGCGCGCTGCGGATCGCGGCGCGTCAGGTGCGCCGCCTCATGGCCCAGGATCAGGTTCAGTGCACGATCCTCCAGCTGCTCCACGGCCGAGAGGGGCAGCACGATCAACGGGCGCGGCCAGCGCACCGCGAACGGACTCACCGGCAGCGCGCTGACCCGGCAGACGATGCCGGCCGAGCGCAGCCGCTGCGCCGACGCACGGCTGCGCGGGCCCGGCCAGGCCTCCGCTGCGATCGGCAGGGTCGCCCGGCACAGCTGGCCGGTCGCCCGCGTGCCAACCAGCACGCGCAGCAATGCGATACCCAGGCCGGTGACATAGAGCGCGGCCAGCCACGTGGTAGTGGCCACCCCCGCCCAAGGGGAACTCACCAGGCGCCCTTCCGCCGCACCGGCAGCCCCGAGGTCCAGCGCGACCGGCAGCGGCATCATCAGTGCCGGTGGCAACGAGATGAGCGGTGCGGGGGCCCACAGCGCCATACCCACCGACAGCAGGACCGGCGTCACCGCCAGCAACCACACCCCCATCCAATAGCCATACGCGGCGTGGGAGAGACCCAGCCGCCGGTGGACACGTTGCCCGGCAGACCACGCCACCCAGCCGCCTGCAAGGGCGCCAACGGTATGCACGCCCCAGAAGCCCAGCGTCAGCCCACTCATGCCGGATCGTCCTTGGCGGGGGCACGCAGCAGCGCATCGAGCTGCTGCAGTTCCTGTTCGCTGAGCAGGCGGCTGTCGGCGAAGGCCTGTGCCGGCAATGCGCCATCGATCTCGAGCACCCGGCGCGCGAAGTCCGTGCTGAGTGCCGCCAGCGTGGCCACCTTGCCGACCTTGGCGCGGTACATGTTCAGCCCGTGCTCGACCGTTTCTTCCACCAGCCCTTTGTCGACCATGCGTTCGAGCGTTTTGCGGGTGGACGAGTAGGACCAGTCCAGCGCCGCGGCGGCGCCGTTGTGGACTTCGCGCGCACTGCAGGCGCCCTGGCGCCACAGCGCTTTGAGCAGTTCCAGTTCGGCATTGGAAGGGGTAGGCAGTGCAGACATGGCAATCCCGGTGTGGCGAGGTGTCGCAAGTGTGCGACATGTGTCGCATGAGATGCAACAGGGGTGTCATTGATGCGGATCAATGCCGCCACAGGTGGGGTGCGTACCATCCAAGGGTGCAGCGCGGTGCCAGCAGGGGGCCGTGCGGTAAGGAAACCGTGCTGCCAGGTACCGGCCCATCCGGTGCCTCCTGTGGGTCCATCGAAAAAGGCGTGGTGATATGGCTGTCGAGCAACAGGGCGTGCACCGGGCACCGGTGATCGATAAAGAACCCGATGCCACGGGGGCCTACTGGTCCAACCGGCCCGAGAACACACTGCCGCCGCCGGACATGATGGGCGCCTACATGCGCAATCGCCCGGTCGCACCGGCCGGCGTGGCGAACCGCAAGGCGTGGATCATCGGCACCGGTATTGCCGGCCTGGCCGCGGCGTTCTATCTGATCCGCGATGGCGGCATGCCTGCGGCGAACATCACCCTGATCGACAGCCTGGACATCGAAGGCGGTTCGCTCGATGGGGCCGGCGACCCCGAGCAGGGCTACCTGGTTCGCGGCGGCCGCGAGATGAACTGGAACTACGACAATTTCTGGGACATGTTCCAGGACGTGCCTGCGCTGGAACTGCCCGCCGGCTACAGCGTGCTGGACGAGTACCGGGCGGTGAACGACAACGACCCGAACTACTCCAAGGCCCGGCTGATGCATCAGCAGGGGAAGATCCAGGACTTCTCCACCTTTGGGCTGAGCAAGCCGCAGCAGTGGGAACTGGTCAAGCTGCTGCTCAAACGCAAGGAAGATCTCGACGATGTGACCATCGAGGACTACTTCAGTGATGGCTTCCTGCAGAGTAATTTCTGGTTCTTCTGGCGTTCGATGTTCGCCTTCGAGAACTGGCAGAGCCTGCTGGAAATGAAGCTGTACATGCACCGTTTCCTGGACGCCATCGACGGCTTGAACGACATGTCCGCGCTGGTGTTCCCGAAATACAACCAGTACGAGAGCTTCGTCAAACCGCTGGTGAAGATGCTGCGCGACCAGGGGGTGCAGGTCACCTTCGGTACCCGCGTGTACGATCTGGACATGCGCGTGGCAGGCGATACCCGCACCGTCACCGGGCTGCGCTGCCGTGTGGCGGGCAACGATACGCTGCTGCCGGTGGCCGAGGGCGACCTGGTGTTCGCGCTGACCGGCTCGATGACCGAGGGCACCGTCTATGGCGACATGGACACGGTGCCGGTGCTGCAGCGTCCGCGCGAAACACGGGGGCAGGACAGTGACTGGGCACTGTGGCGCAACCTCGCTGCACAGTCGCCGATCTTCGGCAAACCGGAGAAATTCCACGGTGACATCAACCGCTCGATGTGGGAGTCGGCCACGCTGACCTGCCGCCCCTCGCCACTGGTGGACAAGATCAGGGAACTCTCGGTCAACGACCCGTACTCGGGCAGGACCGTGACCGGCGGCGTGATCACCTTCACCGACTCCACCTGGGTGCTGAGCTTCACCGTCAACCGCCAGCCGCACTTCGTCGACCAGCCCAAGGATGTGCTGGTGGTGTGGGTGTATGCGCTGCTGATGGACCAGAACGGCAACCACGTGGCCAAGCCGATGCCAGCCTGTACCGGCCGCGAGATCCTGGCCGAGCTGAGCTACCACCTGGGCATCGTCGATCAGCTTGATGAGATCGTCGCCAACACCAAGGTGCGCACCGCGCTGATGCCCTACATCACGGCGCAGTTCATGCCACGCGCGGCCGGCGACCGCCCGCACGTCGTGCCCGGGGGCTGCACCAACCTTGGCCTGTTGGGGCAGTTCGTGGAGACCCACAACGATGTGGTGTTCACCATGGAAAGTTCGGTGCGCACCGCCCGCGTGGCGGTGTATACGCTGCTGGACCTGCCCAAGCAGGTGCCGGACCTGAGCCCGACCCAGTACGACATCCGCAACCTGATCAAGGCGGCGCGTGCGCTCAACAACAACGCACCCTTCCCGGGCGAGCGACTGCTGCGGCGGGTGCTCGACAAGACCTACTTCGCGCACATCCTGCCGCCGCTCCCGGACACCGAACACAGCCGTACCGGTTTCATGGAAGAGGAGGTGTCCTGGCTGGTCGGCAAGGGCGGCAGCGCGTTGAAGGATCTCTCCACGCGGCTGGAAACGCTACGCGAGAATCTGGCCAAGCGCGGGAAGTAGCCCGGTTGCGGTGCCGCGGTGATGGAGATCGCCGCGGCACCGCCGCCCCATGGGGATGGGGATCGGCGATACTGCAGGCTGATCGCCTGCTGTGATGCACGGACCCGCCCCACATGTCTTTTGACGCGACACCTCCAGCGGCCGAGCGCCAGGATGTCACCCGTTTGCTGCGCCGTTGGAGCGAGCAGCAGGACATCGCCGCCCGCGATCAACTGCTGGCGCTTCTGTATGCGCAGCTGCGTAGCATGGCCGTGGCGCGGCTGGGCACCCCCCAGGATGGCGTGCTGCAGCCGACCGTGCTCGTGCACGAGGCCCTGATGCGGATGATCGGTGGGGAGATCGGCTACCGCGATCGCGTGCATTTCCTTTCATTGGCGGCGCTGAAGATGCGCAGCGTGCTGGTGGACCACGCACGCGCGATGGCGGCTTCCAAGCGGGGCGGAGGTGCGATCAACCTGACCCTGTCGTATGCCGACCTGGAAGCCAGCCCTGATCACGATGCCTTCGAAGTGCTGGCCCTGAACCGCGCGCTGGAGGAACTGGCCGCCCTGGATGAGCGCGCCGCACGCACGGTGGAATGGATGTACTTCGGTGGCATGAGCCGCGAAGAGATTGCCCTGGCGCTGGATGTGTCGGTGCCCACGGTCGATCGCGATCTGCGGTTTGCCAAGGCGTGGTTGAACCGGCATCTGGCTGGGCCGGCCACGCGCGCATGACCGGCCCAGACCGCTGGCAGACGGTGCGGGGGCTGTTCGACGCGGTCTGCGATCTGCCCGAGGCGCGCTGGCGCCCGGCGCTGGGTGAGCTGTGCGATGACCCGGCCGCGATCGACGAAACCCTGCAGCTGCTGCGCGCGCAGACCGCCGACCTGGGCCGGGTCGAGCACGCGCTCGCCGCCGTGATGGCCGCGATGGATGATCCGGCCACGCTGGTCGGGCAGCGGCTTGGCCCGTGGCGCCTGAGCCGGTTGCTGGCCGTCGGCGGGATGGGGGTGGTGTTCCTGGCCGAGCGCGCCGATGCGTTGTACCGGCGCGAAGTGGCGATCAAGCTGATCCGCCGCGCCTACGACCCGGTACTGGCCACGCGGCTGGCCAGCGAATGCCAGATCCTGGCCGACCTGCAGCACCCGCATATCGCCCGGCTGTATGACGTGGGCGTGGCCGAGGGCGGTCAGCCCTACCTGGTGATGGAATACGTACAGGGTGAACCGCTGGACGACGCCTGTCGCACCCTGGCGCTGGATCTGGCCGCACGCCTGCGCCTGTTCGTGCAGATCTGCGGCGCGGTACAGGCCGCACATTCCCAATCCGTGGTGCACTGCGACCTCAAGCCCGGCAACGTACTGGTCCGCCCCGACGGCCAGCCGGTCCTGCTGGATTTCGGCATCGCGCATCTGCTCGGTGACGCCAACGATGCCGCGGCCTTCCTCACCCCGGCCTATGCCAGCCCCGAGCGCCTGGCGGGACGCCCGGCCAGTGTGGTGGGCGATGTCTACAGTCTGGGCGTGATGCTGGAGGCGCTGCTGCAGGCCACGCCGCCGCCGGCGCGCGGCGTGCCCGCCGACCTGCTGGCGGTCGCGGCCAAGGCCGCTGCCGCGGATCCGGCCGAACGTTATGCCTCTGCCGACGCACTGGCCGAGGATATTGAACGGTATCTGGCACACCGCCCGGTGCGCGCGCGTCGGCCCAGCCGCTGGCATCGTGCGCGCCTGCTGCTGCGGCGGCAATGGCGCGCCAGTGTGATCGTCGCGCTGGTGGCGGTGATGGTGCTGGCCTTCGTGCTGCGCTTGAGCGAGGCGCGTCGGCAGGCCGAGCAGAATGCGGTGGCTGCCGCCGGCATCGCCGATGTACTGGTGGCCGCCTTCGATGCGGCCGATCCGGGGCTGCGCCACGGCACGCCGATGACCGCGCGTGAGGTGCTCGATCTGGGCGCACGCCGGCTTGAGCAGGACCGCACCGTGTCGCCCGCGCTGCGCGCGCGGATGCAGGCTGCATTGGGGCGCGCCTACCAGAACCTGGGTCAACCGCAGGATGCGCAGGCCCTGCTGCGGGACAGCGTGGAGGGGCTGGTGCACACGCGCGCCGCGCCGCATGAGATCGCCGACGCCCGCGCCAGTCTGGCGGTGCAACTGCTCAGCGCCGGGCGTGAGGAGGAGGCGCTGGGCAGTGCAGAGGACGCGTTGGGCCTGCTTGAGCAGGACGATGCCCCGGCGGTGCGGGTGAAGGCCTTGAACGCCCGGGGCCTGGCCCAGGCGCAGCTGGAGCAGCCGGCGGCGGCGGAACACTCCTTCCGCTCCGCGCTGGCGTTGAGTCGGCGGGGAAACGGTGCACCGCTTCAGCGCGGCGGCCTGGCGGCGATGGCCAACCTCGGCGATCTGTACCGGAGCCAGGGCGAGCTGGACAAGGCCGAAGCGATCCTGCGCGAGGGTCTGGCAGAGGCATCGCGGGAGCATGGTGTCCAGGGGGCCGAGTACCAGCGGGTCTTGCGCGCGCTGTCCTCGACGCTGCTCAACCAGGGCCGTATCGATGAAGCGCTGGCGCTGGCCGAGCGCAGCTTCGCGCTGACCCGGCAGATGTTCGGCGCAGGCAGCAGCTACACCGCCTCGGCCGAAGCCGCGCTGGCCGGACAGTATCTCGATCTTGGCCGCTACCAGGCGGCCGATCAGCACTTCCGCAACAGCCTGCAGACCAGCGCCGCGGTGGATGGCGTGGACAGCCGCGCCTACGCGGTCAAACAGTATGCCCATGGCCTGATGGAGGAAGCCCGCGGCGACTATGTGCAGGCCGAGCAGAACTACCGCGCTGCGCTGGCGCGCTATCGGGCGCTGCTCGGGCCTGAGCATGCCGACACACTCGACGTGGACATGGTGCTGGCCCGGTTGCTGCTGCGTACCGGCCGCACGGCCGAGGCGCAGGCACCGCTGCAGCAGGTGGCCGCCCTGTGGCGGCGCGAACTCCCGCCCGAGTCGCCGCAGCTGCTGGTGTTGCGCCTGGTCGAGATTGAATGGCTGATCCGGGACGGACAGCATGCCGAGGCCGCCCGGGCCCTGGCCGCGTTCGGCCAGGCCCACCCGAGCCTGCCCCCGTGGCTGGGGCTGCGCCTGCAGATGCAGCAGGCGCTGCTTGCCCAGCGCCGTGGCGATCCCGCGGCAGTGCCGCTGTCGGCCCAGCTGGTGGAGACATTCGCTGGTTTCTACGGGGCGGATTCCACGGCCACCGCCAAGTGGCGTATCCCGCTGGCGGAGGCATTGTTCGCCAACGGCGATGGCGCTGGCGCCCGCGCCCAGATCGCCCGGGCCCAGCCGCACCTGCAGGAACTGGCGCCGACGTCGGAATTTCTGAGTCGCATCAAGGGGTTGGAGCAGCGCATGGCGGATCACGACGCGGGTCTGTCCCGGGGGCGATAGTTTTGTGATGGTTTTCTCGGTTTATCGATCAGGAGGCCGATTCCGGGCCTCGTTGATCGAAGGAACGCCATGTCAAACCCTCTCCATCCAGATGCCACCCGCGCTGCAGCGCATCCGCCAGCCGCCTCCGCCGAGGCCATGGACCCACCTGAGGCGATGGAAGCACGTGAGGCCGAACTGGACACCACGCAGGCCCGCGGCCCGTTCCGTGCCTTCCGGAAGGCCTACCGCAAAGCGCGTGACTGGCATTGCTCCCGCGGGCGCGCCGCGGTGGTCGCGCTGCGCTTTGCCCTGACCGGCGACAGCGGCCGCTTCCGCAGTCACGGCGGCTGGATGGTCTCGCGCATCTACAAGCCACGGTGAGCTGCGGCGGGTTGACCGGCGGGAACGGCCAGGTCAGTCGCTTTCGCCGAGCCGGCCTTCGGCCAGCGGCACCCGCGAGCCATCCAGCAGGCCGCGGCTGAGCGCGCCGTTCTCGATGAACAGCAGCTCGCCGTTTTCACCGTTCTTGATGCTGCTGTCGATGGCGATGATGCGGTCGCCATGGAAGCTGCTGACATGCGGCATCGAGGTGTGGCCGACCACGATGCGGGCGAGGTCGAGCTGTTTGAGCAGCGTCTCGACCTGGGCGGTATCCATGCGTCCATCGAAGTAGCCGCGGTACCAGATCGGGCTGGTCTTGCCATCGAACAGGCGGGCAGTATCCGGTGCGGCCTTGACCTGCTCCTTGGGCAGCCCGACTGCGGCCTGGTAGCCGGCGTTGGTGGTCGCCATGTTGCGCACCAGGTCCAGGTTCTCCGGTGCGATGCCGCCGTGCAGGAACAGGGTGTCCCCGACGCGCAGCAGCACCGGACGGGTGCGCAGCCACTGGCCGATCGTCGAATCCGGACCGTACAGCGCGGGGTAGGAACGGCCGAGCAGCTGCGCGGTCTTGAGGTACTTCGGGTTGACGTAGCGCAGGTCGTTGTAGAGGACCATCGTCTCGTGGTTGCCGAGCACGAAGTGCACCGCACCGCCGGCTGCCGCGGCCTGTTGCTGCAGGCTGTACAGCAGCCAGAATGCTTCGGTGACCTGCGGACCGCGGTCGAACACATCGCCCGCCACCACCAGCGTGGCGTCGCCCAGCGACCAGCGGTCTTCGCTGTCGATCACGTGGTGGGCGCGCAGCAGCGTCACGAGCAGGCCGTACTGGCCGTGGATGTCCGACAGCGCGACGATCCGCGGCGTGGCAGGGAACCGGCCGATCTCCGCCGTGCGTGGCGGCAGCACGGTCAGCGGGTGCGGATAGCCGCACTCGGGGGCGACCACGGTGGCCTCGCCGCGTGCCGGCAGCTCGCGGCGGATCACGTGGTCCTTGCACACCCAGGCCGCTTCCAGCCCCTTGGCGGTACGGAACACGTACGGTCCATCGGCATCCACATGCTCGGCCGGCGTCGCCACCTCGCGTGCAGTGGCCAGCAGCGGTGTCATCAGCAGCGCTGACTGGAGCAGCAGCAGGGCAGGGCGGGTCAGGGCGCGGCGGATCGACATCGGGGGATTCCTGTGGCGGACGGCAATGCCGCGATGCTACGCCGCACGGGGCGCGCGGGGCATGCGCCATTGGTCAGCCATGCGTGCCGCAACGGGCGGATGGGCCGGCGCTGCCGTCGGCCACACAGGGTCACCCGCGCTGCAGCGCCTTTCGCCCGGGCGCATCGGGCAGGTCATCGCTGGCCAGCACCACCCGGTCGCGGCCGCGCTTCTTGGCCTGGTACATCGCCGCATCGGCGCGCGCCATCAGCCGCTCGTAGTCGGGATGGCCATCATGCGCGGCCACGCCGATGCTGGTGGTCAGCGACAGGCTCTGGCCACTGCCCAGTTGCACCGGGCTCTGCGCGATGTGCTTGCGCAGGTTCTCGGCGATCACCTCGGCCTGGGCGGCGGTGGCGGCCACCAGCACCACCACGAATTCCTCACCGCCATAACGGAACAGGTAGTCGCTGCCGCGGGTGAGCTGGCCGAGCAGGGCGGCCACGTGCTGCAGGGCGCGGTCGCCGCCGTCATGGCCGTGCGCATCGTTGATCGCCTTGAAATGGTCCAGATCCAGCAGCAACACCGAGAACGGCGTCTGCGTGGAATTGGCCAGTTCGATTTCCCGGCGCAGCACGGTCGGCAGGAAGCGACGGTTGAGCAGGTTGGTCAGTGCATCGCTGCCGGCATCGAGCTCGCCGATCCGTTCGAACAACATGCCCATCAGTGTGCGGATCTGCGCCAGGCGCTCGCGGATGCCCTGCAATGCCCCGAAGCGCGCCGCGAAATCGGCATGCGCCAGCGCTTCCTGCAACTGCGTATCGACCGCAGCGACCAGTGCACCGACCTGGCCGGTCTCGCTGCTTTCGCCGAAACTCGGGATGCCCTTGTGGGTGAACCACAGGCCGAACTCCGATTGCGCCAGCCCGGTGAGCTCGGCCTCGGCATTCTGGCTCGCCATCGCATAGAGCAGTGCGTTTTCCCAATCCAGCAGCAGGGCGCGTTGGCGTTCGCGCTCGGTGCTGACGTTCTGCACCAGCGAGAACAGGCGATACGCCGCATCGGTGCGCGAAGAGCGCTCGCGTGCATGCGTGTAGGCCAGCGTCATGCCTTCCAGGGCGATATCCATCGAAGCGCTGAGGCAGTGGATCGCCGCAAACGCCGTCGTGCTTTCGTCGGCCTGCGCGATGATGCGGTCGAACAGGCGGTGCTTGAGCACGCGCGCGCCGCGCGCCACCAGATCCACCGGAATCCCCACGCGCGCATGCACGTCGCCGATCACGCGCTGCGCGGCGACCAGCGCGTTGATGCTGTCCGGCGTGGCGGTGAGGATCTGCTGCAGCCACCGCTGCATCGCCGGTTTCAGGCGCAGCCGCACCTGGTCGTGCGAGAGGAACCGGCTCGCGCGCGGGTCTTCGAGCAGCACATCGTAGAAGTGGTGGGCCAGCCCGGGCGGGCTCTCGGCCGACAGGCTCGCCAGCAGTGTCGCCGCCGCGGCCGGCGTCTGCGCCAGTGTCTGTGCCCAGGCCAGCGCCAGCGGTTGGCTGGCCTCATCAAGATTTGGAACGTTATGCACGATTGTCTTCCCGCCACACAGGCCGTCGAGAGGTAGCGGCCGGACGCTGTTGTTATTGAATGGCAAACTGAACGCTGCGGTAAGTGTAATAGTCTCCGCGCGAGGCGCTGCTTAACCTGCCGGCATTGTCCAGGAGAGCTTTCATGGGTCACGACCACGACCATCTGCCCAGCGAGATCCGCCACGAAAAACCGCTGTGGTGGGCGCTGGGGCTGACCACCACCTTCCTGCTGGTGGAGGTGGCCGGCGCATTCTGGACCAACAGCCTGGCACTGTTGTCCGATGCCGCGCACATGGCCACCGATACCCTCGCGCTGATGATCGCACTGGTTGCGGTCCGGCTCAGCCGGCGCCCGCCCGATGCCAAGCGCACCTACGGCTACGCGCGGCTGGAGGCTCTGGGCGCGATGATCAACGGCGGCATGCTGTTCGTGGTCGCCGGTTACATTCTCTGGGAAGCGGTGCAGCGCTTCCGCGCGCCGCAGGAGATCGCCTCCACCGGCATGCTGGTGATCGCGGTGTTCGGACTGGTGATCAATCTCATCTCGATGCGGCTGCTGCGCGCCGGCAGCGGCGAGAGCCTCAACGTCAAAGGCGCGTACCTGGAAGTCTGGGCGGACATGCTTGGCTCGGTCGCGGTGATCCTCGGCGCGTTGCTGATCCGCTGGACGGGCTGGAAGCCGATCGATCCGATCCTGGCCGTGCTGATCGGCCTGTGGGTGCTGCCGCGCACCTGGGTGTTGATGCGCGAGGCGATCAACGTGCTGCTGGAGGGCGTGCCCAAGGGCATGGATGTCGCGGCGGTACGCGGCACCCTGTGCGCACACGATGGCGTGGTGGACGTACATGACCTGCACGTATGGGCGCTGGCTTCCAGCACACCCGCACTGACCGCGCACGTGGTGATGGGCACCGGCGTGGATGCGGACCGCCTGCGTCGCGAACTGGGCACCCGGTTGCACGAGCAGTACGGCATCGACCATGTGACCCTGCAGATCGAGGCCGACCACTGCGGCGATCCCTGCAGCGTCGGCAGCCCCCGCGACCGGCACGCCGATGACCATGCCGGGCACGACCACGCCGCTCACGCGCACGGCAGCCACGACAGCCACGACAGCCGCCGCCCTGCACCGGACGCGCAGGGCCACCACGGGCATCCGCATCCCTGAGGGTCAGGGGCCGGCCGCGGCGGACGGGCAGGGCAGGGTTGCCGCTACAATGCGGGTCTGCCTTGCCATCTGTCGGAGATACTGCAGTGACCCGGAAACTCGTACTGTTGCGCCACGGCCAGAGCCAGTGGAACCTGGACAACCGCTTCACCGGCTGGGTGGACGTGGAACTGACCGAACAGGGCCGCCGCGAGGCCGCCGCCGCCGGCCGCCTGATGCGTGAAGAAGGGCTGCAGTTCGATGTCGCGCACACCTCGGTGCTCAAGCGCGCCATCCACACCCTGCAGGGTGCCCTGGCCGAACTGGACCAGGACTGGCTGCCGGTCAGCAAGAGCTGGCGCTTGAACGAGCGTCATTACGGCGGCCTGCAGGGCCTGGACAAAGCCGAGACCGCCGCCAGGCACGGCGAGGACCAGGTCAAGATCTGGCGCCGTTCCTACGACATCCCGCCGCCGGCGATGGACATCGAGGACCCGGGCCACCCGATCCACGACCGTCGTTATGCCGGCCTGGACCGCAACGCGCTGCCGGGCACCGAATCGCTGGCCACCACGCTGGACCGCGTGCTGCCGTACTGGTTCGATGCGATCGCCCCCCAGCTCAAGGACGGCAAGACCGTACTGGTCACCGCCCACGGCAACTCGCTGCGCGCGCTGTACAAGTACCTCAACAACGTCTCGCAGGACGCCATCCTGGAGCTCAACATCCCGACCGGCATCCCGTTGCTGTTCGAGCTCAACGACGACCTGACCGTGCAGTCGTTCCGCTACCTGGGTGACCCGGAAGCGGCACGCAAGGCCGCTGAGGCCGTGGCCAACCAGGGCAAGGCGAAATAACAACGAAAGGCCGGCGCAAGCCGGCCTTTTCTTTACCCCCGCGGGTAGGGCCACCCCACGGGTGGCTGCATGCAATGCACGGTTCACGCGGCCACCCATGGGGTGGCTCTACCGGCGCGCGATGGTGTGACCTTTGGCCGGTCCGCCCCGGCCCCTCCCGCGCTACGCTGCCCGATTGCCCGTGATCCGGGTGATGCATCCATCTGTAGCCGGAGAGTCGAATGAAGTTTTCCAAGCTGGTCCCGCTGGGCCTGACCGCCGCCATCGCCGTGTCGCTGGCCTCCTGCGGCAAGACCGATACCGCGCCTGCCGCCACCGCCGATGCCAAGCCGGCGTTTGATCAGTCGCAGATCAAGACCGCGCTGATCTCGCTCAACACGGCCGATCTGGACACCGCCATCGCCGCCTGTACCGACCTCAACGGGTTCGTGAACAGCAAGTGGCTCAAGGCCAACCCGGTCCCGAACGACCAGACCACCTGGGGCAGCTTCGAAATACTGCGCGAGCGCTCGCTGGAAGTGCAGCACGCGCTGGTCCAGCAGGCTGCCGCCAGCCAGGCCAAGGCCGGCACGGTGGAAGCCAAGATCGGTGACATCTGGAAGACCGGTTCGGACGAAGCCAAGATCGAGGCCGCCGGCATCACCCCGCTGCAGCCGCAGCTGGACAAGATCGCCGCGCTGAACGATACCGCCGCCATTACCCAGTACCTGCGCGACAGCCAGGCGGTGGGCCAGGGCGTGCTGTTCTCGCTGTTCGCCAATGCCGATTACAAGGATTCGGCCAACGTCATCGCCTATGTCGGCCAGGGCGGCCTCGGCCTGCCGGAGAAGGGCTACTACTTCGACGATTCGCAGGCCAAGATCCGCGACGCCTACGTCGCCTACATCGCGCAGGTGCTGACCCTCTCCGGCGTGGACGCCGAGCAGGCCAAGACCCAGGCCAAGGCCGTGATGGACTTCGAAACGCGTCTTGCCAAGGCCTCGATGTCGCGCATCGAAATGCGTGACCCGGCCAAGCGTTACAACCCGGTCAGCGCGGCTGACGCGGACAAGCTGACCCCGAACTTCAGCTGGACCGCATTGTTCGAGACCCTGAAGGTGCCGGCCGCGCAGAAGTTCTCGATGGCCCAGCCGGGCTTCTTCGGCGAAGTGGACAAGATGCTGGCCGACGTGCCGGCCGCCACCTGGCAGGCCTACCTGCGCTTCCACACCATCGATGACGCCTCGCCGTACCTGAGCAGCGCCTTCGAAAAGGCCAACTTCGATTTCTACAGCACCACGCTGCGTGGTCAGAAGGAAATGCAGCCGCGCTGGAAGCGCGTGCTGGAGTCGGTCAACGGCGCCATCGGCGAAGGCCTGGGCCAGATGTATGTCGATGCCGTGTTCCCGGCCGACTCCAAGGTGCAGATGCAGCACCTGGTGGAGAACCTCTCGGTGGCGCTGAAGGCGCGCCTGGAGAAGCTGGAGTGGATGAGCGAAGACACCCGCAAGAAGGCACTGGAAAAGTGGGCCAGCTTCACCCCGAAGATCGGCTACCCGGACAAGTGGCGTGACTGGTCGGGCCTGGAAACCAACGGTGACAGCTACCTGGGCAACATGCAGGCCGCGCGCACGTTCAACTACCGCTTCATGCTCAACAAGATCGGCAAGCCGGTCGACAAGACCGAATGGGGCATGACCCCGCAGACCGTCAACGCCTACTACAACGCCACCAAGAACGAGATCGTGTTCCCGGCGGCGATCCTGCAGGCGCCGTTCTTCGACGCCAAGGCCGATCCGGCGCTGAACTACGGCGGTATCGGTGCGGTCATCGGCCACGAGATGATGCACGGCTACGACGACTCGGGCAGCCAGTTCGCCGCCAACGGCAACTTCGACAACTGGTGGACCGACAGCGACCGTGCCGCCTTCACCCAGCGTACCGACCAGCTGGTCGCGCAGTTCGACGGCTATGAGTCGCTGCCGGGCGTGAACGTGAAGGGCAAGCTGACCCTGGGCGAGAACATCGGCGACCTGGGTGGCCTGACCGTGGCGTACGACGCGCTGCAGATGGCGTTGAAGGAAGACCCGAAGGCCAACGTAGCGGTCGACGGCCACACGCAGGACCAGCGCTTCTTCATGAACTGGGCCACCGTGTGGCGCCGCAACTTCAATGAGGGCGAGCTGCGCGTGCGTCTGAACACCGACCCGCACGCCCCGGCGAATTTCCGTGCCAACGGCGCGCCGTCGAACATGCCGGCGTACGCGCAGGCGTTCGAGTGCAAGGCCGGCGATGCAATGGTGCGGGCCGACGACAAGCGCGTTGTGATCTGGTGATCGCACGCGGTTGAGTGAGACATGAAAAACCCGGCGAAAGCCGGGTTTTTCTTTTCCAGCACGCTCGCGGCAAACCCAGGCCGAGACTAGGTAGTGGCGGCCATCATCCGGGTGAACAGGCCGAACACCTCCGGGTCGACCAGCCCCCCCTGCTGCTCGGCGAGGATGCCCATCGCCTTGGCATGCGGCATCGGGCCGCGGTACGGGCGGGTGGTGGTCATGGCGTCGTAGCCATCGACGATGGTCAGCACGCGTGCGCCCAGGGGAATGTCGCTGCCTTTCAGGCCATCCGGGTAACCACTGCCATCGAACGCCTCGTGATGGCTGCGGATCAACCGCGCCACCTCGGCGGCGTCACTGCGCCCGGTGGTGGCGAAGATGCGCTCACCACGTTCGGGGTGGGTGCGCATGATCGCGCGCTGTGCGTCATCCAGGCGCGCGGGATACAGCAGCACGTTGTCCGGAATGCCGATCTTGCCGATGTCATGGAAGCGGGCGGCCAGTGCCAGATGCGCACGCTGCGTGTCGTCCAGATCGCACAGGCGGCCCAGCTGATCGCCGAGCAGGCCGACCCGGTCGCAGTGGAAACGGGTGTACTGGTCGCGCATCTGCAACGATATCGATAGCGCGTCGATGGAGCAGACCTGCGAAGGGGCGTCGTCGAACATGGGGGCGGTCACGTGGGGTCGGATGGCCGGCCGTCAGTGCCGGGGTCGGGCAGGCCGCCACGTGGCGCCTGCCCAGTGAACGATAGCGCCTGGCGACCGACGCCAGGCGTGAAATCAGCGCGGGGAGAGGGTCAGCAACAGGGCCTTGGCGGCGCTGAAGCGGTCTTCCGGCAGCGGCAACGGGTGCTTGATGCGCAGCTTGTCCGGCCCGTCCATCGTGTACAGCTTGGGCTGCTTCTGGATCAGCTGGATCACCGCCATCGGGTCGATCTCCGGCTTGGGATTGAACACGATGCGGCCGCCGTTCTCGCCCAGTTCCAGCTTGCGGATGCCCAGTACGTTGGCCTGCAGCTTGAGTTCGGCGATCGCGAACAGATGCTTGGCCGGGTCCGGCAGCAGGCCGAAGCGGTCGATCATCTCCACCTGCAGTTCGCGCAGCTCAGCACTGTCACGCGCTGAGCTGATCCGCTTGTACAGGGTCAGGCGGGTATGCACGTCGGGTAGGTAGTCATCCGGGATCAAGGCCGGCACATGCAGTTCGACCTCGGCACCGCGCGCTTCTTCGCCCGCATCCAGATCCGGCAGCTTGCCTAGGCGGATGCTGCGCACCGCGCGTTCCAGCAGCTCGGTGTACAGGCTGAAGCCGACCTCGGCCATCTGGCCGCTCTGGTCCTCGCCGAGCAGCTCGCCGGCACCGCGGATTTCCAGATCGTGGGTGGCCAGGGTGAAGCCGGCACCGAGTTCGTCCATCGAGGCGATCGCCTCCAGACGCTTCTCGGCATCGGGCGTCATCGCGCGCTTGTCCGGCACCACCAGATAGGCGTACGCCCGGTGGTGCGAGCGACCCACGCGGCCACGCAGCTGGTGCAGCTGGGCCAGGCCGAAGCGGTCGGCGCGGTTGATGATGATGGTATTGGCGTTGGGAATGTCGATGCCCGATTCGATGATCGTGGTCGACAGCAGCACGTTGAAGCGCTGCTTCTGGAAGTCCAGCATCACCCGCTCCAGCTCGCGCTCGGGCATCTGCCCATGGGCGATGCCGATGCGTGCTTCGGGCACCAGCTCGGCCAGCTCGCGCTGCATGCGGCCGATGCTCTCCACGTCGTTGTGCAGGAAGTACAGCTGGCCACCACGGGCCAGTTCGCGCTGGAAGGCTTCGCGCAGCAGCGCGTTGTCCCAGGCGGTGATGAACGTCTTGACCGCCAGCCGGTTCGGCGGCGGGGTGGCGATGATCGACAGATCCCGCAGCCCGGCCATGGCCATGTTGAGCGTGCGGGGAATCGGCGTGGCGGTCAGCGTCAGCAGATGCACGTTGGCGCGCATCGCTTTGAGCGCTTCCTTCTGGCGCACACCGAAGCGCTGCTCTTCATCCACCACGACCAGACCGAGGTCCTTGAACTTCACGTCCGGCTGCAGCAGGCGATGGGTACCGATGATGACGTCGATGGTGCCGGCGGCGACCTTCTCCAGTTCGGCCTTGATCTCTTTGGTGGATTTGAAGCGCGACAGCACCTCCACCTTGAGCGGCCAATCGGCGAACCGATCGCGGAAGTTGCGGTAGTGCTGTTCGGCCAGCAGGGTGGTCGGCACCAGCACCGCGACCTGCTTGCCGGCACTGGCAGCGGCGAACGCGGCGCGCACCGCGACCTCGGTCTTGCCGAAGCCGACGTCGCCGCAGACCACGCGGTCCATCGGCTGGCTGCTGGCCAGATCGCGCAGCGTCGCGTCGATCGCGGCCAGCTGATCCGGTGTTTCCTCGAACGGGAAGCCGGCCGCGAACGGCTCGTACATCGCGCGGTCCACGTGCAGCGCCAGGCCGGCACGGGCACGCCGACGCGCCTGGATTTCCAGCAGTTCGGCGGCGACGTCGCGGACCTTTTCGGCGGCCTTGCGCTTGGCCTTGGTCCACTGCTCGCCACCGAGCGAATGCAGCGGCGCGGTTTCCGGCGAGGCACCGGAATAGCGGCTGATCAGGTGCAGCTGGGCGACCGGCACATACAGGCGGTCGCCCTTGGCGTACTCGATTTCCAGGAACTCGCCGGGCATGCCACCGGCATCGAGCACGATCAGGCCGCGGTAGCGGCCGACACCGTGGTCTTCATGCACGATCGGCGAGCCTTCGCTGAGCTCGCCGAGGTCGCGGATGATCGCTTCGGGCTCGCGCCCGGCCCGGCGGCTGCGGCGCTGCTGGCCGGCGCGTTCGGGAAACAGCTGACGTTCGGTCAGCACCGCGATCGGCGGGCTTTCCAGCGCGAAACCGTCTTCCAGCGGCGCCACGGTGATGCCGAAGCGCACGCTGTCGTCGGCCAGGAAGCCGGGCAGATCGGCGACCACCGGCGGCTTCAGCTCGGCGGCGAGCAGCACTTCCAGCAGGGCTTCGCGGCGGCCGGCGGAATCGGCGGCGATCAACACCCGGCCCGGATAATGACCGATGAAGGATTTCAGTGCCTCGGCAGCCGGGGCATCGCGTGCGGCCACCGGCAGCGGCGGCAGGGGCTGGTCGCCCAGCGGCTGTGCATCGCCGATGCGGTCGTGATCCAGCGGCCAGACTTCGACGCGGGCCAGGCCGTTGAGCGTGGCGCGCAGTTGCTCGGGGCTGGCATACAGCTCTTCCGGCGCCAGCAGCGGGCGCTCGACATCGTGGCGGCGCTGCTCGTAGCGGTTCTGCGTCTGCGCCCAGAAGGCGGCCGCAGCATCGAACACGTTCGGCGCCAGCACCGGCAGCACGTTGGGCTGCAGGTAATCGAGCAAGGTTGCGGTCTTGTCGAAGAACAGCGGCAGGTAGTACTCGATGCCGGCCGGCGCGATACCGGCCTTGAGATCCTGGTACAGCGCGCTGCGCCGGGTATCCACATCGAAGCGCTCGCGCAGCGTGTTGAGCACCCGCGAGACGCTGAGATCATCCAGCGGTACTTCACGGCCGGGCAGCATGTGCACCGCCTCGACCTTGTCCAGCGAGCGCTGCGACTCCGGATCGAAGGCGCGGATCGAATCGATGTCTTCATCGAGCAGTTCCACCCGCAGCGGCGCCTCGGCCCCCATCGGGTAGACATCGAGCAGGCCGCCACGCACGGCGAAATCACCCGGGTCCATCACCTGCGGCACGTTGCGGTAGCCGGCCGATTCCAGGCGGCGCTTTTCCGCGTCCAGATCCAGGCGCTGGCCGACTGTCAGGTCGAAGCTGCCGCCGATGACGTACTTGAGCGGTGCCAACTGCTGCAGCAGCGTCTGCACCGGCACCACCACGATGCCGCGCTTGAGCGCAGGCAGGGCGTGCAGCGCAGCCAGGCGCTGGGAAATGATGTCCGGGTGCGGGCTGAAGGCGTCGTAGGGCAGGGTTTCCCAATCCGGGAAGGCCACGATCGGCACGTCGCCGGCAGTGCCGAGCAGGGTGTGCAGATCGGCTTCGATCTGGTTCGCGCCATGGTTGTCGCGCGCGACCACCAGCAACGGCCCGTCGTGCGACTGCGCCGCGCGGGCGATGTACCACGCCAGCGCCGTGGCCGAAGCGGGGGCGCGCCACCAGGCGCGGAGCTGTCCAGGACGTGGCAGCGGCGGAACGGGATAGGAGGTGCGTGACATGAACCGTCGATTTTAGCAGACCGCAGCGTGGCGGCCGTGTCATCCGGCGGCAGGCAAGCGTACGGCCGATCCACGTTACCGGTAGTGCCGGCCGTTGGCCGGCTCCAGGCGATGCGTGATGTGCGGGCAGCCGGCCAGCGGCCGGCTCTGCCGATGAGGGCGCGGAAAGACGCCCCCGCGTCAGCTGTCGAGTTCCAGCACCATGCGCACCAGGCCCGGCGTACCGTTCGGGTGCGGGATCGGCTGGAAGCCCAGCGAGGCGGCCAGCTGCTTCATCGGCTCGTTCTCTTCGGCAACATCACCGTACAGACGATCCAGGTACTTGCCGCGCGCCCACTTGACCAGCTTGCGCATCAACTGCCTGCCCAGGCCCTGGCCGACCAGGAAGCGGCTGACCAGGATGGCGTACTCGGCCTCGCGGGTGCCGGGGATGATCGAGGCACGCGCGACCGCACCCACCACGGCTTCACCGGCGGGCAGCGACTCGGCCGCGACCAGGGTGATTTCGCTCTTGGGATTGGGATGGGTCAGGCGCTGCGTCGTTTCCGGCGACAGTTCGGTTACCGACTGCAGGAAGCGGTCGCGGATCTCTTCGGGACCGAACAGACTGAAAGCGGCATGCAGCGGCGGGCCGTCTTCGGGCCGGATGGGGCGGATCAGCAGCTCGTGGCCACTGGGGGCCTTGAAAATCTCGTGCCAGGGCGGCATGCGGTTACGGGTAGCCATACCGGTGATTCCTTGGTGGTCTTCGGATTCTCGCATCCCGGGGGCAGCGTTCCGTGAACGGATCACTCACGCCGCGCCGGACGGGAGGCGCCGGCCAGGCCGGGGTTCCGGCCTGGATTCAGGGGGTCATTCGGCCTGCTTGAGCCACTGCAGGCGGGTCGAGGCGCCGGCCTCGCCCAGGTGCTGCTTGAGCGCCGGCATGGCCGGGGCCAGGACCTGGTCGAACTGCCACGGCGGGTTGAGCAGCAGCATGCCGCTGCCATTGAGCCGCAGCGGGGAGTCGTCCGGGCGGATCAGAAGCTCGGCGGTCAGCACCGATTTCACCGGCAGCGCACAGGCCTTGCGCAGGAAATGCAGGATGGTCCGGCGCTGCTTGATCGGGAACCAGATCGCAAAGCTGGCCTGCGGCCAACGGCCCAGGATCTCGGTCACCGAGGCCAGGATGGCCTGGTACTCGGCGTCCTGCCCCTCGTAGGGCGGGTCGATCAGGACCAGCCCCCGGCCGATCTTCACGCCGTTGGCCTTGGGCGGCAGCAGCTTCTTGTTCTGGGCATAGCCATCGGCGTGATACACGGCCACCCGGCTGTCATGGGCGAACAGTGCCTTCAGCGCGGTGGCTTCGGCATCCTGCACTTCACAGACGGCCATGCGGTCCTGCTCGCGCAGGGTCTGGGCGGTCAGCAGGGGCGAGCCGGGATAGCTGATCATCGCCCCGACCGGGTTGTCGGCCTGGACTGCCTTGAGATAGCGCTCCACCACCGCGGGCAGCTGCGGCTGGGCCATCAGGCGCATCACGCCGTCTTCGGCCTCCAGCGTCTTGCGGCTTTCCTCGCTGGCCAGCAGGTAGCGGCCTGCGCCGCCGTGGGTGTCCAGCACGAAGAACGGGCTGTCCTTGCGCTTGAAGGTGTCGAGCAGGGCAAGCTGCACGATGTGCTTGAGCACATCGGCATGGTTGCCGGCATGGAAGGCGTGGCGGTAATTCATCGGCGCAGTGTACGGGGCGGCGGGCCCAGCGGCTATGCTGCGCGCATGAGCCACCCCCTGCACAACGTCCTGGTGGTCGAGGACGAAACCGCCATCGCCGATACCGTTCTGTATGCACTGCGCAGTGAAGGCTACGGCGCCCAGCATTGCCTGCTCGGCGGGGAGGCGCTGGCCCGGCTGCGCCAGCACGGCTTCGATGTGGTGGTGCTGGATGTCGGCCTGCCGGACATGAGCGGTTTCGAGGTCTGCCGCACGTTGCGCACCTTCAGCGAGGTGCCGGTGATCTTCCTGACCGCCCGCAATGACGAGTTCGACCGGGTGCTCGGCCTGGAGCTGGGGGCGGATGACTATATGGCCAAGCCCTTCTCGCCGCGCGAGCTGGTGGCGCGGGTGCGCGCGCGCCTGCGCCGGTCCGCAGCCCCGGCCGACACCACCGGCTGGCAGCAGCTTGGGCGCTTCTCGATTGATCGCGAGGGCAGCCGGATCCGTTTCGGTGACCAGCCGCTGGACCTGACCCGCTACGAGTACGCGCTGATGGCGGCCCTGCTGCAGCGCCCCGGCGCGATCCTCAGCCGCGCCCAGCTGATGGACCGCGGCTGGGACAGCGACGCCGACAGCGCCGACCGCACCGTCGATACCCACGTCAAAACCCTGCGTGCCAAGCTGCGTGCCGCCGGTGCCGAGACCGACCCGATCCGCACCCACCGTGGCCTGGGCTACGCACTGGAGGTGTAGGCATGCGGCTGGGCCTGAAACTGTTCCTGGGCTTCTTCCTGATCGTGGGTATCGCCGCGTTCTTCGTGATGCGTATTTTCGTCAACGAAGTGAAGCCTGGCGTGCGCCAGGCGATGGAGTCGACGTTGGTCGATGCGGCCAACGTGCTGGCTGAAATGGCCGCCGCCGATCTCAAGGCCGGGCACATCCGCGACGGCCGCTTTGTCGCCGATCTGGCGCGTGCGCAGCGGCGTGACCCGAAGGCGATGGTGTGGCGTTTTCCCAAGCGCACGCTGGATTACCAGGTCACCATCACCGATGCCAAGGGCATCGTGGTGTACGACTCGACCGGGCGCGATGTGGGGCGCGACAACTCGCGCTGGAACGATGTCTATCGCACCCTGCGTGGCGAATACGGCGCGCGTTCCAGCCCGGAAACCCCGGGCGACGATACCCACTCGGTGATGCACGTGGCCGCGCCGATCTTCGATCCGGCCGATGGGCGCCGCTTGATCGGTGTGCTCAGCCTGGCCCAACCCAACCGCAGCATCGATCCGTTCATCGCCGCCAGCCAGCGCGCCATCATGAAGCGCGGTGCCTGGCTGATCGGTCTCTCGGCGCTGATCGGCCTGCTGATGACCGCGTGGCTGATGCACGGCGTGAGCCGGCTCAATCGCTACGCCAAGGCGGTCAGCGCCGGTGAGCCGGTGCCGCCGCCGAAGCCGCGCCGCGACGAGATCGGCGATCTGGGCCAGGCGCTGGAAACCATGCGTCGCAAGCTGGAAGGCAAGGCCTACGTCGAGCAGTACGTTCAATCGCTGACGCATGAAATGAAGAGCCCGCTGGCCGCGATCCGCGGTGCCGCCGAACTGTTGCAGGAGCCGTTGCCGGATGCCGACCGTGCGCATTTTGCACGCAGCATTGAAGGCCAGGCGCAGCGGCTCACCGAAACCATCGACAAGCTGCTGGCGTTGGCCGAGGTGGAACAGTACGGCTGGCTGCACAAGCACGAGCGGCTTGCCTTGGCACCCTTGCTGCAGGCCGCGACCGATGCGGTGGCGGTGCGTGCGCAGGCGGCGGGCGTAGCACTCCATGTGGAGTCGCTGGCCGAGAGCGTGCAGGGCGACGGCTATCTGCTGCGCCAGGCGCTCAACAATCTGCTGGAGAATGCCGTGGCGTTCTCACCCGCCGGCAGCAGCATCACGCTCGGTGCGCGTGCAGAAGGCGAGGGCATCGCGCTGACCGTGGCCGACCGCGGCAGTGGCGTGCCCGAGTACGCGCTCGACCGCGTGTTCGAGCGCTTCTATTCCCTGGCGCGCCCGGGCACCGGCCAGCGCAGCTCCGGCCTCGGCCTGTCGTTCGTGCAGGAAGTGGCCCGCCTGCACGGCGGCCGTGTCAGCCTGCGCAACCGCGATGACGGCGGCGCGCAGGCGGTGTTGTGGCTGCCGTCGCGGCTGCCTTCGGTCCCGCCGCGGCGCTGACCGCCGCTGCACTTCACACAGACTTCAAACTCGGCACAAACCCCGCACACCGGCGCGCGGGAAGCTGGCCCCCTCCCAACCGAGGACGGGTCATGAAATCCCTGAAGATGCTGTTGCGGTTCGCCATTGTCGGCGGGCTGATCCTGTTGCTGCTGATTCCGCTGAGCCTGATCAAGGGGGTGATCCGCGAGCGTGAGGCCTACCGCGACGAGGCGTACCAACGCGTCGCGCAGAGCCGCGCCGGCGCGCAGATTCTGACCGGACCGATCCGGGTGGTGCCGTGGACCGAAACCCGCGAAGTCGAGGTCGTGGATGCGGCCGGCACCAAAAAGAAGGAAAAGCAGGTCGAGCAGGGCCAGTGGCTGCAGATGCCGGCCACGCTCACGGTGGACGGCGTGATGCAGCCGGACGAGCGCCGCGTCGGCCTGTTCCGCGTCCCGGTCTATAGCTGGAAGGCCACGATCAGCGCCGCGTTCGCCGATGACGACTACCCGGTGAAAGCCGGCCGCGTGTATGGCACGCCTTTCCTGACCGTGGGCATCGCCGACGTGCGTGGCCTGGTCGGTTCGCCGAACGTGCGCGTGGATGGCAACGCCGTGACGCTGTTGCCCGATGCCGGCGGCGTCAGTGGCATCGGCACGGGCCTGCATGTCGGCTTGCCGGGCCTGGCGGATGAACGGGGTGGCGTGCTCAAGGGCAGCAAGGTCGAGCTGGAGCTGGTGCTGGATGGCACCCGGTCGCTGTCGGTGGTGCCGGTGGGCGATGACAGCCGCATCGCGCTGCGCTCGCCCTGGCCGCACCCGCTGTTCGGTGGCAGCTTCCTGCCCAACGAGCGTAAGGTCGACGCGCAGGGCTTCGACGCCCAGTGGGCGGTGTCCTCGCTGGCCTCGCGTGCCCAGCACCAGCTGCGCAACCGCCCGGACATCGACGCCGAGGCGGTAAGCGTGGAGCTGGTCAATCCGGTCGATGTCTATACCCAGGCCGACCGCGCCAGCAAGTACGGCATCCTCTTCATCCTGCTCACCTTCGTCGGCTTCATCCTGTTCGAGCTGATCAAGCAGCTGCGCATCCACCCGCTGCAGTACCTGATGGTCGGCCTGGCGCTGGCGATCTTCTTCCTGCTGCTGCTCAGCCTCTCCGAGCACATCGCGTTCTGGCAGGCCTATGCACTCTCGGCGCTCGCCTGTATCGGCATCCAGACCGTGTATCTGTCCGGCGTATTGAAGAGCTGGAAACGCGGCCTGGGCTTCGCGCTGATGCTCAGTGCCCTGTATGGCGCGCTGTACGGGCTGCTGATCTCGGAGAACAACGCGCTGCTGATGGGCTCGCTGCTGCTGTTCGGCGTGCTGGCCGCGGTGATGTGGGTGACCCGCCGGGTCGATTGGTACGAACTCGGCGCACGCCTGAGCTGAGGAACGGACATGAGCTTGCGCCGCTGTCTGCAGGAACGAGTGCGCCGGGCGCTGCCCGCCCGGCTGGAGGTGGCTTCGCTGCTGGAGGGCGAGGCCTCGGGATGGCCGTCACCGCTGAGGGCGCTGCCCGGTACGCCGGCAGCGCCGGGGCTGCTGCGTTTCGGCTTGGCCCCGGCCACCTGCGAGGCGATCACCGTGCACGGGCTACGCTTTCTGGAACAGGCACGGCAGGCGCGCGGACGCCTGCCGCTGCCGCACTGGTGTGGCGACTATCGGCCGTGGCGTGAGGGTGCACAGGCGTTGCGTGAGGTCGGCATCCGCGGGTTGCCCGCGGACTGGCCGGTGCATGCGGCGGTCTACGCCAGCGCCTCGGAAGACCGCAGCCGCTGGTTGCTGGTACTGCCTGCCCGTGGCCAGCTCTGGTACGGCTGGATGGCGTGACCATGACTCTTGGCCCGGGGGCACCGGGACCACGCCCGATAGACTCGGGGATTGTTCGTGGTCTGGCCGAGAGGCGGGGGTAATCGTGTTCAAGTGGGGCATGTTGAGCGTGGCATTGGCATTGAGTGGCGTCGCCGATGCACAGACGAAGGAAACGGTGGACCTGGACATGGTCAGCCGCATCCGCCAGGAAGCCTTCCACCGGTCGCAGGTGATGGCGACCTTCAGCCATCTGACCGAGCAGATCGGCCCGCGCCTGACCAATTCGCCCGCGATGGGCGAGGCCAATACCTGGACCCGCAGCAAGTTCAACGAGTGGGGCCTGGTCAACGTCCATGACGAGGCCTTCGATGCGTTCGGCCGCGGCTGGGAGTTCAGCAACGCCAGCGTGGAACTGCTGAGCCCGCGCGTGGCGCCGCTGTATGCGCTGCCGAAGGCCTGGACCCCGGGCACCAACGGCCCGGTCGAGGGCGAGGTGATCAAGGTCGAGATCAAGAAGCTCGCCGATCTGGATCAGTACAAGGGCAAGATCGCCGGCAAGATCCTGCTGCTCAATGATGCACGCGACTACGAACGGGCCACCAAGTCCGATTCGCACCGCCACGATGACGCCGGCCTGGCCGAGCTGCAGGTGTTCGCGGTGCCCAAGGACGTCGCCGATGCCAAGGCCGACCGTGCCAAGAAGGCCAAGGAGTTCCTGGAGAAGCAGGAACTGACCCGTGCCACCAACGTCTTCTTCGCCGAGCAGGGCGTGCTGGCCACGATCAGCATCAGCGGCTGGGACAACGGCATCATCCGCGTCGGCGGCGGTGGCTCACGCAAGGCGGGCGAACCGGTCGGCGTGCCCGAGCTGGCGATGATGGCCGAGCACTACAACCAGCTGGTGCGGGCGGTCGACCAGAAGCAGGCGGTCAAGCTGCGCGTGAATGTCGAGGCCCGTTTCACCGATACGCAGGACCAGCCGGGCTACAACACGCTGGCCGAGATCCGCGGCAGCGGCAAGGCCGATGAGATCGTGATGCTCGGCGCGCACATGGATTCCTGGCACACCGGCACCGGTGCAGCCGACAACGCTGCCGGCGTGGCGGTGATGATGGAAGCCATGCGCATCCTCAAGGCGGTTGGCGCCAAGCCCAAGCGCACGATCCGCGTGGCGCTGTGGAGTGGCGAAGAGCAGGGCCTGATCGGCTCCCAGGACTACGTGTCCAAGCACTTCGCGCGCTACCCCGAGCCGACCGACCCGGCGCAGCTCAAGCTACCGGCCTCGATGCGCGAACCCACCGGCGCCCTGCAGCGCCAGCGCGATTACGACAAGTTCTCGGCGTACTTCAACATGGACAACGGCTCGGGCCGCTTCCGCGGCATCTACGCGCAGGAGAACCTGGCCGCGGTGCCGATCTTCGAAGCGTGGCTGGCCCCGTTCCATGACGTGGGCGCGACCACCGTGGCCACCCGCAACACCGGCAGCACCGACCACATCGCGTTCGATCGCGTTGGCCTGCCCGGGTTCCAGTTCATTCAGGACCGCCTGGACTACTTCACCAACGTCCACCACAGCAACCTGGACACCTGGGACCACGCCGAGCCGGAGGACCTGAAGCAGGCCGCCGCCATCGTGGCCTCGTTCGTCTACAACGCGGCGATGCGCGATGAAAAGCTGCCGCGCAAGCCGTTGCTGACGCCCTGAAGGCTGCCGCGTGGGCCGCCGGGAAATGGCCGCCCACGCCATGCCGCGCAAGGAGTGCCCGGTTTGCGGCCGGGGCGGGGTAAAATTGCCGGGATTCCGTTTCCCGCCCTGAGCCCTCCATGACCTGCCGCACCCGTTTTGCCCCCAGTCCCACCGGCTACCTGCACATTGGTGGCGCCCGCACGGCGCTGTACTGCTGGCTGGAGGCCCGTCACCGTGGCGGCGAATTCGTGCTGCGCATCGAAGACACCGACCGCGAGCGCAGCACCCAGGGCGCGATCGACGCGATCCTGGAGGCGATGGAGTGGCTGGGCCTGGGCTATGACGAAGGCCCGATCTACCAGACCCAGCGCGTGGCCCGCTATCTGGAAGTGGCCGAGCAGCTGGTCGCCGATGGCAAGGCCTACTACGCCTACGAGACCAGGGAAGAGCTGGACGCGATGCGCGAGGCCGCCATGGCCAAGCAGGAAAAGCCGCGTTACAACGGCGCCGCGCGTGAGCTGGGCCTGCCGTACAAGGACGACCCGAACCGCGTGATCCGCTTCAAGAATCCGCTCGAGGGCACGGTGGTGTTCGACGACCTGATCAAGGGCCGCATCGAGATCGCCAACAGCGAACTCGATGACATGGTGATCTTCCGTCCGGATGGTTTCCCCACCTACAACTTCGCGGTGGTGGTGGACGATTGGGACATGCGCATCAGCGAGGTCATCCGCGGCGACGACCACATCAACAACACCCCGCGCCAGATCAATCTGTACGAGGGCATCGGCGCCCCCGTGCCGAAGTTCGGCCATATGCCGATGATCCTGGACGAGCAGGGCGCGAAGCTGTCCAAGCGCACCGGTGCGGCCGACGTGATGCAGTACAAGGACGCTGGCTACCTGCCGGACGCACTGCTCAGCTACCTGGCCCGCCTGGGCTGGTCGCATGGCGACCAGGAGCTGTTCAGCCGCCAGGAACTGATCGATCTGTTCGATGTGACCAACTGCAATTCCAAGGCCGCGCGCCTGGACATGGCCAAGCTGGGCTGGGTCAACCAGCACTTCCTGAAGACCGAACAGCCGGCCGACATCGCTCCGCACCTGGTCTACCAGCTGAACAAGCTGGGCCTGGACCTGAACGCCGGTCCGGCGCCGGCCGACGTGGTGGTGGCACTGCGCGACCGTGTGCAGACGCTGAAGGAAATGGCCGAGAAGGCGGTGGTCTGGTATCAGCCGCTGACCGAATACGACGAGGCCGCGGTGGCCAAGCACTTCAAGCCGGGCGCCGAACTGGCGCTGGGCAAGGCCCGCGAGCTGTTGGGCGCGGCCGGGGAGTGGACGGTGGAGAGCGTTTCGGCGGCACTGCATGACGTGGCGACGGCGCTTGAGATCGGCATGGGCAAGGTGGCCCAGCCGCTGCGCGTGGCCATCACCGGCACCCAGGTCAGCCCGGACATTTCACAGACGGTGTTCCTGGCCGGGCGTGAAGAGGCCTTGAAACGCATCGAGGTCGCACTCACTAAAGTACCGACGGCCTGACCACAGGAGACCGCGCATGTCCGCAAAAACCGCTTGTACCGCTCCGCACCATCACGTTCACGACGCCTCCGACTTTGTGAAGGTGGTCGAGCGCGTGTGCTCGGAACGCGGGCTGCGGCTGACGCCGATCCGCGCGAACGTGCTGCGCCTGATTGCCGAGGCCGGCAAGCCGGTGAAGGCGTACGAATTGCTGGAGTGGGTGCGCAACGGCAAGGGCGTCGGTGCCGACGCCCCGCCGACGGTGTACCGCGCGCTGGATTTCCTGATGGCCAATGGCTTCGTGCACAAGCTGGAATCGGTGAATGCGTTCGTGGCGTGCCACCATCCGAGCAGTGCGCAGCATTCGGTGCCGTTCCTGATCTGCAACAGTTGCCACAGTGCGGTGGAGCTGGAGGACAAGGAGATTGTCAGCCAGCTGGAGAAACGGGCGAAGGAGCTCGGTTTCCAGCCGCAGGCGCAGACGCTGGAAGTGCATGGCCTGTGCGCGCGCTGTGCGGGGTAGGTACCGACCGTTGGTCGGTACGCTGTTGATGTTGAAAAGCCGCGCATCTGCGCGGCTTTTTCGTTTCTGCGCGAGAGCAGATGTGAAGCAGCCCCTCTGTTTCCCTCTGCGTAAGCGAGCCGGGCAGCCTGGAACGGGACGCGCCGTAAACCCATCCCTGGGGGCTCGTGAGCGGCATCCATGCCGCTCCAACGGTCCCGCTCCAAGCTGCCCGACTCGCTTCCCGACGGTTTCGGACTGGGGTCGAGGAAGGGCTTCGGCTTGCGGTGCTAGTGCGTTGAACTCCACCGCAGACGCATCACGACTCGGTATCGGTACGATCGGACCAGTCTCACGAAAGCTGTTGCCACGGCGGAGTTGCAGGATCACACATGAAGCCGGAATTCATGTGGGAGGCGGTAAAACGTTGAGGGAGGATTCGTCGGAGCGGGGAGTGTCGGTGTTCGCAGGCGAGAGAGTGCACTAAGCGGGATCGCTTTGCCCTGCGTTTGGCTGATGCGCGACGCTGAATTGGTTGTCCCACTCTTTGCAGAGCTTCTGAAAGGACCTGCACCTTCTCTTCGCTAGCTCGAGATCGACGCGTGCGGCAAATGCAGGCTGGTCTGTCGTTTCGCCATACGTTCCCGATCGCATCCTCAGCCGGAGCCATCCTTTCGCATCCCTGGGCGCCTCTGGGTCACAGGTCAGGTCGCGATCGGAAATTTCTAAACCCCTTACCCCATGAAGCGAGCTGGCGGCTCGGATGTACCAAGCCTCAAACTCGCGGTTTGCCAAAACAACCGATATAGAGCGATGAGGGAGAACTGCGGCTGCCCTTGCCAGAATTCTAGGGGCAAGCTCTGCAGGGCAGTCGTCGTCAGCGTCCAGCAAGATCAATACCCAGCCGTCATCTCCACACTTCATTCCAGCCAATTGAAGATGACGGCTGAATTCGGTCTCCTTATTCAAAAATCTATCGCGCTTGACTCGAATTGGCTGTGGGATATCTACGTAGTTGTATGGACTACGCCAAGCCGCCATCCTGCGAAGCAGGATAGGAAGTGCTGCGACCTCCCCGTCCCCCTCAACGATGCAAGAAACGCAGCTCAATTCGATACTCCGTCAAACATCTTGATCTGCTTGGACTGGCTTTCCAAATCTGCCTTGTCCGGATTTAGTTGTCCAAGCTTTAGTAGCTCGCCCGCCGAGAACAGGCCCTCGCGAATAGCGCGTCGCGAGGCTTCATCGATGGCGCCGATTTTGGTCTCACCTGCTTCTGATACAACAGCGAGAATCTGTGTGTCTTCAATGGATATGTCGTCAAGAAGATCTGGGCTGTGACTGGTAATGATGACCTGTGTAGTGACCGATGCTCGGTGCAAGGCTTCTCGCAGTGCAGCACTCGCCCCGGGGTGAAGTGCAGTCTCCGGCTCCTCTATTCCGATGAAAGTGGGCGCGAAGTCTCGGTTGCTCTGGAAAAGCGCCGTAAGCACGCCAAGGGCTCTCAATGTTCCATCAGACATGTTTTGCGCAGTGAACCGCCAAGGGTCTTTCACTCCAGGTACTTCTTGCCTGAACTGCAAAGTCTCCATTGGTCCAACTTGAAGGCGGTTGACGCCATGGACGGTAGGTACAACGGTGCGCAAGTATTCTTCGATTGTTTCGATCGATTCGGGACTAACATTCTGCAGGTGTCCAATTACACTCGCGATGTTCTCACCCACGGGTTTAAGGAGCCGCCCCTCTTGGGGTTGCTGAAGATCTCTCATCAACTTTGGATTGAGGTTGTAGAAGCCCATGCATGTGAGTGCGTCGAAAACCGGCCTGAACGAGCTGATGCCTGACAGGGCTACTAAAGCAAGGCGGTCGCTTGTAAGTGATGGAATGACTGCCTCGCTGCTCGCTTTAACCCTTCCGCTTTCAATTCGGTAAAAGGGGCCCTTGCCCTGCCCGCCGAAGCTGAGCTCTTCAGTTTGAACCTCGAAGCCTCGGTTCTTCAGTGCTCCGACCTTAAATGCGTAATGCCCATTCTTCCCGTCAATTGAAAACTCAAGGCGAATGCTAAAGTGAGTTGGGTGGCCAGCGGACCGGCGGCGGACTTCGGATAAACCGCCTCTGAGGTTTAAGGCTTGATCAAGAGACGTAGTCAGGGCATCTTTAACTAAATGGAGTGCGTCCAAAAAGTTGCTTTTGCCCGCGCCGTTTGCGCCGACGAGATACACCAGCGAACCAAGGTTGACATCGCACTGTCCAATGCTCCGATAGTTGCGAAGCACCACCCGAGTAATGAAGGGAGGAGGGTTCATCTGCGTGTTCCATTGGAGGCTGGCGGCATGATATCAGCGTTCCGAGAGTCGTCGATCTGCGTCGCCGATTCGGCGGTATCCACCCTGACGATCACCGACATGCCGGGGCGCAGACGCGGTGCCAGCGGCTGATCGGGGTCGATGGAAATGCGGATCGGCAGGCGCTGGACGACCTTGGTGAAGTTGCCGCTGGCGTTGTCCGGACGCAGGACACTGAACTCCGAGCCGGTGGCCGGGGCGATCTGTTCGATGTGGCCGTGCAGCTTCTGGCCATCGAAGGCATCCACGGAGAAGGTGGCCGGTTGGCCGATGCGCATCTTCCAGGTCTGGCCTTCCTTGAAATTGGCGACCACCCACAAGGCATCGGGCACCAGGAACAGCAGCTGCGAGCCGGCGGTGACATATTGGCCCAGGCGCACCGAGGCTTCGCTGACCTGACCGTCGCGCGGCGCCTGGATCACCGTGTTGGCGAGATCGATCTTCGCCAGTTCCAGCTGGGCCTGGGCCGTCTCGACGCGGGCTTCCAGGCCTTTGCGGGCAACCTGGGTGGAGGTCAGGGTTTCCTCGGCGATGCGGATCTGGGCCTGCGACTGCAGCACGCTGGCCTGCGCCGATTGCGTGGTGGTGCGGAACTTGTCACGGTCGTTGAGGGCGACCAGTTGCTGGTCGGCGAGTTCTTCGTAGCGCTTGAGTTCGGTACGCGAGCGCGAGAGCTCGGCCTGGCCGGCAGACAGGTTGGCCTGCGCGGCCTGGATCTGCGCGCGGTTCTGTGCCTGGGATTGATCGGAGTTGGCCAGCGCGGCCTTGGCGCTGTCCAGATCGGCTTCGGCCTGGACGACTTTCTCGCGGTAGATGCGGTCGTCGATGCGCAGCAGCGGCTCGCCTTGTTTGACGTGCTGGAAGTCCTTGACCAGCACCTCGGTCACATGGCCGTTGACCTGCGGCGCGAGCACGGTGATCTGGCCGCGCACGTAGGCGTTGTCGGTGGTCACCCGGGACGTCTCGAACGGCCACAGCGACCAGGCGCGCAGGATCAGCGCGATGCCGATCAGGGCGATCACGATCATGATGATCACAGCACGCAGGCTCGGCTTGAGGTACTTGGGCACGCCCGAGGGGGCCGCCGCGGGTGGCGGGGCAGGGGCGGGCGCAGCATCGGTCGGCGGCGGTGGGTTGACGTTCTCCGGGGCGGTATCGTCGTGCGGGGGTTGGGTCGACATGGGCGGGCTCATCGGGGCGCGACGCTGCCAGGCGTCGGCGCGGAAAGGGGCGGTGTCGGCGCGTGGCGTTTGCGCCATTGCTTGAGCACGGCGGTGCGCACCGCCAGCAGCAGCAACCAGCCAAGGAAGACCAGCGCGACGCGGCCGCTGAGCGCGAACACGTCATTGAACGCGCGCACGTTGGCTTCGCGGCGGGTGATCTGCGCCAGTTGCGCGGTGCCCTGCGCGCTGCGCTGCACCGGGTCGGTGATCAGCCTGGCGTAGAGCTGCTGTTGCTGTTTCAAGCGCTGGGCAACCACGTTGTCGGCCGGATCCAGTTGGCTGACCAGCGCACCGGAATACACCTGCTCGCGGTGCAGCTGGTAGGTGCCCAGCACGGCCGAGCCGGCCAGGCCACCCAGGGTCTGGGTGATGGAGAGCGTGACCAGGAAGGTGATCATGTGGTCCACGCCCTGCTTCAACGCCTGGGTGATGCCAAGCATGATCAGCGGCCCCATGAACATGCCGGCGCCGACGGACGCCAGGAACTGGCTGGCGAAGAAGTCGTGCGGGCGATCCAGGCTGGTACGGCTCTGGTCGAGCAGGGCCGCGCTGCCCAGCAGCAGGATGGCCATCAACAACTGCGGAATGAGTCGCTTCGGGCCGAAGGTGAGCGAGCTGGCGGCCATGCCGGTGATCACGCCGGCCAGGATCACCGCGAACAACGGGCGCATCTGGTCCGGGCCCATGCCGAGCGTGCGCATCAGGCCGACCACGCCATAGGACTGCTCGGTGGTCAGGAAGCGGATCAGGAACGCACCGATGATGAAGTGCATCACCGGCAGGCTGGCCAGCCAGCGCGTCTGCAGCAGCGGGTTGCGGCGGTAGTGCTCGATGATGAAGGCGGTGGTGGACAGCGCGATCGAGGCGACCAGTGCCCAGCCCAGCCACGGCGTATCCAGCCACCAGCGGGTGTAGCCCTGCGCCAGCACGACCACCAGCAGGCCGACGGCGGGAGCGAGCAGCGCGAAGGTGAGGAAGTCGAGCGGTTCAAACGCCTTGATCTGTGCCCCCGGCGGGAGCTTGAGCACCACCACGGCGGCGAACGCGCACAGTGCCAGCCCGGCCTCGAACAGATACAGGTTGTGCCACTGCCCGGTGTCCACCAGGCCCGGCGAGACCAGCCACGCGATCGGCACCGCAAGCTGTGAGATGCCCACGCCGATCACCAGCAGATTGCCGGTGTATTTGCGCGGCAGCGATTGCAGCATGTACAGCGTGCCCAAGGTGCTGCAGGCCGCACCGGCGAAGCCGCTGGCCGCGCGCATCAGCACGGTGGTTTCGAAGGTGCCGACGAACAGATGCAGTACCGCCAGCGCGGCATACAGGCCCAGCCCGATCTCGGCGAACAGGCGGATGCCGTATTGCTGGCGGAACTTGAAGGCGAGCAGGTTGGCGGTGACGTTGACCATGGCATACGCGGCCACCAGCCAGCTGCCCTGCGCCGGGGTGAGCCCGAGCTGGCCCTGCAGGAACGGCAGGTTGGCACTGACCAGCGCATTGCCCAGGCCGCCGGTGATCCCGACCAGCAGCGCCACCAGCGCATAGGCGAGGCGGCGGTGCGGCGGATGCCACGGCATCGAAGCCGAGCCCGGCAGGGTCGGTTTTTCGTGCTCCTCCCAGTCCGGAACCGGCTTGAGGTACTGCGGCATCATCCCTCCCCGTCGGCAGGCCCCCGCAATCCGCCACGCAGCAATTGCAGGGCGCGTGTGGCCAGCCGGGCGCGTTCGTCACGCGTCTTGCCACGCAGCGCGGCTCCCAGCATGCCTGAGATGAGTGAAATGTCCGTCGTTTCCAGATCGGGGCGGCACAGACCTGCGGCCACCGCACGGGCAATCGGTTCGCGCAACAGTTCGAAGATCGTTTCGCGCGCGGCCCGGATCGGGATCTGATCCGGATCCACCGCGCGCCAGTAGTCCGATAATGCCGGCGATTGGACGATCCGGTTCGCCATCCCTTCCAGCACTTCGAACAGTGCATCGTCGCGGTCGCCGAGGGTCTGCACCTGGCGCGCGATGCGGTTGACGGTGCGCTGCAGCAGCGCCTCCACCAGGGCGGCACGGTCAGGGAAGTTGCGGTACAGCGTGGCCCGGCCGACCTGGGCACGCTCGACCACCAGGTCCAACGGGGCGGTCACGCCGTGCTGGCCGAACACGGCATCGGCAGCGTCGAGGATCTGGGCACGGCGGGCGGCCGCGTCGGCACGTTGGGTAGGCATGCGCGCATCATCGGACACAACTGTCCGGCGCGGAAGGGGGGGCGTCGGTTTTGGCACGCGCGGGTTGGCGCGCGCTGGGCAATGTCGAGGGCGGGTGAGCTCAGCGCGGCGCGGGCACGCCGTGACAGCCGCCCATGCGGGCTTCGCGGATGGGTAGATTGATCAACGCGGCGAGCACGGCTAGGCCCATGTCGGCGTACCACATCCACAGGTAGTTGCCGGTGTGCGCCAGCGCCAGGCCGCCGAGCCATGCACCAAAGAAACCGCCCAACTGGTGCGAGAGCAGGGTCAGGCCGAACAGGGTGCCGAGGTAGCGCGGGCCGAACAGCTTGCCGACCAGGCCGGCGGTGGGCGGAACGGTCGCCAACCAGGTGAAGCCGAGCGCGGCGGAGAAGACGTAGAAGGTGAGTGGGGTGGGCGGCGCAACGAGGTAGACCCCGATCATCACGGCGCGGCTGGCGTACATCCAGAACAGCAGGTACTTCATGCGGTAGCGCTGGCCGAGGGCGCCGACGATCAGGCTGCCGGCGACGTTGAACAGCCCGATCAGCGCGATGGAGGATGAGGCGACGGTGGGCGAGAGGCCACACAGCGCGATCTCGCCGGGGAGATGGGTGACCAGGAAGGCGATGTGCAGACCACAGGTGAAGAAGCCCAGATGGAGATACCAGTAGCTGCGATCGCGCACCGCGACGCGCAACTGCGCGCGCAGCCCACCATCATCGGTGGCGCCGGCGGTGGGCGCATGGTCGCCCGCGCGACGTCGCAGCGGCCAGGCCAAGGGCACCGAGAGCAGGGTGATCACCGCCATGGTGATCATGGACCGCGCCCAGCCGGCGGTGCCGATGATCCATTGGACCAGCGGCGCGAACACGAACTGGCCCAGCGAGCCGCCGGCATTGATGAGGCCGGCGGCGAACGACCGCTTTTCCGCTGGCAGGCGATGGGCGGTGGCGCCGATCAGGACCGAGAAGCTACCGGCGCCGGCGCCGGCGGCCATCAGCAGGCCGAGGGTGAAGGTCATGCCCAGCGGGCTGGTCAGCAGCGGTGCCAGCAGCAGCCCGGCCGCCAGCAGCAGGGCACCGAAGATGAGCACAGGCAATGCGCCGCGCTGGTCGGCGACGGCCCCGAACACGGGTTGCACCGCGCCCCAGACGAACTGGCCGATGGCCAGTGCAAAGCTGATTTCGACGATGCTGACGCCGGTGCCGCGGTGGATGGGGTCGACGTAGAGGCCGGAAGTCTGGCGCACGCCCATGGTGACCATGAGGATGGCGGAGGCCGCAACCAGCAGGCCCCAATGCATGGAGGGTGCGCGGGTCGCAGGGGTTGACGTGCTCATGCGTCGGCTCCGGTGGGCAGGGCGTGGTCGAGTTGGTCGAGCAGGGCGTTGAGCCGGGCGGTCGGGGTGGGCCCGAAGATGGTTTCCACGTCGTGTTGCGCCTGTTGCCACAGGGGACGCGCGCGGCGCAGGCAGGCCTTGCCGGCAGCGGTGATGACGATCAGGCGTTGCCGGGCGTCATCACCGCGGCGTTGTTCGAGCCAGCCGGCGCTGAGCAGGGGCTTGAGGTTGCGGGTGAGCGTGGTGCGGTCCATGCCAAGCGCCTCGGCCAGGTCGCCCAGCTGGCGCGGTGTGGGGGCGCGACGCAGGATGGAGTACGCGTTGAGGCTGAGCCCGGCGGGGGCGAGGTGGGCGTCATAGATCTGCGAGAGCCGGCGTGCGGCGCGGCGCAGGCGGAAGCAGGTACAGGGGCTCTGGGTCAGCGGGTCCATGGGCGTGCGCCGGGGTGGGTGCTGGATGATACGTGCATATGCACGTAGTTGGTCAAGCACCAAAAAAGGGGGCCTTTCGGCCCCCTCGGGTCAAGCAACCACCCAGTGAATCGATCAGAAGTAAGCGCGGATCCCGAATGCCACGCCGCGGCCCGGCAGCGGGGAGTAGTCGCGCAGCAGGGAGGTGTGCGGACGGACCTCGCGGTTGGTCAGGTTGCTGCCGTCCAGGAAGACTTCGTAGCTGTTGCTGTCGGTACGGTCCCAGCGGTAGGCGAAGTGGGCATCGACCAGGGTGTAGCCGTTGCTCGGCTCTTCATTCTGGGCGACGTCCTTCTGGCTGCTGTAGCGCACGGCACCGACCGAGGCGCGCCAGCCATCCTTGGCCCAGCGCAGGTCCGCGCCGACACGGCCCGGGGCGATGCGCGGGAGGTAGCCGGTGTTGGCCAGATCCACGGTGTAGTTGTGGTTGTGATCACCGTGCGGGACGGCGATGTCGACGCTGCGGCTGCCGCTGCCATCCAGTTCTGCTTTGACGTAGTCGCCGAAAACGCGCAGGTCCCAGTCGCCAGTGTTGCCTTCGAAGAGATGGAACAGCGCTTCGGCTTCAGCCCCCTTGAAGGTGGCGTCCTGCTGCGTCCACAGGCGGACCGGCAGCGATTCGACCACGCCGGTGTCGGCCAGGTAGATGAAGTCCTTGAACTTGGTCTGGTAGATGGAGGCGGAGAAGTCGACACGGTCGCTGTGGGTGTGGATGCCCAGTTCGACGCGCTGGCCGCGTTCGGTCTTCAGGTTCGCATCGCCGATTTCCAGCGAGCGGGTGGCGATGTGCGCGCCGGCGGCGTAGAGCTCTTCGTTGGTCGGGGCGCGCTCGGAGCTGTCGATGCCGAAGCGCAGGTCGACGGCGTCGTTGAGGGTCCAGATGCCGGCGGCGGAGAGATTGGTGGCGTCGAACGTGCGGGCGCGGTAATCACCGGTCGGGTCCAGCTTGACCTGGTCATGGCGGCCGCCGAGCTCCAGCTTGAACGCGCCGAACTGCTTTTCCTGCAGCACGAACAGGCCGATGTTCTTCGTCGCGGTATCCGGCACGAAAGCTTCTTCGCCCTTGGCGCCGAAGTCGCTGTTGCCGAACTGCAGGCCGAACGCGCCGTCCCAGCCACCGATCTGTTCCTGCACGGCTTCCAGGCGGCCTTCGATGCCGCGGTTGGTGAAGCGCGTGGCCGGCGTGCCGGCTTCGAGTTCGGTGTGCTCGTAGTCGGTGTAGGCGGTACGCAGGGTGATGTTCTTCAGGAACGAGGTCGGCTGGTAGATGCCGCCCTTGGCTTCGAAGCGGTTCTGCACCATGTCGATGCGGACGTCATGCTCGTCACCTTCTTCCTCATCGCCATGGTCGTGATCGTGGTCATGATCATGGTCGTCGTCGGCATGCACGTGCGCGCCGTTGGGAATGCCGTAGTTGGTGCGGTAGGTGCTGGCGGACACACCGAAGTAGCCGTCATCGCCCAGCCAGGTGGCACCGACGCCGCCGGCGCGGGTGCGGATCGAACTGTTGTCCAGACGGCCGCGGCGTGGTTCGTCGGTGTCGCCTTCCTCATGGTCGTGGCCGCTGTGATCTTCCAGGCCATCGATCACCGCGTAGCCGGGAATGCGGTAGTCATCGCCGTTGCGGACCAGGCCGTCCACATGCAGCACGACGTTGCCGCTGACACCGTCCAGGCGGAACATGCCGCTGCGCTCGTCGTTGACCGAATTGCCGCGCAGCTCTGCGCGGCCGCTGAGCGGACGGTCCGGCAGTTCGCGGGCGATGCGGCCGTCGACCACGTTGACCGCGCCGCCGATCGCGCCGCTGCCGAACAGCAGGGTCGCCGGGCCTTTCAGGACCTCGATCTGATCGGCCAGGAACGGCTCGATGCTGGTGGCATGGTCGGCGCTCACCGTGGAGGCATCCATGTTGCCCATGCCGTTGGACAGCACCGCCACGCGCGGACCTTCCTGCCCACGGATGATCGGGCGGCCGACCCCGGGGCCGAAGAAGGTGCTCTGCACGCCGGGCAGCTTGGCCACGGTGTCGCCGAGGGTGCCGGCCTTCTGCTCGTCCAGGCGCTCACCGGCCAGCACATCAACCGGGCGGGCCAGCGATTCGGCATCGCCCTGCAGCGGCGAGGCGGTGACCTTCACGGTGGAGAGTTCGGTCAGGTGGCGGTCGCTGTGGTTGCCGGCATCCTCGGCGGCCATGGCCAGCGAGGGCAGCATCGCGGCGGCAAGGGCCAGCGACAGGGTGTGGTGTTTGAGCAGGAGGGAGCTGGAACGCATAGGGCAGGGGCCTTCGGTCAATTGTTACAATATATCAATGGTGGGGCGCGCGAATCCCGTAACGGGACGGGGGAAGGGAAGTCAGGGGGAGGCAAGGGTGCGCGTCAGGATTGATGTTATATTATTCCATAACGCTTCGCCGACCCTGCTGGAAGTCATGCCCCTGTTCGCTCGTGTTCGCCATCTGCTGGATCGTTTCGGTGCCACCGGCTCGCTGCTGTGCGCCGTGCATTGCGCTGTGCTCCCGGTGCTGCTGGCCGCTGCGCCATCGCTGGGCCTGTCGGTCTGGATGAGTGACGGCGTTGAGCTGGCGCTGGTGAGTTTCGTCACCCTGCTGGGCCTGTTCAGCCTGGTCTGGGGCTGGCGCCGGCATGGCGCGCTGCGCGCGCTGGGCTTCCTGATCCCGGGCCTGACCGCGTTGTGGGCGGGCCTGTTGTACGGCCCGCTGCACCACTCGGCGGTGCCGCATGCGGTGGTGATGACCCTGGGCGGCGTGCTGGTTGGCGTGGCCCATCTGGTGAATCTGCGCCTGAACCACGGCCACGTCCATGACGCCAGCTGTGCTCATTGAGAGCGCGCATGGTAGGCTTTCCGATCGTGCGCGGGGGCGCCTGAGAGGGCGGCCCCGCCGAACCCGTGTCAGTACGGGGTAATCAGATTTCGCAGCATTCAGACTAAGGAGTTACGACATGGGTAAGGGTGACCGCAAGACCGCCAAGGGCAAGCGCTTCAATGCCAGCTACGGCAATTCGCGTTCGCACGTCGTGAGCAAGGCGGCCGTGGGCGCAGCTGCGCCGGTTGCCAAGAAGACCGTGACGAAGGCGCCGGCCAAGAAGGCCGTTGCCAAGAAAGCGGTGGCCAAGGCCGGCTGATCCAGCCAGGCGGGTCATGAAAAACGCGGCGCTTGCGCCGCGTTTTTTTTGCCTGCGTTCCGGCCGAAACCGCTGCGCGCTCAGCGCAGGGCAGGCAGCAGTCGCTCGGCGTCGCCATCGTTGGGCGCCGCTGGAATCCCCAGCAGGCGGGTCAGCAGCGGGTAAACATCTACGTTGTCGAACGGGGGAAGGGTCTGCCCCTGTTTGAACGCCGGGCCACGCGCCGCGAACACCGCGCGCATGGACGGCAGCGCATTGTCATACCCGTGGGAGCCGCGATCGCCCGGCCCGCGTTTGGCGATGCGCTCGCGGGTCAACGCATCCCAGCCTTCGTGCATCTGGCAGACGATCGGTGGGATGCGCGGGTTGCTGCCGTACTTCCAGCGCGCCGGCAGGGTCTGGCGCGTCCAGCAGTCGTACTGGGCATGCGCGCCCAGCAGGATCTGCTCGGCCTGCGCCTGCTTGCCTGGCAACGGGGCGAACCCGATCGACTGGCCGACCGAGATGTCCTCGGCAATGGCGGGATCGATCATGTCTTCGGTGGCCACCACCTGGCCGTCCGGCACGCCGGCCATCCCGTGGTCGGAGATCAGGATCACGTTGGTGGCCTCGGCCAGGCCACGTGCCTGCAGACCGTCCAGCAGGCGACCGACCGCGCCGTCGGCCAGGGCCACCGCGGCGGCGTACTCGTGCGATTCCGGGCCGTGATTGTGGCCGGCCTTGTCGACCTGCTCCATGTACAGCGTCACCAGTCGCGGCGCCTGCGGGCCGTGCTGGTCCAGCCAGCCCAGTACCTGATCCACGCGATCGGGCAGGGTCACGGTCTCATCGTAGCCATGCATCTGGCTGGGGCGGATGCCCTGGATCGCCGCCTCACTCCCCGGCCAGGACCACACGGCCGTGCGCACGCCAGCCTTTTCCGCACCCACCCAGATCGGCTCACCGCCCCACCAGCGGGAATCGGCCACCGATTCGCGCACGTGCAGCTGGAATCTACCCAGTGCATCCTCGTGCATGCTGTTGTGGATGATGCCGTGATGGTTGGGCCGCAGGCCGGTCACGATCGTGTAGTGGTTGGGGAACGTCAGCGCGGGATAGGAGGGCGTCATCCATTGCGCCCGCACGCCCTCGTGGACGAGCCGACTGATGTTCGGGGTAATGCCGCGGTCGAGCATGTCCGCGCGCAGGCCGTCGATGGAGATCAGCAGCAGCTTCTGCTGCTGCGCCGGGACGCTCCGGGCGACGGTCGCCGCAGACGCGACAGGCGGGGAAGACGGTGCGGTGGCGCAGGCGGCCAGCGAGAGAGCGGCGGCAAGCGCCAGTGGAAGGCGGACGGAAATCATGACGACATGATAGTGCGTGGCGGTGACGCGTCGAAGACAACCGATGGCATACGCCACCCCACGGCGCATGCCCTGTTACGCGAACAGCGAATCGCGCCGTGCTTCCAGTTGCAGCAGGGCAGCCTTGGTTTCCAGGCCGCCGCCGAATCCGGTGAGCGCACCACTGCTGCCGATCACGCGGTGGCAGGGCAGCACGATCGGCAGTGGATTGCGGCCATTGGCGGCACCGACCGCGCGGCTGGCGGTGGGGTGGTTGATGTGCCGCGCCAGTGCCACGTAACTCCAGGTCTGGCCGAACGGAATATCGGCCAGCGCCTTCCACACCCGCAGCTGGAACGGCGTGCCGTGAGGGGCAAGCGGGAGATCGAAGCGCACGCGCTCACCGCGCAGGTACTCCAGCAGTTGCCCACGTGCACCGCGCAACGCATGGGCATCGCGCTGCCAGTGCTCGCGCCCCTTCGCGTCGTAACGGTTGTTCTCGAACAGGATGTGGTGGATGCCCTGGCTGTCACCGGCCACGGTGAGTGCGCCGATCGGGCTGTCGAAGGTGTCGTAGAGCAGGGTCATGAGGTAACTCCCGAAGACGGTGTGGCCAGATGCCACAGATGCAGAACGGCGTAGGCACGCCACGGTCGCCACGGCTGCGAGCGGGCCTCGGTGGCGCGTTCGCTCAGTCGCGTATCACCACCGAGCACCTGCTGCAGCACCAGATCGCCGGCCGGGAACGCATCGGGCAGTGCCAGCGCACGCAGTGCCATGTAATGCGCGGTCCATGGGCCGATGCCGGGCAAGGCGACGCAGCGCGCCACGAAGCCGGCCAGCGACTGGCCGGCACGGAAATCGAGCCGGCCATCGACCACCGCCTGCGCAACCGCACGTACGGTGGCCGCGCGGGTGCGCGGCAGCCCGATGGTTTCCAGCGGTGCCTGGGCCAGCGCTTCCGGCGAGGGGAACTGGCGGTCCAGTCCTGCCGGCATGCCTTCGAGGGTGGCGCCGAAGCGATCCACCACCCTGCGCGCCAGTGTGGCGGCGGCCGCCACGCTGACCTGTTGGCCGAGCACGGCGCGCACGGCCACTTCAAACCCATCCCAGCCGCCGGGTACGCGCAGCCCGGGGCGTTGTGCGATACCCGTCGCCAGCAATGGTTCCTGCGCGAGCGTGGCGTGCACCATGCGCAGGTCGGCATCGAGATCGAAGATGCGGCGTACGCGGCGCACGATGCCCGGAATCGCACGCGGATCGATCTGGCCCAGGTGCAGCAACAGCTCCGGGCGCCGTGGATCGGCGGTCACGCGCAGCAGTGAGGGGCGCTCGGGCGGCCCGATCACGCGCTGGTAGCTGTCCGTGTCGATCTGCTCGATGCCGGGAATCGCACGGCGGCGCAGGAAACCGAGCATCGCGGTGAAATCCAGTGGCGGACGGTAGCCCAGGCGCAGGGTCAGCGCGCCCTCGGTCAGCGCACCGCGCTGGCGGCGGATCGCGGTCGGGGGCATGCCGCAGCCGTCCACAAAGGCTGCGTTGAAACGGCGCAGGCTGTTGTAGCCCGAGGCCATCGCGACATCGGTGACCGGCAATGCAGTTTCGGTGAGCAGTTGCTTGGCCAACAACAGCCGGCGGGTCGCGTGGATCTGCGCCGGCGCCGCACCGAGCCGGGCCACGAACAGGCGCTGCAGCTGGCGGGCGCTCAAGCCGACATGCGTGGCCAGATCGGCCACCGGCTGGTCCTGCAGATAGCCATCGTGAATCAGGGCGAGCGCGCGCTGCAGCGTTTCATTGTTGAGTGCGTCCTGCGCCTCGGGGGCCAACTCGGGGCGGCAGCGCAGGCAGGGGCGGAACCCGGCCGCTGCGGCGGCGGCAGCCGTGGGGTAGTAAGTGACGTTGGACGGCTTCGGCGCCGGTGCCGGGCAGACCGGTCGGCAGTAGATGCCGGTACTGCGCACGGCAGTGAAGAACACCCCGTCAAAGCGCGCATCGCGGGCAAGGCGGGCGCTTTCGCAGGCGGCGTGGTCCAGGGGCAGGGCGGTCTCCATGGGGGCCAGTCTATGCCCGGTGAGCAGCGCTGGCTCGCCATTTTCGGACGCCAATGCCAGCCCCGGGTCGCCCGGTTCAGGACAGGTTGCCGCGCCGCGCCGGTCGCGCACTAGACTGTGCATCTGCGCTGGTTTTGCCGCGCATTCCCCCTCGCAAGGATTCCGGGTTGTCCATGTTGCTCAAGTCGTGGTGGTTGCCGTTGTTGTGCCTGGGTCTGGCCGGTTGCAGCCAGCTGGAAAACCCGGGCAATGTCACTGCCGCCGACAAGGCCGTGCGGGCACAGACCGCCGATGGCGACCACATGGTCTCGATCAACGCTGCCGACGCGCCGCCACCGCCGCCGCCCGCGCCCAAGCGCGGTGATATGAACTGGCCGGAAGCAGCCCTGGAAAACGGCAAGGCATGGATCAGCTGCGATACCGACTACGCCGGTGATGCGGGCGATGGCGCGCCGCTGGAGGCATTGGACAGGCCCAGTATCGATGCCGCCCTGCAGCCGTGCGCCGAACGTGGCCTGCTGCGCGTGCGCTATGTGGGCAAGATCAATCCCGGTTTCTCCGAGCTGGTCGCGCGGCTGGCCGTGGTCGCCGATGCCCAGCGTATTTCCCGCCGCATTCTGGATCTGGATTCGAGTGGTGGCCAGGTCGAAGCCGCCATCGTGGCGGGGGATCGCATTGGCGAATCCAACTGGACGATCTGGGTGCGCGAAGGCTCGGTCTGCCACAGCGCCTGCGTGTTCGTGCTGGCCGCCGGCGACAACCGGCTGGTATCGGGCAAGGTCGGCATCCACCGGATGATGCGGATCAGCTCCAAGGCCACCTCGCGCGCCGAGCTCAACCGCGAACTCCATGAGGTCTACGACAACGTCAAGGATTACCTGCAGCGCAACGGCGTGGCCGTGGGCGTGGCCGACCTGATGATGACGGTGCCCAACCGCAGCCTGCGCCTGCTCACCGCCGAGGAGCTGCGTCAGTTCGGGCTGGATGGCACCAACGCGGTGCAGGATGACCTGGAACGGATCAAGCAGATGCGCAAATGCGGCGATGCGTTTGTCCGCCGCAAGGATGCGTTCCTGGTCGCTTTCGATCAGGAGTGCAAGCGCGAAGGCAGTGAACTGGAGGCCGTCAACAGCTGTGGCCAGGCACTGAAGCAGCGCTTCGGCTTCCCGGATGAGACCTGCCCGGACGAGAGCCCGCTGTCGGAGATCGATGTCTCCACGCTGCTGCCGGACACGACGGCACCGGGTCGGCCGGAGACGGTGGAGCAGACCCTCGGCGATGCTCGCCCCGCACCGCCCGAGGCGGCCGAGCGCAACTGACGGAGGACTCACGTCCATCCCGTAGACTGGCAGGCAGTTCCTTCCAGCCAACGGTGTCCTGATGCGTGTTCCGCTGCTGCTGTTGTCCGCTCTGCTGCCTTTCGCCGCGCTGGCCCAGACGCCTCCGCCGCCGGCCACGCCTGCACCGGCTCCGGCGCGCCCCGCGCCCGCTGCCGCGCCGGCCGCCGCTCCTTCGGCACGCCCGGCATTGAGCCCGGCGCAGCAGGCGCAGGTACAGAAGCAGGATGCGGAGATGAGCGCGGCCGCACTGCAGGTCGCCCATCTGATCGATGCCAACCGTGCGGGCGAGGCCTGGAAAGGCGCCTCCGCCGTGGCGAAGAAATCGGTCACCGAGCAGGCCTTCGTCAGCCAGCTCACCGCCGATCGTCAGCGCCTTGGCGCGCTGGCCTCGCGCGGCCAGCCAGTGGTCACCCGGGTCAAGTACGCCGCCGGCGCGACCGTCCCGGAGGGCCTGTACATCAACGTCAGTTTCCCCACGCGCTTTGCCAACAGTGCCCAACCGGTGCGCGAACTGGTCTCCTTCCGGTTCGATGAAGACCGCATCTGGCGACTGGCCGGTTACAGCGTGCGTGCCGCCACCCCCTGATTGCCGGAGCCTGCACAGATGAGTATCGAGATCCAGATGCTGGTGTGGTCGATGCTGCTCGGCCTCGTGCACGTGTTTGCGCCTTCCACCCTGATCACCCGTGAGCGCGGGATCGGCTGGAATGCGTCGGCGCGCGATCAGCCGATGCCGCCGCCGAGCCCGTTGGCCGGGCGCCTGCAGCGGGCGCAGAGCAACTTCATGGAAACCTTCCCCTTCTTCGCCGCCGCGGTGCTGGCGGTGGTGCTGACCCAGCGCCAGGACGGGATGACGGCCGTGGCCGTGCAACTGTACTTCTGGGCACGACTGATCTATCTGCCGCTGTACGCCGCCGGCGTGCCGTATGTGCGCAGCCTGGTGTGGCTGGTATCGCTGCTGGGCATCGTGATGCTGCTGTGGGCGCTGCTGTGAACCCGCGCTGGCGCGCCTGATCCAGATCAAGGACGGCGCCGGCGCTGCGGCGTTAAGCTGCGATGGACACGTAACGGCAGGATGGGATCATGCAGTCAGTGGATGTGGTGGTGGTGGGCGCCGGCCCGACCGGGCTGTGCTTCGCGCGCGCGCTGGCCGATACCGGCCTGAGCGTCACCCTGATCGAACAGCAGCCGCGTGCCGCGTTGGCGCAGGCCGCGTTCGACGGCCGCGAGATCGCGCTGACCCATGCCTCCCGCCAGATCCTGGTATCGCTGGGCCTGTGGGCGCAGCTGGATCCCGCCGAGATTTCCCCACTGCGCGATGCCAAGGTGATGGACGGCGGCTCGCCGTTCGCGCTGACCTTCGCCGCGGACCAGCGCACCGGTGACGACCTCGGTTGGCTGGTGCCCAACCATCTGATCCGCCGCGCCGCCTGGCAGAGCGTGCAGGGCCAGGCCGGTCTGGAGATCCTGGACCAGGCCAGCGTCACGGCCGTGAGCCCGGGTCCGGCCCACAGCGTGGTGACCCTGGCCGATGGCCGCCAGCTGGCCGCGCGGCTGGTGGTGGCTGCCGACAGCCGCTTCTCCTCCACCCGCCGCCTGCTGGGGATCGGCGCGCAGCTGCGTGACTTCGGCAAATCGATGCTGGTCTGCCGCATGCAGATCGAGGTGCCGCACCAGCACACCGCCTGGGAGTGGTTCGGCTATGGCCGCACCATGGCCCTGCTGCCGCTCAATGGCGACCAGGCCTCGGCCGTCATCACGCTGCCGCCGCGGCAGATCGCGGCCTTGATGGCCCAGGACGAGGCCGATTTCGGCCGCAGCCTCAGTGGCTTTTTCGAGCATCGGCTGGGCGCGATGCGGCCGGTGGCCACGCCGGTGGCCTATCCCCTCGTGGGGGTGTATGCCAACGCGTTCGCCGGCGATCGCTGTGCGTTGATCGGCGATGCCGCTGTCGGCATGCATCCGGTCACCGCGCATGGCTTCAATCTGGGGTTGCAGAGCCAGCATCGCCTGGCCGGGCGCCTGCGCAAGGCCGCCGGGCAGGGACGCGACATCGCCGCACCCGCCGGGCTGGCCGCTTACGAGCGCGGGCACCGGCTGGCCTCGCGGCCGCTTTACGAGGCGACCAATGCGATCGCTTCGCTGTACACCGATGACCGTCTGCCGGCGCGGCTGCTGCGCCGGGCCGGACTGCGGCTGGCGCACGGGGTGGCCCCGTTCCGCCAGCTGATCGCGGCCCACCTCACCGGTAGGTGATGACCGTTGGTCGTCACACAGGGTCAGGGCGCGTCGCTGTCGGCGATCACGTGAATGACGGTGTCGGCGAACTGCACCTGCTGGCCCGCGCGGATCTTGCATGCCTTGCGCAGCTCGACCTCGCCGTCGACCAGGACCTGGCCGTCGCCGATCACGGTCTTGGCCTCGCCGCCGCTGGTGACCAGGTCGGCCAGCTTGAGCAGTTGCTTGAGCTCGACGTAGTCGCGGTCCAGTTCAAATTCGAGGGTCTGCATGGAGCGGGTATCCTGGGAAGAGGCGCGGACGTGGGACCGGGCCGTGAAAGGGCGCGTATTGTGCGCCAGCAGGCGGGGCAACGGGATCCATCCCGGAATCTGTATACGTTGTTCAGGAACGATGCGGTATCATCGCCCCCTGAGTGAGTGAATTCTCCTCCGACCGAGCAGCGCCAGGGCACGCGATAAGAAAGGGCGCCCAAAGCGCGGACCATTCCCCTTTTTTATCTCACTGCCTTCCAAAACGGCGGTGTTTCGGAGTTTCCCATGTCCCAAGAATCCCCCGCGCCGCTGCTGTTCGCAGATCTCGGCCTGTCCGACGCTGTGATGCAGGCCGTCGCCACTGTCGGTTACGAAACCCCGTCGCCGATCCAGGCCGCCACCATTCCGGCCATGCTGGAAGGCCGTGACGTGCTCGGCCAGGCCCAGACCGGTACCGGCAAGACCGCCGCCTTCGCGCTGCCGGTGCTGTCCAACCTCGATTTCAACCAGACCAAGCCGCAGGTGCTGGTGCTGGCGCCGACCCGCGAACTGGCCATCCAGGTCGCCGAGGCGTTCCAGACCTATTCCTCCGGCATTCCCGGCTTCCGCGTGCTGCCGGTGTACGGCGGCCAGCCCTATGGCCAGCAGTTGTCGGCCCTGCGCCGTGGCGTGCACGTCATCGTCGGCACCCCGGGCCGCGTGATCGATCATCTCGAGCGCGGGACCCTGGACCTGTCCGAGCTGAAGACGCTGGTGCTGGACGAAGCCGATGAAATGCTGCGCATGGGCTTCATCGACGACGTCGAAGCCGTGCTGAAGAAGCTGCCGGAGACCCGTCAGGTCGCCCTGTTCTCGGCCACCATGCCGTCGCAGATCCGCCGCATCGCGCAGACCTACCTGAAGAACCCGGCCGAAGTGACCATCGTCAGCAAGACGACCACCTCGGCCAACATCCGCCAGCGTTACTGGTGGGTGAGCGGCATGCACAAGCTGGACGCGCTGACCCGCATCCTGGAAGTGGAACCGTTCGACGCGATGATCATCTTCTCGCGTACCAAGGCAGCCACCGAAGAGCTGGCCGAGAAGCTGCAGGCACGCGGCCTGGCCGCGGCCGCCATCAACGGCGACATGCAGCAGGCCCAGCGCGAGCGCACCATCGGCATGCTGAAGGAAGGCAAGCTGGACATCCTGGTCGCCACCGACGTGGCCGCCCGTGGTCTGGACGTGGAGCGCATCAGCCACGTGCTGAACTACGACATCCCGTACGACACCGAAAGCTACGTGCACCGCATCGGCCGTACCGGCCGTGCCGGCCGCACCGGTGATGCGATCCTGTTCGCCACCCCGCGCGAAAAGGGCATGCTGCGGGCCATCGAGCGCGCCACCCGCCAGCCGATCGAAGAGATGCAGCTGCCGAGCGTGGACGCGGTCAACGACACCCGCATCACCAAGTTCATGAGCCGCATCAGCGATGTGCTCGATGCCGGTGGCACCGAGTTCTACCGCGACCTGCTGCAGCGCCTGGAAGGCGAGAAGAACGTGCCGGCGATCGAGATCGCCGCCGCGCTGGCCAAGCTGCTGCAGGGTGATTCGCCGTTCCTGCTGACCCCGCCGGTCCGTGGTGCCCGTGAAGAGCGTGCCCCGCATCAGCGCAACGAGCGCAGCAACGACCGTGGCGAGCGTCCGGCCCGTTTCGAGCCGCGCTTCGAGCGTGGTCCGCGCCGTGAAGACGACCGTGGCCCGCGTCCGCCGCGTCCGGAAGGCGACTTCGGCAACAGCGAAGGCGGCGTCGAGCGCGCCCCGCGCCGTGACATCGCCCCGCGCGGTGCCGCCGAGCCGGGCATGGAAACCTTCCGTATCGAAGTGGGCCACGTCCACGGCGTGAAGCCGGGCAACATCGTCGGCGCGATCGCCAACGAAGCCGGCCTGGAAAGCCGTTTCATCGGCCGCATCGACATCCACGACGACTTCTCGGTGCTGGACCTGCCGGCCGAAATGCCGCAGGACCTGCTGACCCACCTGAAGAAGGTGTGGGTCTCGGGCCAGCAGCTTCAGATGCGCAAGGTCGAGCCGGGTGAAGACCTGACCCCGTCGGCGCGTCCGGCCTTCAAGCCGAAGTTCGGTGGCAAGCCGCGTGGTCCGGGCGGTCCGGGTGGCCCGCGCAGCGGCCCGGGCGGCAACGACCGCCCGCCGCGTCGTGACGGCTTCAAGCCGCGCGGTCCGCGCAACTTCTGATCGCCCCAGGGTGATCAACGCGACGCCAGCCTCCGGGCTGGCGTCGTCGTATCCGGCCTCCGCGTCCCGGTCGACCGGTTTCGCACCGTCTCAACAGTGCTGGCCCTAGCCTGCGGATTGGACCATGCTCCAATGGAATGAGTTTCCACATCCGCAGCCCCGGGGGGATCGGCGATGTCTGGAGGTCGCAGGGAGAGTGGCAGGACCGCGATACCGTGTTCGATGCGGGGCCTGACCCTGCGCTTCGTGTTGTTGACCGGCATGGCCATCGGCCTGGTCGGGATTTCCGCGTTGATCCAGGAGCTGCAGGCGGCCTCCACGGCGTGGATCATGGGCCAGAGCCACTGGTCGCGTGGCCAGCAGCAGGCCACTCACGCGCTGTCGCGGTACATCGCCTCGGGGGATGCTGTTGACCTGGGCGCAACCCGGCAGGCGCTGCGGGTGCCGCTGGGCGATCTCACCGCCCGCCGTGCCCTCGAGCAGGCCGACCCGGACATCGCCGCAGCACGCCAGGGCTTCATTGAGGGCGGCAACGCCCGTGGCGACATCAACCGTTTGATCCTCTCGTATCGCTACCTGCGCGATCAGCCGTATTTCCGCGATGCGGTACGGCTGTGGCGCGACACCGATAACGATCTGCTGCAACTGGTGGCCATCACCGACCGGGTCCAGGCCGGGCATGCCGCCGGCACACTGACACCGGCGGCGCAGCAGGCCCTGCTGCGCCGGGTGCAGGCGCTGGATGTGGGGATGCAGAACCAGGCGCGTGCGTTCTCCAGCGCGTTGCTGCACACCGCGGCGATGGTGCGCATGACGACCTTCATCGTCGGCGGGCTGTCGGTGCTGGCGATCACCCTGGTCGCCGTGCTGCTGGCGCGGCGCGTGCGCAATGACCTGACCGAACAGGAGAGCCGGTTCCGGGCCGCGTTCTACCAGGCCACGGTGGGCATGCTCAAGCTGGATGAGGACGGCGGCATCATGGAGGCCAACCAGGCAATGGCCGATATCCTCGGCCAACGCCGCGAAGCGCTGCTCAGTCTGTCGCTGGCCGATCTGCTGGTGGAGGGCGAGCTGGTCCTGGACGAGCACGGCCGGATCGACTGGCCGCGGCAGCTGCGCCCCGGTGAGCTGCGCTTCCTGCGTGCCGACGGCAACCTGATGTGGGGGCGCTGGAGCGGTACCGTGGTGCACACCCGGGCGCGGGCGCCGGCGGTGTTCGCGCTGGTGGAAGATGTTTCGCAGAACCATGCCCTGGCACGCGAGGTGGAGCACCACGCCAGTCACGACCCGCTGACCGGGCTGATCAACCGCCGCGAGATCGAGCGGCTGCTCGAACAGGCGCTGGTGGCGGTACGGGCCGCGGGCGGCACCCACTCGCTGTGCTACATCGATCTGGACTACTTCAAGCTGGTCAACGACGGGCTCGGCCATGCTGCTGGCGATCAGCTGCTGCGCAGCTTCGCCGATTACCTGGTGGGGGCGGTGCGCGATGGCGACTGGGTCGGCCGCCTGGGAGGCGACGAGTTCGCCCTGTTCCTGGCCAATGCCGGGCAGGATGAAGCCAAGCAGGTGCTGCAGCGGGTGGTGCGCACGCTTGGCCAGGTCAGCATCCAGCAGGGCGACGGCGCACCCCGGGTGAGCTGCAGCATCGGGGTCGTTGAGATCAGCCCGGATGCGCCGGATGTGAACTGGTTGATGAGCGCCGCCGATAGTGCCTGCTACGCGGCCAAGGAAGCCGGTCGCAACCGGGTGCACTGCTACAACGAGAGCCGCATGGCGCTGGATGAGCGGCGGCGCGAAGCGGAGCGGTTGGCCCATGTTTCCAGCGCGATGGCCGAGAACCGCATGCTGTTGTATGCCCAGCGTATCGAGCGGGTCGGCGATCCGGAGTTCCTGCATTACGAAGTTCTGGTGCGCATGCGCAGCCCGGAAGGCGCGTTGCAGGGGCCGGCCGAGTTCATGGGCGCGGTGGAGCGATACGGCATGGGCATGGCACTGGACCGGCATGTGCTGTCGCTGCTGTTCCGGCACCTGCAGGTGTGCCCGAGCCATGTGCAGCAGCTGGGCCTGTGCAACGTCAACGTGTCCGCGCAGTCGATCGCCGAGCCGAGCTTCCTGGCCTTCGTCACCGATCTGCTTGAACGCAACCGCGGCCTGGCGCGCAAGCTGTGCTTTGAAATCACCGAGACCGCGGCGGTCAGCAACCTGGACCAGGCGCGCGCCTTCATCGATGCGGTGAAAGCGCGTGGCTGCCGCATGGCGCTGGACGATTTCGGCTCGGGGCTGTCCTCGTTCGGCTACCTGCGGCAACTGCCGGCGGACATGCTCAAGATCGACGGCGTGTTCGTGCGCGACATGAACCTGGATCCGGTCAACCGCGCCGCGGTGCGCGCGATCACCGAGGTCGGCCGCGAGCTGCACATGATGGTGGTGGCCGAATGGGTGGAATCGGCGGTGGTCGCCGATCAGCTGGCGCAGATGGGCGTGGAGGGCCTGCAGGGGTATGCGATCGAACGGCCTATTCCGCTGGAGCGGATGACCCAGCTGGCGATACGGCCGGTGGGCGCGGGGCGGCCCTCCGAGGCCTGGCGGGGCGCGCCATGATGCGATAATCCTCGCCGACGACAGCGGACACGGTGTGCGCGGGCGATCACGGGCGGGCAGGGCGCAGTGTGAGCAACGGGGGCGGGTATTCAATCGGGTGGATGGCGCTTGCGCTGGTGCTGCTGTGGCTGTTGCCCTGGAGCCTGCAGGCGGCCCCGCGCGTGGGGCAGGATTTCCTGTTGCTGGGCGGGGCGACCGATGCGGTCACCCCCCAGCGCGCGTGCACCCCGGATGTGCTGGCACGCCACCAGGAAGTGCTGTCCATCCCGGCCCCGGCCGCCGGCTGGTCGGGCAAGCCCCAGGCCGTGGATGTGTTCGGCGTGCTCACCGGCGAGGTCCGCATCAGCCACGGTGACCGCGAGATCTGCGGCAGCATGCACGATGCGCGTACCCGTGATTCGCGCTTCCGTGCAGGGGTCGGGCTGGTGGTGGTGCCCGAGGCCGGCAACCATGAGCCGATCGTGGTCTCCTGGACACGCCCGCTCAAGCCGCGCTGGGTGCCGACCATCCAGTTGGGGGCCCCGAGCCCGGTGCAGCAGAACGATACGGCACGGCTGCTGATGCGCGCCGCCTGCATCGCGGTGGCGATCGCGCTGGCACTGTCGGCACTGATGGGGTGGGTCACCACCCGCGACCGCTTGTTCCTGGTGTATGTCGGCGCGTGCGTGGTGTTCGTGCTGTGGCAGGCGGTGCTGGGGGGCTTGAGCGGCTATCCCGAGCCGTGGCTGCCCGTGCACGAACACGCCTCGTGGTGGCTGGTCGCGCTGAGCGCGTTCAGCGAAGCGCTGCTGCTGCCCATCCTGTGGCGACTGAACGGCGGCGATCGCCGCTGGCCGCGCTCCCGCCCGGCCCAGCATGCGGCGCTGTGGGGACTGGTGGCCATGGGGCTGACCGTGCCTTTGTGGGGGCCGGACGGCTTGGCCGTGGTGTCCGAGCTGCTGGAGTGGGTCTTCCTCACGGGCTGCACGCTGTGTCTCGGCGCAGGCCTGTGGGGGCTGTGGCAGCGCGATGCGCATGCACTGCCGGGGCTGGCCGCGCTGGCCCCCTGGTGGATCATGATCGGGGCCGATGCGCTGGATGCGCAGTGGCTGGTGGCATACCGGATCGAAGCGTTGCAGCTGTCGGCGACCTGGTTCCTGATGATGGCCGCCTATGCCCTGAACCTGCGGCTGGGCCGGCTGCGCCGCCAGCGCGATGAAATGCGCCAGCTCGCCGATACCGACATGCTGACCGGCCTGCCCAATCGCCGCGCCGGCCTGCGCCTGCTCGCCGAATACCTGGAACGGGCACGCCAGGAACCGCATGCACTGGCAATCGGCTTCCTGGATATCGATCTGTTCAAGAACATCAACGATCAGTTCGGCCACGACGTCGGCGATCAGGTCCTGGTCGCGGTGGCGCGCGCGCTGCGCGGCTCGGTGCGCAATCACGACGATGTGATCCGGATGGGCGGCGAAGAATTCCTGGTGCTGTTGCCCGGCGCCGGCCATGCCGCCGCCGTGGCGCGGTTGGAGACGGTGCGCCAGCAGGTGGCCGCAGTCACCCAGACACTCGGCATTCCCGGCCTGACGGTCTCGGCCAGCATCGGCCTGGCCGTGCTCAAGCCGGGCAGTGACGACCTGGCCGGGCTGCTGCGCCGGGCCGACCACGCCATGTATTGCGCCAAGCGCAACGGTCGCAACCAGATCCATGACGGCGAGCGCACCACGACCGCCGGCGATCCGCTGCCGGCCTGAACCGCCGGCACGCGGAAAAACGCAGCAGCGACCGCCTTTTGCCCGATAATGGGCCGATGACAACCCGACTCAACAAGCATATCGCCGACACCGGCTTCTGTTCCCGGCGTGAAGCCGACCGCCTGATCGGCGAACGCCGCGTCACCGTCAATGGCCATCCGGCCGGTACCGGTGCGGTGGTGGGCGAACAGGACGTGGTGCTGGTCGACGGCCAGCCGCTGCGCGCGCGCGAAGCGAAGAAGGCCGGCGGCCGCAAGCACGTCTATATCGCGCTGAACAAGCCGGTGGGCATCACCTGCACCACCGAAAGTTCGGTCAAGGGCAACATCGTGGAGTTCGTCGGCCACGAGCAGCGCATCTTCCCGATCGGCCGCCTGGACAAGGATTCCGAAGGCCTGATCCTGCTGACCAGCAACGGCAACATCGTCAACCAGATCCTGCGCGCCGAGAACGGGCACCAGAAGGAATACATGGTCGCGGTCAACAAGGCCGTCACCGATGAGTTCCTGCGTGGCATGGCCCGCGGCGTGCGCATCCGCGATGAGGTCACGCTGCCGTGCCGGACCAGCAAGCTGGCCAAGTTCGGGTTCCGGATCACGCTGCAGCAGGGCTTGAACCGGCAGATCCGCCTGATGGCGGCCGCGTTCGGTTTCCGGGTCACCCAGCTGCGCCGCGTGCGCATCGACAACATCAAACTCGGTGCGCTCAAGCCGGGGCAGTGGCGCAATCTCACCGATGCCGAGCTCAAAGGCCTGCTGCCCAAACAGCTGGACTGGTGATGCTGTGCGTCACGCCGTGACACCGTACCCGGGCTAGACTGATCCGGCACACGCCACCGCCTGCCACGATGATCAAGCCGTCCAAGCCGGACAACGAAGCACAGCGCCTGCTGGCGCTGCAGCGGTATCAGATCCTGGATACGCCGCGCGAGCGGTCCTTCGATGATCTGGTCACGATCGCCACCGCGCTGTGCGGCACCCACATGGGCGCGGTGACCCTGGTCGACCAGGAGCGCCAGTGATTCAAGGCGCGGCAGCTGCTGGACGCACCGGAAACCAGCCGGGACATCTCCTTCTGCGGTCACGCCATCCTGCAGCCGGACCAGGTGATGGTGGTCGAGGATGCGCGAACCGACCCACGCTTTTTCGACAACCCGGTCGTGGTCGATGAGCCGCATATCCGTTTTTATGCGGGCGCGCCGCTGCTGAGCAGTGACGGCCTGCCCCTGGGCACGCTGTGCGTGTTCGATGCCGCCCCCGGGCAGCTCAGCCCCGGCCAGCGCGATGCCCTGTCGGCGCTGTCGCGGCAGGTTTCGCTGGTGATGGAGCTGCGCCGGTATGCGCATGAAATACAGCAGCACATGACCGATCGCGCCTGGTACGAGCAGCGCCTGGCCGAGTACAACGAACTGCTGGAACTGCAGAACGCCGACCTGGCCGAACAGAGCCGCACCGACCCGCTCACCGGCCTGCCCAACCGCCGCGCGATGAGCACCGCGCTGGAGGCGGCGGTGGTGGATGCCGATGGTCACCCGCGCGCGACCGCTGTGGCGCTGCTCGACATCGACCACTTCAAGACCGTCAACGATCTGTACGGTCATGCCACCGGCGATCACGTGCTGGCCGAACTGGCCCGGCTGCTGCGCGCGCATTTCGCCGGGCATGGCCTGGCGGCGCGCTATGGCGGCGAAGAGTTCGTGGTGCTGATGCCCGACACGCCGTTGGCCACGGCAGAGCTGCAGTGCGATTTCCTGCGCATGGCGGTAGCCGATCTGCCGCTGGGCCTGCCGTTGACGATCAGCATCGGGGTGGCCGCGCACCGCCACGGCGATGCGATCGAGCAGACCCTGGCCCGCGCCGATGCGGCGCTGTACCGGGCCAAGGGCGAGGGGCGCAACCGGGTCATCCGCGCCGACTGAGGTGCACGGGCCGTATCCGCGGCAGGTACCGGGTGTTGGCCGGTACGCCCGCTCAATCGGCGATGTTGCGTGCCTCGGACGTCGCCAGGAGTTCCGGGTGCTGCACCTTCCGGCGGCGATTGAGCAGCGGGTGCAGGAACACCGCCCCCACGATGATCGCCACGCCGGCATAGAACAGCGGGGTCAGCTCCCGTTGCTCGCTGAGCAGCACCATCGCCAGCAGGATCGCGTAGACCGGCTCAAGATTGGTCACCAGCTGCGAGGTGTAGGCGCTGATGTGGCGCAGGGCGACCAGCGCGAGCGCGAACGGCAGCAGCGTGCACAGCCCGGCCAGGGCCAACAGCAGCAGGCCGTCGTGCAGGTCCGGGATCACCCACAGGTCGCTGGCCAGGGCCGGCAGCAGGAAGGGAAGTACCGGCGCCAGCAGGGTCAGGGTCAGCGTGCCCGCACCGAGTTCCAGCGCGGTCACGGTGAGCGGGTCGGCATGACTGACCAGGCGCTTGTTGAGTGAGCCGAAGATCGCCACCAGCAGCGCCGAGAGCGCGCCGATCAGGACGCCCAGGCGCATGCCATCGGGCACGCCGCCCACCACCAGCGCGACGCCCGGCAGGACCAGGATCCCGAAGGCCAGCTCACGGAACTGGAAGGGGCGCTTGGCCACCCAGGGTTCGATCACCGCGGTGAACACCGGCGCCAGCGCGATGCAGGTCGCCGCCACCGAGGCATTGGCCAGCTTCACCGCGCCATAGAACGTGAGCCAGTGCAGCGCGACCAGCGCGCCCACACCGCAGTAACCGGCGACCAGCCGCGGGGACAGCTGGCGCAGCCCGCGCCACACGCGCGGCACCAGGGCCAGCATCGCCACCACCAGCAACATGCGCCACCACACCAGCGGCAGCGCGGGCAGGGTGATCAGCTTGCCAAGGATGGCGGTGACGCCCCACAGCAGCACACAGAAATGGATTTGCAGCAGGGCTCTGCGGGTATCGGTCATCGGCATCCGCCTATTGTGCGACAAGCCGCGCCGCGACGGATGCCCTCCACGCGATCCCGCGCGGGGTCATGGCATTCTGCGGCGATGACGCGCCTGCCCATCGCCCCTGTCCCCGCCGGACTGCCGCACGCCCTGCGTGCCCTGGCCGGCCTCACCGCCGCGGTCGCCGTGGTGGCACTGCTGCTGCAGTACCACCTGCTGCTGCGCACGCCCGGCCTGGTGGCTGCGGACGCGACGCTGCGCTACCTGGGCTACTTCACCATCCTGAGCAACATCGGCGTCGCCGCGGTCTGCCTGGCACTGGCCCGGGGCCGCCGTGAAGGGCTGGCCGGCCCGGTCCCGCGCGCGGCGGTGGCGCTGTTCATCGGCATCACCGGGTTGATCTACGTGATCATCCTGCGTCCGCTGTGGCACCCGCAGGGCGCGCAATGGTGGGCCGATGCCGGCCTGCATTACGCGGTGCCCGTGCTGTATCTGCTTGGCTGGCTGGCCGGGCCGCATGGCGGCCTGCATCGGCGTGGGTTGCTCAGCACACTGGCGTTGCCGACGGTCTACCTCGGCTGGGCCCTGCTGGTCGGGCGGCTCAGTGGGCAGTACCCGTATCCCTTCCTGGACCTGGGCGCGCTGGGCATCGCGCTGGTTGCGCGCAATGCGCTGTCCGTGGCAGTGGTGTTCGTCGTGTGCGGTGCGCTGCTGTGGTGGCTGGATGGTGCCTTGGCGGCGCGCCGCCGGAACCGCTAACGCATCAGCTGCCGCCGAGCAGCTGCAGCTGATCGCGCAGCGCCATCGCCGCGCCGGGATTGCGCTGTTTGGCCGCACCGATGAACAGCACATATACCTCGCGCGGTGGCTGCGCGGGGCGTTCGGCGCAAAGGTGGGGAAGGTCCGGATTGTCTTCGCCGCGGGCCCAGCGCATCGCACGCAGGCACCATTGCTCCATGGCCCTGGCCGGGTAGCCGGCGCGCAGGTTGGCGCGCGATCGCATCAGCCGCGCATAGATGAACCCCGCGGTCGGGTCGGCAAAGCTGGGGTACTCATCCGAGCCACTGAATACCAGCGCTGCACCGTGGGCGCGGGCAGCGGCCAACAGCGCCGGCGTCCATGCGGCAGGATTGCGTATCTCCAGTGCATGCTGCAGAAGCCGACCGTCGATCTTGCGCGGGAGCATGCCCAGGAACTGCTCGAATTCGTCCGCACCGGCGGGATGGCTGTCGCCGAACTGCCAGATCAGCGGCCCCAGCCGGTCCTCCAGCACGCTGATGCCCTCGATGAAGCGCTCGGCGCGTTCACCAACGGTGGTCAGGTCATGGGTCTGGGTGATCATGCGCGGCGCCTTGGCCGAGAAGCGGAAGCCCGCTGGCGTCTGCTCGCGCCACTGCGCATAGATGGCCGGCTTCTGCGCACGGTAGAACGTGCTGTTGATCTCGATGCAGCCCAGCTGTTGGCTGGCGTAGGCCAGTTCTTCGCGTTGCGGCAGCCCGGCCGGATAGAACGTGCCGCCGCGCCATGCCGGGAAGACCCAGCCGCCGATGCCGGTGCGGATGGTGCCGGGCGGTGTGCTCATGCGCCGCCCGCATGGTCGGCCCACGGGTCGTAGCTGCCGAACCACCACAGGTAACCTTCCAGATCGCGGCAGGCATAGCCGCGGCCGCCATACGGTTGGTCGGCGATGTCCATGACGATCTGCGCGCCCGCGGCGACGGCGCGCGCATGGTGCGCATCCGGATCGGCCACGATCACGCAGGCGCTCTGGGTCTGCCGACCGCCGACCTTGTCCGGGTGGACGCTGTAGCGGCCCCACTCGCTGGCGTTGTCGACCGAGCCGAGCATGATCATGCCGTGGCCATACACCATCTGGGCATGGTGGACGATATCGCCCTCGGCATACACCGCCTGTTTCTGGAAGCCGAACGCGCGCTGCAGCCACGCCATCGCGGCGTGTGCATCGCGGTAGCGCAGGCAGGGAATGATCGTGGCGGTGGTCTCGGCGGGCGCGGTCATGGCGGGCCTCCTTCTGGCACAGGCGAGCCTGATCCGGGCCGCGTTACCATCGTGCGAAACCGGGGCATCGACACCCTCGACGCCCCCGCCACACGCAACCGGAGACACTGCTTGAACACATCCTGGATCGGAGGCGCCGTGCTGCTCGCATGCGCACCCTTGGCATCGGCCGCCGTGCCGGCCGAACTGCAGCGGCTGGACGCCACCATCGAACGCGCCCGCGCCGAGTTCGACATCCCCGGCATCGCCGTGGCGGTGGTCAAGGATGGCAAGGTAGTGATGGAGCGCGGCTACGGGGTGCGCGAGCTGGGCAAGCCGGATCCGGTCCAGGCCGATACGCTGTTCGCGATCGCGTCCAACACCAAGGCGTTCACCGCCACCGCGCTGAATCTGCTGGCCGAGCAGGGCAAGCTGAAGATGGAGGATCGCGTGATCGATCATCTGCCCGGCTTCCGCATGTCCGATCCGTACGTCACCGGCGAAATGCGCATCCGCGATCTGCTCTCGCACCGCAGTGGCCTGAGCCTGGGCGCGGGCGACCTGCTGTTCTGGCCGACCACCTCCTACAGCAACAAGGAGGTGGTGCAGCGGCTGGGCAAGGTGCCGCTGAAGGCCGGTTTCCGTGATCGCTATGCCTACGACAACATTCTCTACGCGGTCGCCCAGCAGGTGATCGAACAGGTGTCCGGGCAGACCTATGCGGACTTCCTGCAGCAGCACATCTTCACCCCGGTGGGCATGCAAAGCACCCGCTACAACGCCGATCATCTGCAGCCCGGCGACAACGCCGCGGTCGGTCACGCCAAGTACGATTTCAGCCAGCTGCGCACCGTCGCGCCGCTGACCTGGTCCAACAATGCCGGCGCCGGCGGCATTTATTCCAGCGTGCACGACATGGCGCGCTGGATGAACGTGCAGCTGGCCCACGGCACGCTGGAGAACGGGCAGCCACTGTTCACCGCCAAGACCCAGCAGGCGATGTGGCAGATGATTACGCCTCAGGTCGTGCCCGAACCGAGCGTGCCGCAGCTGGCGGCCGCACGGCCGAACTTCGCCGGCTATGGCGAAGGCTGGAGCCTGAGCGACTACCGCGGCCAGAAGCTGGTCTGGCATACCGGCGGCTGGCCGGGGATGGTGTCGCGCGTGACCCTGGTGCCGGAGCACAAGCTGGGCATCGTGGTGCTCACCAACCAGGAAGTCGGCGCGGCCTTCAATGCCATCACGATGGAAGCGCTGGATGCCTATCTGCAGGCCCCGGCCACCGACTGGGTCGCCGCGTATGCCGCTGCCGTTGCCAAGTCACAGGAGAAAGCAGACGAAGGCTGGGCCAAGCACCAGGCCGCACGTGATGCGAGATCCAAGCCGTCGCTGCCACTGGCGCGCTACGCAGGGGGCTACCGCGACGCATGGTACGGCGATGTATTCGTTGAGCAGCAGGGCGGCAAGCTGCGCCTGCGCTTCGGCAAGACCGCGCAGTTGATCGGCACGCTGGAACATTGGCAGCACGATACCTTCCTGGTGCGCTGGGACGACCGGTCACTCAATGCCGACGCCTTCGTGAATTTCAGTCTGGATCCGGACGGCAACGTCCGTGAGGTCCGCATGCAGGCGGCGTCCTCGCTGACCGATTTCAGTTTCGATTTCCAGGACCTGCTGCTGACACCGATCGCGCCCGAGGCCAAGGGCTGAACCCCGTCGCCGGCGTGTGATGGAGGTGAGAGTAAAAGGACAGGCCGCGGTGGGATAATCGCGGCCTGTTTTGTTTTTGGTGCACTGCGATGTTCCGCTGGTTCGAATCGCTGATTCCGGTTTTCCCGCCGATCGATGCGCGCATGCCACCGCGCAAGGTGGTGCCGTTCTATATCCACTATCTGCGCCCGGTGTGGCCGGTGCTGCTGGCCACGTTGATCGCCGGCCTGCTGTTGGCGCTGGTCGAAGTGGCGATGTTCGATTTCCTTGGCCGCATCGTGGACATGGTCGCCGAGCAGCCCGGCAGCGATTTCTTTGCGCGGCATGCCAACACGCTGATGTGGATGGCCGGCATCACCCTGATCGCGCGCCCGCTGCTGGTGTCGTTGCACAGCCTGCTGGTGAACCAGGCGATCGTACCGGGGCTGAGCAACCGCTCGCGCTGGTTGATGCACAACTATGTGGTGCGGCAGAGCCTGAGCTTCTTCCAGAACGATTTCGCCGGCAGCATGGCCAATCGGGTCATGCAGACGGGGACGTCGCTGCGTGAATCGGCCGTGCAGATGGTCGATTCGCTCTGGTACATCATCGTCTACACCGGCACTGCGCTGTACCTGTTCGCGCAGGCCGACTGGCGGCTGATGATTCCGTTGGGGCTGTGGATGGCCGGCTACGCGGTGATCATGTGGTACTTCGTGCCGCGGGCCAAAGAGCGCGCGTGGATCGCCTCCGAAGCACGCTCCAAAGCGATGGGCCGCATTGTGGATGGCTACACCAACGTGCCCACGCTGAAGCTGTTCGCCCATGGCGGGCGCGAGCAGGCCTACGTGGCCGAGGCGATCGACGAACTGGCCACCAAGCACCGTGGCCAGACCCGGGTCACCACCGGGCTGGAAGTCACCATCGCCATCGTCAACGGCTTCCTGATCGTGGGCACCTGCGGCCTGGCGCTGTGGCTGTGGAACGGCGGCCACATCACCGTCGGCGCAATCACCCTGGCCACCGGCCTGGTGATCCGCATCCACAACATGTCCGGCTGGATCATGTGGACCATCAACGGCATCTTCGAAGATATCGGCACGGTGCAGGACGGCATCACCACCATCTCCCAGCCGCTGACCGTGCAGGACCGTATCGACGCCGTGCCGTTGGTGGTCAGCCAGGGCGCCGTGCATTTCGATCACATCCATTTCCATTACGGCAAACGCGGGGGCGTGATCGCCGGGTTGGACCTGCAGGTGAAACCCGGTGAGAAGATCGGCCTGGTGGGGCCCTCGGGTGCCGGCAAGTCGACCCTGGTCAACGTGCTGCTGCGTCTGTACGACCTGGAGAGCGGGCAGATCCGCATCGACGGCCAGGACATCGCGGGTGTCACCCAGGAGAGCCTGCGCCGGCAGATCGGCGTGGTCACCCAGGACACCTCGCTGCTGCACCGCTCGATCCGCGACAACCTGCTGTACGGGCGTCCGGATGCAACCGAGGCGCAGCTGCATGCCGCCGTGGCCAAGGCACGCGCCTCGGCCTTCATCGATACGCTGGTCGATGGGGAAGGGCGCCGTGCTTACGACGCGCACGTCGGCGAGCGCGGGGTGAAACTGTCCGGCGGCCAGCGCCAGCGCATCGCGATCGCGCGGGTGCTGCTCAAGGACGCCCCGATCCTGGTGCTGGACGAAGCAACCTCGGCGCTGGATTCGGAAGTGGAAGCGGCGATCCAGGACAACCTGGACGAATTGATGACCGGCAAGACGGTGATCGCGATCGCGCACCGCCTGTCCACCATCGCGCGCATGGACCGGCTGGTGGTGATGGATCAGGGCCGCATCGTGGAGACCGGCACGCACGCCGAGCTGATCGCGGCGGGCGGGTTGTATGCGCGGCTGTGGGCGCGGCAGACCGGGGGCTTCGTCGCCGCCGATGCCTAACCGGTGCCGACGCTGCCGGGGGGTAGAGCCGACGGTCAGTCGGCTGCTTCCCGCGTAGAGCCGGGTTCTACCCGGCTGCTCCTGCTGTTGCGTGGCGCAGGCAGCCGGGTAGAACCCGGCTCTACGAAACCCCACAAAAAAACGGCCCGGTTCGCACCGGGCCGTTGCCTGTCTGACGAGGAACCAGGCGGGTTTACTCGATCGGCTGGTCCAGCATCAGCTGGCGCGCGAAGCGCACCGGCGGGGCGCCGTAGGACAGCATCTGATCGTGGTACGCCTTCAGGTTGAACTTCGCGCCCTGCTTGTCCTGCACGGCCTTGCGGGTATCGAAGTGTTCCTGCGCGCCGACGAAGTAGGTCGGCAGCTGCGCGGAGGTCAGCTGCGCACGCACCCACTTGCCCGAGGCTTCGCTTTCCTGCTGGAAGGCATCGTGGGTCATCAGGTGCATCGCCTGCTCACGCGTCCAGTTGTCCACGTGCACGCCCTGATCCAGGATCGCGTTGGAGATGGTGCGCAGGTAGAACTTCAGCTGCACCAGGTGGAACAGCGGATCGTTGTCCAGGTAACCCTGCTCCTGCATCATCCGCTCGGTGTAGACCGCCCAGCCTTCGGCGAACAGGCCCGAACGCAGCACCGCACGCAGCGTGGAGGGGAACTTGCCCGAGTGCCAGCCTTCCAGGTAATGGCCCGGGGTGCCTTCGTGGATGCTCAGCAGGTGGATCATGCGGCTGTTGTATTCGCGCAGGAACGAGTCGACCTGCTTGTCCGTCCAGTCGTCCGGGATCGGCGAGACCGCATAGAAGGTCTTCAGGTTCTTGTCGAGCGGGCCCGGCGAGTCGCAATAGGCCACGGCCACGCCACGCTGGAATTCCGGCATCAGGATGATGTCGACCGGCGAATCGGGCAGGGTCATCAGGTCATGCTTGCGCACGAACTCGGTGGACTGCTCCAGCGCGGCCTTGGCGTCGTCAACCACCTTGTCGCGGGCCGGCTTGTCGGCATAGGCCAGCTCCAGCGCGGCTTCGATCGCGGCCTGCTGCTGCTCATCGCTCGGGTTGGCCGGCAGCGCCGGCGCGCCCGGCTTGTCCTTGAGCACGGTCTGCGCGATGCCGTACATGTCCTGGCGCACACGCTTGAGCTCGGCACGCGCGCGCTCGCCGATCTCGGCGCGCGAGAGCGAGGAGTTCAGCGCGAACTTCAGCTTCTGGTCGTACAGGTCCGCACCGATGCGGAAGTCCCCCTTGGCGTTCGGCACCAGGGTCTTGTCCAGCCAGGTCTGCTGCTCGTCGACAGCCTTCTTCAAGCCCTCGATCGCGGCCTGCAGGCGCTTCTGGTCCTCGGCCGGCAGCTCACCGATGTGCGGGGTGATGAAGGTATCGACGATGCTCAGGATGCCGCGGTTCTGTTTGGCCACCGTTTCGGCATGGATCTTCGGCACGCGGGCCGGGTCCAGGTTCTCGCGGGCCTGGGCGAAGATCTGCGGCAGCTTCTCCATGCGCGCGGTCGCCGACTTCAGGCGGTCGGGCAGCGGGGCGAACTCACGCGCCATCAGGCCGTAGAGCGCGCTGCCGGCCATGCCGTTGTACATCTGCGGGTCCCACTTGGGCGACTGCAGCACTTCCGCGGTCCAGACCTCGGACTGCAGCTGGTTGCGCAGGATCGCCGCATCCACCTGGTTCTCGCGCGAGAGCTTGCTGACGTCGATCTTGTCCAGATCGCCCAGCAGTGCCTTGTATGCGGTCAGCACCTTCTGCTGGCCGGCCGCGCTCAGGTCGTCGATCTCGCTGTCGTAGCGGTGGTCGCCGATCTGCGTGGCGCTGATCGGGGACAGCTGCATCCAGGTGTCGAGGGCGCGCTTGGACAGATCGGCGAAGGCCGCATCGACCGCGGCATCGCCAGCCGGGATGGCCGCTTCGGTGCCGGTGGTGGGCGTCGGGGAGTCGGCCTGCTGGCAGCCACCAAGGGCGGCGATCAGGGCGAGGGCAAGCAGATGCTGGCGCATCGGTGTTCCTGTACTGGGGACAATCCCCGAGCATAGGGCCGATGGCCGCCGTTGTCCCCGTGCCATTGGATTACCATGCGCCGTGAAGATCACCGCTTTTGATGGAGCTGCACTGTGACCGAGTGGAAAGGACGGGCCCGCGCCGGGCTGGCAGGGATGCTGTTGTTGGTCCTGGTGGCCTGTGGCCGCAGCGGGCCGAACTACGCCGCCGATGCGGCCGCCGGGGCCGTGGCGTCCCCCGAGGGCGCGTTCCTGGCGTATGAACACGACATCCGCATCCAGCTGGATGCCAAGCGCATCAGTGAGCGGGTCAAGGCCGTGTCCGCGGCCTGCCAGAGCAACCGGTTCGGGGACTGTGCCGTGCTGCAGGTAGGCGAGGAAGGCGGTGAAACCCGCTCCGGCTCCATCCGCGTGCGCATCGCGCCCAAGGGCGTGGAACCGATCATCGCCCTGGCTGGTGAAGGCGGCGATGTGGCCTCGCGCAACACGCATGCCGAAGATCTGGCCCAGCAGGTGGCCGATACCGCGCTGACCCAGACGCGGTTGCAGAAAGAACACGCGCAGCTGCAGGCGTATCAGCAGCGCAGTGACATGAAGGTGGCCGACCTGTTGGCGGTCTCGCAGCGCATGGCGGAGATCGAGGCGGGGCTGGAGCAGGCCAACAAGGACGCGGCACAGCAACGCCGGCGGATCGACACCCAGCTGGTGACGATGCACTTCGAAGGCCCGGCCGGGCAGCGCAGCCGCAGCGAAATCGGCAAGGCGTTCAGTGAGTTCGGGGCGATCTTCACCACCAGCATCGCCTTCGTGATCCGCGCGATCGCCGCCTTGGTGCCGGTCGGCGTGGTGGTCTGGGCGGTCGGTGCCGTGGTCGTGGCGCTGTGGCGCCGTCGCAAGCGGCGCAAGGCCGCGGCGGCCGCACGCTGACCAGACCGGTCGTGGGGGGGGGGCGGGAGCGGGCACTCCCGAAAAAGAGACAAAAGCGGCGGGCTA